>DASUBP010000033.1:0-2805 GCA_035763205.1 Gemmatimonadales bacterium
GCGTCGCGCAAGCGCTCGAACACCGTGCCGTCAGCTCTTGCGGATGGTTTTGGCGAAGAACGTGGAAAGCACGGGCTCGACCGCGCGCGAGCCACACGAGGGGCAGACGGGCCGCCGCTTGCCGTGCTCCGAGATGGTGAGCTGTTCCGTAAACACTTCGTCACACGCGGTACAGCGGTACTCGTAGAGGGGCATGGCCGAAAGGTGCGGGTCGTGAGAGGTCCGGTCAAGTTGACTGAACGCCGGAAGTGGCCAGATTGCTTGGAGATGCGGCGCTTCCGATTGTTGGTTCTCGCTCTGGTGCTGGGGTGCAACGACGGCCTCCAGCCGACGACCATTTGCGGTCCGCACTTGGTGGGGATTTGCGGGCACATCACGTTCCGGGGCGCCGTCCCGGACTCCACGGACGTGATGTATCTCGTCGCGTACGGAAGCTTCCCCCAGACGGAAAACGATCTCTTCAATTTCCTGCCCTTCCCGCCGCAGACACTCCAGATCCCACTCGCGGGAGACTCGGTCGTCCCCTACGGTCTCGCGCTTCCCAACAACCAGTATCACTGGGTGCTCGCGGTCTGGAAGAAAGTCGGCACGCTGAACCCGTCCGACACGGCCAGCGCCGATGCCCTCCTGCGCGAAGCCGGTTACTACCGCGATCCCGCCGATACTACAAAGCCCGGCGTCGTCACCGTCCACTCGGCGGGGACCGGCGGCGTCGACTTCGTCGTCGACTTCAACAACATGCACAGCGTGTCGTACTTCTTCCCGCCATGACGTCCCGGCTCGCACTCGCAGCGGCCCTCCTCATCGCCACCCCCGCCGCCGCCCAACAAACGGGGACGGTCGTCGGCACCGTTCGCGACACGGCCGGCGCACCGGTGGCCGGAGCGAAGGTCGAAGCGGTCGGGGCCGCCTTCACGCTGACCGGGGAGGATGGACGCTTTCGCCTGCAGCAGGTGCCGGCGGGCCTGGCCCATCTCCGGGTCGCCGCCTTCGCGTTCCGGCTCGACTCGACGGACGTCACGGTCCTCGCCGGCGACTCGGTGATCTGGAACGTGACGCTCAAGGGCGGCGTCTTTTACCTCCCCGGCCTCGTCGTGACCGCGGGCAAGCGTCCCGAATCCCTCGAGAATGTCGCGGCGTCGGTCGATGTCCTGTCCGACACCGCCATCGCGCGCCGCGCCGTGAACACCGTCGATGAGGCGGTCAACCGCGTGCCGGGCGTCCAGTTCATCAACGGCCAGGTCAACATCCGCGGGTCTTCCGGATTCGAACAGGGACTGGGCGCCCGCGTGCTGCTCCTGGTCGACGGCGTTCCGATGAACGAGGCCGATCGCGCCGGCATCGACTGGGACCTGGTCCCGGTGGATGACGCCGAGCGGATCGAGATCGTGAAGGGAGCGGGCTCGTCACTGTACGGCTCGGCGGCCCTGGGCGGCGTGGTGAACATCATCACGCGGGATATTCCCGAAGGCATCCACGGCCGCGTGCGGTTCTTCGGCGGCGGCTTCGCCAATCCTCCGGATTCCCTGTGGAAATTCCGGAACTTCACCGGCATGCAGGGTGGCGGCTCGCTGACGGGATCCTTCGGCACCGATCAGGTTCGCGGGGCCCTGACGGTCGGCGGCCGGCACTCGGATGGCTACCGCCAGCAGGATGCCAGCGACTACCTCCAGGTCGCGGGGCGAGGCGAGTGGCTGCCCGACCCGGTGACCCACGTGCGCTTTACCGGCACCTGGGCGACGCACCAGTATCAGGTTCCCCTGGCGTGGTGCGGCCCGAATCAGTGCGCGAACATGCGTGGGCTCGCCTACCAGCCCTTCCTCGTTGATACGGCCGACTCCGGGAACCACACCCGCTCGGATCATGGCTACCTCACGGCGACGGTCACCCGCACGCCGGACGAGAACACCACCTGGATGGGACGCGCGTCCTGGCTGCGGACCCATTTTACGGACTTCCAGAAGGCGGGAGACGACTTCGCCGTCGCCGACCGGTTCGGAGCCGAAGGACGGATCGTCACCACCCCGAGTCCCGACCAGACGGTGACCGTGGGCGGCGAGTTGACCGACAACCAGGTGACGAGCGACATCTTCGGGAATCACTCCCAGGAACAGTTCGCCGCGTACGGCGAGGCCGAGCGCGTGGTGGGCAAGATCCGCCTCACGGCCGGCGTGCGCGCGGACTTCCTCGCCGACGACGGCGCCGGGCTGTCGGCCGTCATCAGCCCGCGGGTCGCCGCCGTGCTGCCATCGACGCTGGGTATCTGGCGGGCATCGGTCGGCCGGGGGTTCCGCGCGGCATCCATGGGGGAGAAGTTCGTCACCACTCCGGTGCCGCCGTTCGAAGTCGTGCCGAATCCCAGCCTGCACGCCGAGACGGCGTGGACTGGAGAAATCGGCAACACCGCGGTCATCACACCCTGGCTCTCGACCAACACCGCGATCTTTTACACGAGGGCCACCGATTACATCTCGCCGGAGCTCGTGGGAGACTCGATCCAGTTCCAGAACGTCCAGCGGGCCCGGCTGGCGGGGGTCGACGTCAGCCTTGTCGCATCCCCCTTCACACCCCGTCTGACCACGAGCGTGGCGTACACGTACCTCGACGCCTGGGAGCTGGCGACCGATTCGACTCCGGGACGGCCGCTGGCATTCCGCCCGCGGCATCTCGTCACGCTATCGGCCGATTACGCGGTAGGCCCGGCGTCCGTGGGCGCGGATTTCCGGTACTCCAGCCGGTTCGAACGCGTGGAGCTGTACGAGACCGACTCGCGGGTGGCGGCCAAGACCCTCGACCTGCGGGCCG
>DASUBP010000034.1:0-4485 GCA_035763205.1 Gemmatimonadales bacterium
CGCGGTCATCTCGAGGCCGAGGATGGTGCCGCAATCTTCCTCGGTGATCGTGACGTCCTGCGCCACGTCCACCAGCCTCCGGGTCAGGTAGCCGGCGTCGGCCGTCTTGAGCGCCGTATCCGCCAGACCCTTCCGGGCGCCGTGGGTCGAGATGAAGTACTCGAGCACCGACAGCCCTTCACGGAAGTTCGACTTGATCGGGCTCTCGATGATTTCGCCGATACCGCCCGTCAGCTTCTTCTGCGGCTTGGCCATCAGGCCGCGCATGCCCGCCAGCTGCCGGATCTGGTCACGGGAACCGCGGCTTCCGGAGTCGAACATCATGAACACCGGATTGAAGCCGCCCTTCGACTTCCGCATCGTCGCGACCATGGCCTCGGCGATGTCGTTGTTCGCGTGGGTCCAGGCGTCGATGACCTTGTTGTACCGTTCGCCGAACGTGATCTGTCCGGTGGCGTAGGCGCGCTGGAACCGCTCCACCCGCGCTTCCGCGTCGTGGAGCAGGGGCAGCTTCTCGCCCGGAATCTCGAGATCCGCGATCCCGATCGAGACGCCGCCCTGGGTGGCGTACCGGAAGCCGAACTCCTTGAGCGAGTCCAGGAACTGCACCGTCGGGGCGAGCCCCGCGCGGCGATAGCTCTCGAACACCAGCTCGGAGAGGTCCTTCTTCCGCATCACCTTGTTCTGATATCCGAGCGTCGCGATGAGCGCCGCCGGAAGGATGCTGTTGAAAATGACCCGTCCCGCGGTGGTCGCAACCCACTTGCCGTCGACGTGGAAATGCACCGGCGAGTGGAAGTTCAGCCGCTTGGTGGCGAGTCCCATCTCGAGCTCGGCGGCGTTCCCGATATGCGGGGCCGTCGCGCGCGCCTGCTCGAAGTCCACCGGCTCCTTGGTCAGGAAGTAGCAGCCCAGCACCATGTCCTGGCTGGGCTCCGCCACCGGCCGGCCGTCGGACGGCTTCAGCACGTTGTTGGACGAAATCATGAGCAGCCGCGCCTCGAGCTGGCTCTCGAACGAGAGCGGCACGTGCACGGCCATCTGGTCACCGTCGAAGTCCGCGTTGAACGCCGCGCAGACCAGCGGGTGAATCCGGATCGCCTTGCCTTCCACCAGCACCGGCTCGAACGCCTGGATGCCGAGGCGGTGGAGGGTGGGCGCGCGGTTCAGGAGCACCGGGTGGTCCTGGATGATCTCTTCCAGGATCTCGTAGACCTCCGGACTCTCCTTCTCCACGATCTTCTTGGCCCGCTTGACGGTCTCGGCGATCCCCTTCTCCACCAGCTTGTGGATGATGAAGGGCTTGAACAATTCGACCGCCATCGCCTTGGGCAGACCGCACTGGTGCAGGCGGAGCTCCGGGCCCACGACGATCACCGAGCGGCCCGAGTAGTCCACGCGCTTGCCGAGCAGGTTCTGCCGGAAGCGGCCCTGCTTGCCCTTCAGCATGTCCGAGAGCGACTTCAGCGGACGCTTGCCGCGGCCGCGAATGGCCTTGGAGCGGCGGCCGTTGTCGAACAGCGCGTCCACCGCCTCCTGGAGCATGCGCTTCTCGTTCCGGAGAATGACCTCCGGCGCCCGGTGCAGGATCAGCTTCTGCAGCCGGTTGTTCCGGTTGATCACGCGCCGGTAGAGATCGTTCAGATCGGACGTGGCGAAGCGCCCGCCGTCGAGCGGCACCAGCGGCCGCAGGTCGGGGGGCAGCACCGGGATGACGTCGAGGATCATCCAGCCCGGGTTGTTGCGCGATTCACCCGCGTTGCCGGAATTCCGGACGGCGTCCACGATCTTCAGCCGCTTCAGCATCTGCTTCTTGCGGTGCTGGCTGGTCTCGTTGGCCACGGATTCCCGCAGCTCGTCCGAGAGCTTGTCCACGTTGATCCGCTCGAGGAGCGACCGCACCGCGGGGGACCCGATGTCGGCCCGGAACGCGGCGTCCCCTTCGCTCTTGGCCTTGGCCCGGAGCTCGAGGTAGCGGTCTTCGTCCAGCAGCTCGCGCTCCTGGACTTCCTGCTCGCCGGGGTCGATCACCACGTAGTTCGTGTAGTAGATCACCCGCTCGAGGTCACGCAGGGTCATGTCGAGCAGGTTGCCCATCGGCGACGGCAGCGTCTTGAAGAACCAGATGTGCGCCACCGGGACCGACAGCTCGATGTGGCCCATGCGCTCGCGCCGGACTTTGGACAGCGTCACTTCCACGCCGCAGCGGTCGCAGATCACGCCGCGATAGCGGATCCGCTTGTACTTGCCGCAGTGGCACTCCCAGTCCTTCACCGGACCGAAAATGCGCTCGCAGAAGAGGCCGTCCCGTTCGGGCTTGAACGAGCGGTAGTTGATGGTTTCGGGCTTGGTCACCTCGCCACAGGACCACCAGGTCTTCTGGCCCTGGAGCTCGAGACGCTCCCGTTCCTTCGAATCCTTGGGCCCGCGGATCTCCTCGGGCGCCGCGATCCGGATCTGGATATAGTCAAAGTTCGAGCCCTTGGGCTCGCGTCCGCTGCGGAAATCGATCATCGGTTCTCCCTCCCCTTATTCTTCGACGTCGTCGGTGACGCCCAGGGTCACCTTCAATCCCAGGGCTTGCAGTTCCTTCACCAGCACGTTGAAGGACTCGGGGATGCCGGGTTTCGGCAGATTCTGCCCCTTCACGATCGCTTCGTACACTCGGCTGCGGCCGTTCACGTCGTCGGACTTGACGGTCAGAATCTCCTGCAGCGTGTGGGCCGCGCCGTACGCTTCCAGCGCCCAGACTTCCATCTCGCCGAACCGCTGGCCGCCGAACTGCGCCTTCCCGGCGAGCGGCTGCTGCGTCACCAGCGAATACGGTCCGATGGACCGGGCGTGAATCTTGTCGTCCACCAGGTGCGACAGCTTCATCATGTAGATCGTGCCGACGGTGACCTCGGACTCGAAGTACTCGCCCGAGCGGCCGTCGCGCAGGCGGCACTTGCCCGCCGCCGACGATCCGGCGACCCGGAGCAGCTCCACCGCCGCCGCGTCCGCGTCGGACTCGGACTTGGGACCGAGCAGGGCCGCGAGGGCCGGCAACCCGATCGCCTCGAGCACCTCGGACGGCTTCGAGTGCTCCAGGAACTTCTCGATGTCCTTGAGCCCGGCCTTCAGCGCCGTCTTTTCGGCCTTCCCCGCATCCTCGGCATCCATCAGCTCCTGATGGAGCGCCTGCTCCACCCGGTGCTGCGTGAGCTCGCGCTCCGCCAGCTCCTTCGCCGCGAACTTGAGGAAGTCGGTGAACTGATGCGCCAGCTCGCGCGTCTCGGCCGTGAGCGCGCGGTTCCCGAGGAGCGCGAGTCCCGCGAGGCCAAGTCCCGGCCGGGCCCCATCGCCCAACGGGAGGTTGGCCAGATCCGCCACCAGCGCCCGCACCCGGTCGGTGTCGAGCTCGGGCGGCTTCACGTCCAGCCGCAGGATGTCCGCCGCCCACGCCAGTCCGGCGAGACGGAGCAGTACCCCGATCTCCGTTTCGTCACCGCCCTGGAAGACGGGGGTCTTCGCTTCGAAGCCCAGGATCCGCGCGGCCCACCCGAGGTGGGTCTCGAGGATCTGTCCCACGTTCATCCGCGACGGCACGCCGAGGGGGTTGAGCACGATGTCCACCGGCCGCCCGTCGGGCAGGATGGGCATGTCTTCCTCGGGCACGATCCGGGCGATGATGCCCTTGTTGCCGTGCCGTCCCGCCATCTTGTCGCCCACCGAGATCTTCCGTTTCTCGGCGAGATAGACCTTCACGAGCTGGATCACGCCCGGGGGGAGCTCGTCGGGCTGGAGGATCTTGTCGATCTGATCCTCCGACTTCTCCTCGATCTTGCCCCGCTCCTGGGTCGCCGCATCGAGCACGGCGCGGATCTTCTCGTTGACGCTCTTGTTGCCGACGCGGAGGGTCTTCAGGTCCACGTCGTTGAAGTCCACCTCGGCCAGCTCGGGCCGGGTGAGCTTGGTGCCGGCCGGCAGGAACTCCTCCACCGTGCCGTTCTTCAGCATCAGGCCGACTTCCTGGCCCGAGAGCAGCTCACGCAGCTCGCCGAAGACCGCCTCGGTGATCCGGGCCTTCTCGTCGGCTTCGAGCCGGCGGACCTCGCCGATCCGCTCACCGCGGTCCTTCTCCACCACCTGGTCCTCGACGCGCGAGAAGATCTTCACGTCGATGACCACGCCTTCCATCCCCGGCGGCACCTTGAGGGACGAATCCTTCACGTCCTTCGCCTTTTCGCCGAAGATCGCCGTCAGGAGCTTCTCTTCCGGCGACAGCTCGGTTTCGCCCTTCGGGGTGATCTTGCCGACCAGGATGTCGCCCGCCTTCACGTGGGCGCCGATGCGCACGATGCCGCGCTCGTCCAGGTCCACCAGCGACTCTTCCGCGACGTTCGGGATTTCCCGGGTGATTTCCTCACGGCCCCGCTTGGTGTCCCGGACGTGCAGCTCGAGCTCCTGGATGTGGATCGACGAGTACACGTCGTCCTTCACCAG
>DASUBP010000035.1:0-7527 GCA_035763205.1 Gemmatimonadales bacterium
GGCTCATCTGGCGTCACGTACCGCGCCCACGGGACTCTGGCACGGACATCCGGTCGCGGGCGTGGTCAACGATCCCACGGCCGCGAAGGCGGGAGGGGTCTCGGGGAATGCCGGGCTGTTCTCGACCGGTGAGAACCTGGCCCGCTTCGTCCAGTTCCTGCTTCGCGGGGGCACGCGCCCGGACGGCAAGCCCCTCGTCTCGCCGGAGACGGTGAAGTTGTTCACGACGCGCGCGTCCCAGGCCGACGTCGGTCCCGACCACCGCGCGCTCGGGTGGCAGGCGGTGCCCACGGACGAGGAAGTCTCGAGCGCCGGAAGGCTCTTCGGGCCGCGGAGCTTCGGTCACACGGGTTGGACCGGCACGTCCATCTGGATCGATCCCGATCGCGATGTGTTCGTCATTCTGCTGACCAACCGGGCGTTCGCGCCGCGGGCCCGGAAGCCCTTCACCGTACTGAAGACGGTTCGGGGACACCTCGCGGACGCCGCGGCCCGCGCCGTTGATGGGGGACGCTAGGAACTTCTTGCCCGAGGACACCGTTCCGGGGTAGGTTCGCGAGGGCGAGGAGGAGAAGAATGACGGATGTGCAGCTCACCGAAGAGCAGCTGCGAGAAGCGCTGCGGTCGGTGAAGGATCCTGAGCTCAATCTCAACATCATCGACCTGGGGTTGGTCTACGGCGTGGACCCCGGGGACGGTGACGTGCGCGTCACCATGACGCTGACCTCGCCCGGGTGTCCCGCGGGTCCCCAGATCATTCACGACATCTACGAACACCTGAAGCCGATTCCGGGCGTGAAGGACGTCGACGTGGATCTGGTGTGGGAGCCGTATTGGTCGCCTGAGAAGATCGAGCCGAAAATCCGCGCGATGATGGGCTTCTAGACGGCCTAGACGGCCGGAGCAGTCGCCTGCAGCAGCGCGTCCCCAACCACCGAGAGTTGCCAGCGCCGGAGTTCGCCGATACGGGCGAGCCCGGCGCGATCCGTCGGGTGGGCCCTCGCGACCGCCTCGAGCGCCACCCTGCCCAGCAGGACCCCGGGATCCAGTCCCAACTCGGCGGCGCGGGCGTTGCGGGCCGCCTTGAGCTTTTCCTGCCGTACGTCGAGCGACGGATCATGTGGGGGGCGTGGCACACGCACGATCCGCGGCAAGTCTTTTTCAGGGACGGCGAGGCCCTTCTCGACCGCCTCGAGCAGGGCCGGCCCGTGGCGCTTCGCGAGTGACGCCGGCAATTCCTTCACACGGGGCAGGTCGTCGAGGGTGCGCGGAAGTGCGCGACTGACCCCCAGCAGCGATTCGTTCCCGATGATCCGGAACTGCGCCTTGTCCTCCCGCCGGGCGATCCCTTCCCGCCACGTGTAGAGCTCGCGCATGACGGCAAGCTGCCGCGGGCGCAGCGCCTTGGCGCCTTTCACCCGGAGATAGGCCTCGCCGTCATCCGCGGGGACCGTCCACCGCAAGCCCTCGATCCGGGTGAATTCCTCGGTTGCCCACTCCCATCGGCCCAGCTCCCTGAGGCGCGCTTCGAGCGCGTCGCGCAGCGCGGGCAGATGCGCCGTATCGGCGGCGGCGTATTCGAGCATGCCCGGCGTCAACGGTCGTTGAGACCAGTCGGCCTTCTGATGGGCTTTGGAGAGCTTCAGGCCCAGGTACTTCTCGAGGAGGGCGGCGAGGCCGATCGCAGGCTCACCGGCCAGCTGCGCGGCGACTCGGGTGTCGAAGAGGCGGACGGCACGGAAGCCGTAGTCGCGATCGAGGGTGCGCAGGTCGTAGTCGGCATCGTGGAAAATCTTTTCGACGTCCGGGTCGGCGAGGAGCGCGCCGACCGGCGCGAGATCCGCGATAGCGACGGGATCGACGATGGCGGTCGCCCGCCGGGTGGACAGCTGCACCAGGTAGATGCGGTCCACGAAGCGGTGAAAGCTGGCGGCCTCCGTGTCCACGGCCACCGGAGACTCCCGGCGGAACGCCCCGACGACCTGGGCCAGCGCTTCCGGAGTGGCGACGTAACGCGCGTCGCTAATGCTGATCCGCCTTGCCCAGCTGCTCCATTCCCGCCGCGATCTCTTCGAGCGCTTTGGCGAGGGTCTTGTAGAATTCGGGATCAGGGGGCTGGGGCTCGCCGCCCAGCGGGTCGCCGGCGCATTTGCGCGCGGCCCGCGCGGCGTGTCTGATGTAGTCGGTGGATACCCGCATGTTGGCTCACTCGCGGTGAAAGGCCTTGAAGCATTGGATACCGCGGATTTCGCTCGAAAGATACGCGCGGCTTTCCGTCCGTGCTCTTTGGGAACCTGGCCGACGCCCCTCGAACCCAATCCCGTGCTGGCGGCGCGGACCGGTGTGCCCGAGCTGTGGGTCAAGCGGGAAGACCGGTCCTCCGCCCTCTACGGTGGAAACAAGGTCCGGGGTCTCGAGTTCCTGCTCCGTGACGTAGGACCCGGAGATGTGGTGGTCACCATCGGTGGGTGGGGATCCACCCACTGTCTCGCCACCGCTTGCCACGCCCGCGCCCTCGGCGCCCAGGCCGTCCTCGCCCAGTTTCCGCAGGGACACAATGATTCGGAGGCCCGGACTTCGCGTGCGTCGGGGTCCGCATCGAGTCGAGTGTTTGCGGCGGCGCGCTGGGCCGGTTTCCCGGCCGCGTGGCTTCGGGCGTGGAACCTCGCGGGAAGACTGGGGCGTCGGGTGTACATCCCGGGTGGCGGCGCCCGGCCGGTCGCCGTGCTCGGGCACATGCTCGCGACGCTCGAGTTGGCCACGCAGCTTCCGGGGCCACCTGACGCGATCGTCACGGCGCTCGGCTCAGGCGGAACAGCGGCGGGAATCTTGCTGGGGTGTTCGACACTCGGCTGGCCGACTCAGGTCGTGGCCGTGCGCGTGGCCCCATGGGTCGTGGCCAACCGATGGAGAGTGGAGAGCCTGTCACGTCGCGCGCGGAAGCTGCTCGTCGCACGGGGCGTCCAGCACCCCCAGGCCTCCACATCCCCACGCCTCTTCCTCGTCAACGGCATGGGTGACGGGTACGGAGTACCGTCCGCGGCAGGGGAGGCGGCGCGGGCGTGGGGAGCGGAGGCGGGGCTGGAGGCCGATTCGACCTACACCGGCAAGACGGTTGCGGCGCTCCCCGACGTCGCGCGCATGGGGTTCACGCGGGTGGTGTACTGGCACACGTACGCGGCACCGGGGAGTGGCGAGTGAACCGGACCATGCGAGTGCAGGTGGAAGACGCCGAGATCTCGGTGGAGGAGCGAGGCGAAGGTCCCGCGCTGCTCCTGGTGCACGGATTTCCGTTCGATCACGACCTGTGGCGGCATCAACTCAAGACCTTCCCCGGATGGCGCCGGATCGCGCCCGATCTCCGGGGTGCCGGCACGTCGAGTGTGCCAGACGACGGATACTCGATGGCGCGTTACGCGGACGACTTGATCGCCGTACTCGATGCGATGGAGGTCGCGGCCGCGGTGGTGTGCGGGCTGTCCATGGGCGGATATGTGATCTTCGAGTTGTTGCGGCGTTATCGGGGACGTGTGCGTGCCGCGATTCTCTGTGATACGAAGGCGGAGGCCGATACGGAGGAAGGGAAACGCGGGCGTGAGGAAATGATGACGCTGGCCCGGGTCTCTGGAGCCTCGGCCGTCGCCGACAAGATGATTCCCGCGTTGCTCACGCCCGATACCAGAGCGGAGCATCCCGAGGTCGAAGCTCAGGTCCGGGAGATGATCGAGCGCGCCCCGGTGAACGGGATCGTCGGGGCGCTCAAGGCCATGCGGGATCGTGAGGACTCGACCGCGATGCTCGCCGAACTGCGGGTGCCGGTGTTGGTGGTGACTGGAGCGTCGGATGGCATCAGTACGCCGGAGGGGAACGCCGCGATGGCGGGAAAGATCAAGGGGGCGAGGTTCGCCACCGTTTCCGGCGCCGCACACTTGCCCCCGCTCGAACAGCCCTTCGTCACGACCCGCCTGATTGGCGACTTCCTGAAATCCGTCCTCTAGCGCCCGTCAGGCGCCTTTGCGCTGCGGCTTGCCGGGCGGAGTGGCGCTCTGGAAGATCTCGCGGTTGAGCGCGATGTATTCCTTCCACTGGGTGGGGACGTCTTCTTCTGGGAAGATGGCCGTCACCGGGCACTCGGGTTCGCAGGCGCCGCAGTCGATGCACTCGTCGGGATTAATGAAGAGCTGCTTCTCGCCCTCGTAGATGCAGTCCACGGGACAGACGTCCACGCAGGACCGGTCCTTCAGATCGATGCAGGGCTGGGTAATGACGTACGGCATCTACCAGTCTCCTTGAGGGCTTCGTAGCGATGCGAACCCCAAACGTAGAAGGGGGTCCAAGCCAGTCAAGCCCTTTGGGTTGCGCGATTCTCTGCGGTGCCGAAATTCCCCGAAAGCAGGATACTCATACGTATCTTTGGTACCGAATGGTATCGGCTCACGACTTTCCTTGACGCTTCTTCTCGACGTTTTCCCTTGAGGACTTTCATATTGAGATACTCGATCGTATCCTAGATACCCATGGGAATCGTAAAGAAGCAGCGGCGGGCTGAGACGAGAACCCTTCTGCTCGAGGCCGGGCTGAAGCTGATCTCTGAGCAGGGGCTCGAGTTTGCCTCGCTCGATCAGGTCGCGAACGCCGCCGGGTTCACCAAGGGCGCGATCTACAGGCAATTCCGGTCCAAGCCGGCCTTCATTCTCGCGATTTTCGAGCAGTACGCCGCTGTCGCCAGAGCCGGCGCCGGAGCTCGACAGGCTCCCTGGTTCATCCCGCTCTCGCTCCAGTTCGCTGCGCACGCCATGCGGGACCCGCTCCTCCGGAGGCGCTTCGCCGTGGTGTTGGCGGAGGCTCCGGACGGCAATACTCCGGACGGGCAGTTGCTCAAGGCGCTCGCTCGGGTACTCCCGGCTCCGCCGGTGTAGCCGGCGCGCCCTAGTGCTCGGCCGCGAGCCGCGCGATGCGGCCGCGGACATCCCGCACGACGGGTTGCAGCTCGGCGTCGGCGTTCTTCCAGAGGTCCACGAACTTGTTGTAGTAATCGAGCGCCTGGGTGCGGTCACCCATGGCCTCGTGCAGCTCGCCGGCGCGCTTGTAGGCCGGGCCCAGATAGAACTCGTCTTCCCATACCCGAAATGGATCCGGCGTCGTGATGAACCGGTCGTAATAGATCAGCGCCGAGTCCTGCTGGTGCATGAGGTCGAAGACCGAGGCCACATCGAAGAAGCCGCAAGCCGCGCACCCGACCTCGTCGTGGTAAGTCCAGTACTCCCCCAGCGCGTCGGCGTACCGGTGCTCGGCCCTGGCGATCTCGGCCAGGGCGCTATGCCGGTTCGGGTTCGCTTTTCGGACGCCCTCCGGCACGAGTCGAGCGTATTCCGCCATCAGCTGCCGGGCCTCGTCCACTCGGCCCGCACGGGCGTAGATAGCCGCCGCGCCGGTATAGGGACGGTCGTAGGCGGGCATCGACGAGAACGGATGACGGGCCAGAGCCTCCGAGACCTTCCGGAGTCCATCGGCGGGCCGATCGCGCAGGACGATGTCGAACAGCGCCTGGGTTCCGGACGCCGCAAGGTAGTCGGCGGGCAATCCCCGCTCGTCGGCCCGGCGCATCAACTGCTCGGTGGAGACCTGGTTGGCTTCGGCGATCCGGCCTCGCGCCCCCAGCGTCGCCACCATGGTCTGGGCCACGACCTCCTGCACGTAGGGACTCGACGCGAAGTCCACGCGCATCTTCGCGATGACCCGATCCGCTTCCGCGTAGTCGTGGGCAGCCGACGCGATCCAGAAGAATTGCCCCTCGGGATTCGGCCCGCGGGGGAAGGCGCGCTGATACTCGCTCGCCAAGCGCCGCGCCGCGGTGTCCTGACCCATGACGACCTTGAGCTGGACCAGCTGCTGGTAGCAATTCCCGCATCCGTTCCGCAGCCCGCGGGTCAGCAGGCTCTCGGCCGTCGCATAGTCCCGGCGTACGAGGAGGAGGAGCGAGAGATTGTTGAGGCCGACGATGCTGTTCGAGTCGATGGTCAAGAGATCGCGGTACGCGGCCATCGCGCGGTCGATATCGAAGTCGGCGAACTGCGAGTAGTAACCAATGGTTTGATCCCGCTCGCTGGGTGTGAGGCGATCCCGGTGCTGATACGCCTTGGTCGCCGTCTCGATCTGCTCCTGAGTGGACGCCGCGGTGTTGCCGAGCTCGACGGCGAGCTTGCGCCAGGCCATGGCGAAGCCGGTATCCAGGGCGACGGCCTGACGGAGTGGCGGGATCGCTCCCTCGTCGTCCCCCGCCATCGCGAGCCGCACTCCTTCGGAATACTTCCGCAGGGCGTCGAGCGAGGACGTCGTCACCTGTTCGAGGGCATCCGTGGCCCGGAGTGTCGTCAACGACTCGCCGATGCGCTCCCGCAGGTCCTTCGAGAGCCGGTCGAGAGCCCCGAGAAGGCCTCCCTCATCATCGGCATTCTCCCGAACCGCGGTGAGCACGGTCCCGTCTGCAGCGGAGAGAATGCTCGCCGACAACACATAGGACTTGCCCACCGACGCGATCTGCCCGGTGACGATCGCCTTCACGCCTTCGCGCTGCGCGAGATCCTGGGCGACAGCGCCGGTCATCGGCGTATTCGCGGGCTTCTGCATGCGCTGCAGGGCGCTGGCGATCTGTCGGGTATCGAGAAGATGCACCGTGCGGGATTGGGAGAGGTCCACCCGGAACGCTTCGGTCAGTGTGGAGCCGAGGGTCGAGTCGCTGGAGTGGTTCTCGAAGTCGGTGAGGATGATCCGGTCCTCGGACTTCAGAGCTCCCTTGGCCATCAGCGTACCGACGGACCCGATGCCGAGGAGGCGCAGGGTCATGTAGATCGCGGCGACCACCGCGAGTCCGCCGAACGCCAGGCCTCCGCCCAGAATGGCTTTGCGCCACGTGAACCACTTGGCGAGCGGGTTGGTCGGGACGTACCCCGTCGTGTGTGCCAACGCGCGCTTCCGCTCGAAGACCCCAGTCACGAGCATGATCGGCAGGCCGACCACCAGGAGCACGCCGGCGACGGCGAACACCCAGGTCGGCAGCCCAAGCCTTTGCATCAGGAAGTAGACCAGCCCAAGAACGGCGACGCCCGCCACGCCGAACAGCGCAGCCACGCGCACCGGATGCGTGCGTTTGATGGCTGCTTCGGTCCCCGACGAGATCACCGGAGTGCTTCCCGTCGGCGTCATCCCGCCCGAGGGCGTCATGATCACGTCGAGCAGCTGCACCAGCTCGATGGCCGACTGGGGCCGGTCGGCGGGCTTCTTGGAGAGGCACCGCATGATCAACGCGCCCAAGGCGGGTGGCACGGTGGACCGGTGCGCGGCGAGCGGGTCGGGCGCCTGTGTGACATGTGCTGCCAGCATCTGCTGTGGCGTGGAGGCCGAAAACGGCAATCTCCCCGCGAGCATCTCGTACGCCAGAACGCCGGCAGCGTAGATGTCGGCCCGGTGGTCGACGTGCGGATCAGCGGCGGCCTGCTCCGGTGCCATGTACGCCGGAGTGCCGAG
>DASUBP010000036.1:0-3831 GCA_035763205.1 Gemmatimonadales bacterium
GCGGCGGCCTCCCTGGGGCGACTCCTGGTCGAGCGCGGACTCAAGGTGACGATCCAGAAGTTCGATCCGTACATCAACGTCGACCCCGGGACCATGTCGCCCTTCCAGCACGGCGAGGTCTACGTCACGGACGACGGCGCCGAGACCGACCTGGACCTCGGCCACTATGAGCGGTTCATCGACCGCTCGCTCTCGCAGGTGAACAACGTCACCAGCGGCCGGATTTACCTGTCCGTCATCACCAAGGAGCGGCGCGGCGAATACCTCGGCTCCACGGTGCAGGTGATCCCGCACATCACCGACGAGATCAAGGGCGCGATCCGCCGGCTGGCGCCCGACCACGACGTGGTGATCACCGAGATCGGCGGCACGGTCGGCGACATCGAGTCGCTGCCGTTCCTCGAGGCCATCCGGCAATTCCGCCAGGAAGTCGGGCGCGAGAACACGCTCTTCATTCACCTGACGCTGGTCCCGTTCATCGCCGCGACCGCGGAGCTCAAGACCAAGCCGACGCAACATTCCGTACGGGAGCTCATGCAGATCGGAATCCAGCCCGACATCCTCATCTGCCGGACGGAACGCCCCCTGACCGAAGACCTGAAACGGAAAATCGCGCAGTTCTGCAACGTGGACTTCGGGTGCGTGGTGGAGAGCCCCGATGTGGCGTCCATCTATGAGATCCCGATCCGCCTCATGGAGCAGGGGCTCGACAAGGAAGTCTGCCATCGGCTGCGTCTCGACACGAAAGAGCCGGATATGCGCTCGTGGGCGGGGATGGTGGACAAGATCCTCAACCCGCCGGCGCGCGTGCGCCTCGCGGTGGTGGGCAAGTACACCGAGCTGGCCGACAGCTACAAGAGCATTCATGAGGCGCTGGTGCACGGCGGGATCGCGAACGACGTCGGGGTGAAAATCGAGTGGATCGCCTCCGACCGGTTCACCAGCCAGGAAGTCGCGGGCGAGCTGCTCGCCGGATACGACGCACTGCTGGTGCCCGGCGGGTTCGGCGTGCGCGGCGTCGAGGGGATGCTCGAAGCCATCCGCTGGGCGCGCGAACACAAGCTCCCGTTCCTCGGCATCTGCCTCGGCCTGCAGACCGCCATCATCGAATTCGCTCGGAACGTGGCCAAGCTGGAAAACACGAATTCCAGCGAGTTCGAGCCTGAGTGTGAGAACCCGGTCATCGCGCTGATGCGGACCCAGGAAGGGATTCAGGAGATGGGCGGCACCATGCGGCTGGGGGCGTATCCCTGCCGTCTGCGCACGGGATCGCGCGCCTCTCAGATTTATGGTGGCGCCTCGGAAGTGAGCGAGCGTCACCGGCACCGGTACGAAGTGTCGAACGCGTATCGCGATGTGCTGGCGGAGTACGGCATGCGGTGTTCGGGCCTCTCGCCCGACGGCTCCCTGGTCGAGATGATCGAGCTGCCGGAACATCCCTGGTTCGTCGGGTGCCAGTTCCACCCCGAGCTCAAGTCCCGGCCCACCCGCCCGCATCCGCTCTTTGCGGGCTTCGTGGGCGCCGCGGTCGCCTGGCACAAGAACCACGCGCCGGCCGCCGACGCGAGCCATTCCGTGCTGGCGGGACTCAAGCCCTAAGCGCATGGCGGCGCACTTCGGAGCGACCGACGCCCCGTTCCTGATCGCGGGGCCCTGCGTCGTCGAGTCGGACGACCTGAACCTGCGGGTGGGCGAAGCGCTTGCGCAGGTCGCCCGGCGGCTGGGTCTCGCCGTCATCTACAAGGCGTCATACGACAAGGCCAACCGGTCCCGGCTCGAGGCCGAGCGTGGGCCCGGGATCGAGACGGGGCTCCGCGCGCTCGAGCGGGTGCGGAAGTCCACGGGACTGCCCGTCCTCACCGACGTGCACGAGACCGGGCAGGTAGCCGCCGCGGCAGAGGTCGCCGACGTCCTGCAAATCCCGGCCTTTCTGTGTCGCCAAACCGATCTGCTCCTCGCCGCGGGCAAAGCCCGGAAGCCGGTGAACGTGAAGAAGGGCCAGTGGCTCGATGCGGACGGGATGAGGGGTGCGGTCGAGAAGCTGCGGTCGGGGGGCGCCGAGGAAGTGGCGGTCACCGAGCGAGGCACCTTCTTCGGATACGGGGATCTCGTCGTCGACATGCGGAACTTCGCCCGTCTCCGGACCGCGTGCATGGCGCCGGTGATTTTCGACGCGACGCACTCCGTGCAGCAGCCGGGGAAGGGAGTGGGCGGTTCCAGTGGGGGCCTCCGGCACTTCATCCCGCCCCTGTTGTACGCCGCCGCGGCGGCGGGGGCCGACGGGTTCTTCATCGAGACGCACCCGGATCCCGATCACGCCCCTTCGGACGGGCCGAACATGTTGCCCCTGGATCAGCTGGAGAAGACGCTCGAGGTCGCGGTCGACGTGTGGCGCGCGGCCCGAGGGGCGGTCCGGGTTTCGTGATCGACGCGGGCCTGGCCAGGCGGATCACGGTCGTCGGGTTCGACGTGGACGGCGTGTTGACGGATGGCGGGGTCTACCTCGGCCTCGTCGCCGATCATGCGGCCGAGTTCAAGCGGTTCCACGTTCCCGACGGTCTGGGATTGAAAATGCTGCAATGGGCCGGCCTGCACGTCGTCATCGTCAGTGGCCGGGTCTCCGAGGCGACCACACTGCGTGCTCGCGAGCTCGGGATTCCGGATGTGATTCAGGATGACGGCGCGCAGAAGTTGCCGGCACTGGAGCGCTGGCTCGAAGCGCGGCGCCTGACCCTGGCCCAGTGCGCGTTCGTGGGGGACGATCTGCCCGATGTGCCGGTGCTGCGGCGCGTGGCGCTCCCCATTGCCGTACGTAACGCCTGTGCCGAGGTGAAGGCGGTGGCGACCGTCGTGACCGAGGCCGAGGGGGGCAAGGGGGCGGCGCGGGAGGCGGCGGAATTGATCCTGAAGGCGCGCGGGACGTGGAACGAACGTGTGGAGGCATACTTGACCGAGCGTGGGGATGCAGCCGAGCGAACGATCCCGGCTCGTTGAACGGGGACGCCGGGTCCTGGAGCTGGAGGCCGGCGCGCTCGCGCACTCGGCGCGGACGCTCTCGGACTCTTTCGCGGCGGCCGTCGAGCTCCTCGCGCAGGCGCGGGGCCGGGTCATCGTCTCCGGGGTAGGGAAGTCGGGGTTGATCGCGCGCAAGATCGCGGCAACTCTGACCTCGACGGGCACCCCGGCGTCGTTCATTCACCCGGTCGACTCGCTCCACGGGGACCTCGGCATGGCAGGACCGAACGACGTCGCCATCCTGCTCTCCAAGAGTGGCGCATCCGAGGATCTGTTCGGGCTGGTCGGCCAGCTGGGGCGACTGGGTGTCCCGATCATCGCGATCACGGGCGAATCGGACTCTCCGCTCGGGCGCGCCGCGACGGTGAGGCTCGACGGCGGTGTGGACGAGGAAGCCTGCGCGGAGACGCTCGCGCCGACCACCAGCACCACGGTGGCCCTGGCGATCGGCGATGCGCTCGCGGTCACGCTGCTCGAGGTGAAGGGCTTCACGCGCGAAGATTTCGCGGCGTTGCACCCGGGGGGATCCCTGGGCCGGACGCTGCTCCTCCGCGTGGCCGATGTCATGGTGACGAAGGACCTCCCGGTGCTCGCGGGGGATCGCCCGATGCGCGAGTGCGTCGTGCTTCTCGCGGAGCGCCGGGGTACGGTCGCCGTGGTCAACGGGGGGGGGACCCTCGCCGGTGTCGTCACGGCCGGTGATCTGACCCGGTTGATGGAGAAGACGGACAAGTTTCTGGACGTGAAGGTGTCGGACGTGATGACGAGGTCGCCCAAGACCGTGGCACCCGCGGAGCTCGCGGGGTCGGCGGTGCG
>DASUBP010000037.1:0-2080 GCA_035763205.1 Gemmatimonadales bacterium
CCCTGATAGAGAAGATAGAACTTCGAGTACTGGCCGGTGAAATCCTCGTGATGGAGGTGCAGCCAGTCGTACTGCTTGAGCTTGCCGCTGAGCACTTCGGGATCCCACACTTTTTCGAAGGGAACCCCGGCGTACTGCAGGGCCATCGTGACCGCATCGTCCCAGGGGGCGGCGAAGGGCGGGACGTACACGGCCACCTTGGGGGCACGCTCGAGCTGCACGGTGTCCATGTTGCCGCCGGCGATCTCTCCGCGGATGTTCGCCACCGTGCCGTCATCGACAGGCGTGAAGGCCACTCCCGCGAGCGAAGCATCCCGCCGAATCGCATCCACGTCGGGCAGGAGAAACGATCCCCCGCGGTAGTTCAGGAACCACTCGACCTTCCCTCCCGCCTGGATGGCCCGGTAGGTGACGCCGTACGCCTTGAGGTGATCGCTCTGCGCGTCATCCATCGGGATCAGGAGTGAGGCATCGGCTTCGCGCCCAAGTCTCACGAATGGAAAGAGGGCCGCAAGGCTCGAGCCCGCGACCAAGCGCCCGGCCTGGGCCATGAAGCCGCGACGATTCACGACCGGGGAACCGAGCCCTTCAGACGATCGAGCATCCGGCGGGCCTCCGGAACCACCGCGCTGGCCGGATACTGAAGAATGAGGTGCTCCAGATGCGCGATGGCGCGGTCGGAATGGTTCTGCTTCTCCAGCAGGCGCGCCCACTCGAGCTCGGCGGCCGCGGGGGCGGCGCCGGCGGCGCGGCTCGAGTCATTGACGACCTGCTGAAACAGATCCCGGGCGAGGACTTGATGCGCGGAGTCCAGAGCCGCGGCGACCCGGCCGGCGAGCACGAGCACGCCGCCCCGGGGAGCCGTCGCGAGTGCCGCGGCGGCGGCGCGGAGCCCGTCCACGGCGTTCACGGAATCGCCGCGAGCCAGCGAGAGCAGCGCGGCACCCAGCTTGGTGCCTTGAACGGAGTCGACATCCGTGATGAGCGCGAGCATCTCAGTCCGCCGGGTCGCGTCCGCCCGATCCCCGGCGTAGGGGCCCGCCTCCTGGAACGCGTCACGGGCGTGGATGACGTTGCCGCGATAGAGCGCGATCCAGCCCCGCTGCGCCACGGCATCCACGCTCGAGTCAGCTCCAAGGACGTGCTCCGCCCGGTCCAGCTCTCCACGCGCCGTCCAGGCGCGGGCCAGCTCCAGGCGCAACCGGGCCTGGTCGTCACCCGACAGTCCCTTCTCCGTCAGGAACCGCCGCTCCGCCTGCTCCAGGTCGCCATCTCCGATCAGCACGTCGATCAGCGCACCGGCCGGCACCCCGGCGTCCCCTCCCTGTCCTTCGATCTGCTCCACGACCTTCCGCGCCCCTTCTTTGTCTCCCGCCTCGAGAAGGGCGCGAGCGGCGTCGGTACGCGCCCGCATGGCCATCGGCCCCGGCGTCAGATCGGCAAACCGGGCCAGCGCATGTCCTCGCGCCCCTTCGGCGACGGGCGTGCCGATCTGCGCGCCCCGCTGGGCAAAGCTCCAGAGCGCCATCACCGTTTCGCGCGTGGAGTCGGTGATGGTGCTCTCGAGGACCGTCCACGCCTGGTCCCCATGCCCCCAGTCGAGGAGCAGGTTGGCACCGAGGCGGCGGGCGGGCGCCGTCTGCTGGGGCTTGGTGAGGGCGTCGGTCACGCCCTGGCGTGCCACGTCCGGCGTCGACTCGAGCTGTGACACCGCGTTGGGGATCTGGCCATCGTCCGTGGTGACCGCGTCGCCCCAATTCTGCGCCGCTCCCGCCCAATCACCCGTTGACGCCGCAATCTCGGCGAGCTCGATCGCGAAGGCGCGCGGATTCCCGACAGCCTTCCGTCCTTCCAGCAGAATGCGTCGCGCGTCAGCGGCATCCTGTTGATCGAGCTTGGCGACGGCCCACTCGCGCCAGGGCGTCTCATCGCCGGGGACCCGCGCGGTCCAGCGATGCGCCAGAGCGGCGACGCTGTCGTTCATGCTGAGCGCGACGAAGGTCCGCAGCTCGAGTCCCAGGACCCCGGCATCGCGCTCCTGGGTGGCGTGCGCCGCCCGCTCGACGAGGGGCACGAGCTC
>DASUBP010000038.1:0-9696 GCA_035763205.1 Gemmatimonadales bacterium
CACGTCGGACGGATCGCTCCCGGTGAACAATCATTACCGGAATGGCGCAGTGAACGGCCGGCTGGTCGTCCGGCCCGGGGATAGCACGGAGGCAGCCCTGTCGGTCCGATATGACGACGGTCTGTACTTCTTTCCGACGACCTATCCGGGAGCGCCCCTGAGCAACAATCAGCATGACCTCGATCGTGGTCCGTCGGTCGGACTCGATCTCAGTCATGGGTTCAACGCACTGAGCGTCCACCTGCTCGGTACCTGGCATCGCGACAATCTGCAGTACGCTATCGGCCCCAATGATTCGACCGACACTTTCAATCTCCCATTTTCGAGCAATGACTGGATCACACGCCAGAGTCTCGAAGGGCGTGCCGAGGTTCGCCTCTCGGGTTCGGACGCCCTCACCGCTGGTTCCTCGTTCGAGCATCAACGGATGGAGGGTACGACGCTGGGCCAGGTGCGGACCCGGGACGACGGCGCTGTCTTCGCAGAGCTGGTCACGGGGCTCGGCCGGCCCCTCGGTGTCACCCTCGGTGCCCGGATGGAAGACAACCAGCGGTTCGGCACCTTCGGCACCTATCGCGCGGGCGTATCGTACCGCCTGAGCGGGTCCACACGGGTCCTGGGGTCGTTGGGGAGCGCGTTCAAGGAGCCCAGCCTCTTCCAGAACTTCGCGCAGGGGTTCATCACGGGGAATGAGAACCTCAAGCCCGAGCACTCGTTCAGCTGGGAGGGAGGTGTCGAGCAGGACCTCGGCTCCGGAGTGGCGGTACGGGCGACGTACTTCGACCAGCACTTCCGCGACCAGATCGCGTATGCCCCAGGTAGTGTGCCGAACTACCAGAACATCAATGGCTCGACTGCCCGCGGAGTCGAGCTCTCCCTCCACGCGCCACTGGGGGCGTGGGGAGCGCTGTCCGCCGGGTACACCTATCTGGCCACCAACGTGGTCAAAGGGGACACGACCCCCGGCAGCGAGTTCCAGACCGGACACCCGCTCATTCGACGGCCGGCGCGCTCCGCAACGGCGAGCCTCAGCGCGGCTCTGCCCTTTGGTGGGACCGCCGGCGTGGCAGTGAGCTACGTGGGCCGCCGGGACGACATCGACTTCAATACCTTCCCCTCGCAGCGTGTCGCGCTGGCCCCCTATGGGCGCCTGGATCTCTCGGCGCAAGTTCCAGTTCGGCTCGTGCCAGGGCTGTCCATCGACACCCGCGTCGACAATGCGCTCAATGCCGGGTACGATGAAGTGGCGAGTTTCCGCGCACGTGGTCGCACCATAGTTTTCGGGGGTTCCTGGACCGTCGGATCACACTGACGAAGGGCGGCGATGGGCGGAGTCCGGTTCGCTGGAGTGGTGCTCTTGGTGGCCGCGGTGGCCTGCTCGGACGCGCTGGAGCAGGCCACGCCGGTCGGGCAGGAGATTGTCATCCTGGATGCGCAGGCGAGCTCCCTCACACTCGTGAATGCGGGGGACTTTTCCGCGGCGTCGCTGGCGCTGGCGTTTCCGGTGACGGGCGTGCCCCAGATTGCGGGTCGCGGATCGACGGTCCTCATCCCGGGGGGAGCGCACGACTCGCTCCAGATCCTCACGCTGGGCGGCTCCGCGAAGGTGGCAGCGGTAAGAAATCCCGTCGGAGCCGCTTTCCAGAACGACACGCTGGCCTGGGTGGCCGATTCCGCATTCGATTCGCTGGCACAGGTGAACCTGCGGGCCGGTCAGCAAGTGCTGACGCGTCTCCTCAGTGGCCCGGCCGTCGGCGTCGCCGTCACCGACAGTCAGGTGTTCACGGTCCACAGCACCTGGCTGACGTCGGTCAACATGGCTGGCCCACCGGTTCCCGACTCGATCCCGCTCTCCGGCGTCAATGCCCACTTCGTCGTGATCGGTGACGACTCGCTGCTCTACGTGGTTTCGCGCGGCGACAGCGGGAAGGCGAACGGCAAGTTGTCGATCGTGGATCCCGTCGGGCATGTGGAGATGGTGGTCATCAACGGACTGGGTGAGCGACCGGGGCCCGCCGTATTTCATCCGGCCGGACGGCTGCTCATTGCATCGCCCACGAATGGAATTCTCGAGGTGAACACTCTGACGCGGTCGATGACGCGGGGGCCCAGTGACGCGATCAAGCCCGGTGGCAAAGGGGTCCTGGCCTTGTCTCTCGACGCGCGCGGCCGGCTGTACGCCGTGTCGAATACGGCGTGTGGGAGCGGCCCGGGCACCTTGTACGTGCTGTCGCCTCCCCCCGAGTACCGCGTAGTCACGACCCTTCCCCTCGGGACGTGTCCGGTCGCCTCGGCCGTGGCCGAGATGCCGGCGCAGTAACTTCCGGGATGCCCCTGGTCACCACGCCGGCGATCGTCCTCCAGACCTACCGGTACAGCGAAACCTCGAAAGTCGTCCGGCTTGCCACGCGCGATCTGGGGGTGCAAAGCGCGATTGCGAAGGGCGTGATGCGCCCCAAGAGCAAGTTCGGTGCGGGGCTCGAGATCCTGGGGGAGGGCACCGCCCAGCTCTATTACCGGGAGACGCGCGAGCTCCAGACCCTCGGTGAGTTCGAGCTCGAAGTGCTGCGCGGCGAGCTGGCGCGCGACGTCGCCCGGTTCGCCGGTGCGACCGCGCTCGCCGAGGTGATGCTCAAGTCCGCGCCCCCCGCGGCGCTGCCGGCGGCGTATGAGGCGCTCGTGGCCGGGCTCGACGCCCTCGTAGCGGCGTCCGCCTGCGACGTTGACGCGGCCGCGATTCGCGCCCTCTGGCACCTGCTCGGCGTGCTGGGATTCGAGCCGGCCCTGACCAACTGCGTTCGGGACGGCACGCCCCTCGATCCGGATCCCACCACTCCGGTGCCGTTCTCCTCCGCCGAGGGGGGCGCATTTTGTCCGGCGTGCGCGCCGGCACGCGCCCCAACCCAACTGCCTCCGCAAGCGTACCGGGATCTGGTGGCTCTGGGGTCCGAGGGGGGGCCACTCCCGTCGCTGGACGCCGCCCACGCGGCAGCGCACCGCCGGCTGGTGGTCCGTTTCGCCCGTCACCACTTGAGCGAACCCAACAAGTTGCCCGCCCTCGACTTCTGGGAGCACCATCGGTGGTCCGTCACGTCGTAGTCGGCACCGCCGGGCACATCGATCATGGCAAGACGGCGCTGGTGAAAGCACTCACGGGCGTCGATACCGACCGCTGGGCCGAGGAACAGCGGCGGGGCATCACCATCGACCTCGGCTTCGCTCCACTTCCACTCGATCAAGAAACGCAGGTCAGCATCGTGGATGTGCCCGGGCACGAAGGGTTCGTCCGGAACATGCTGGCGGGCGCGACGGGCATCGATGCCGCCCTGCTGATCATCGCGGCGGACGAAGGCATCATGCCGCAGACCGAGGAGCACCTCGCCATCGTCGAGCTCCTGCGGGTCCGGCGCGGAGTTCCGGTACTCACCAAGCGCGATCTGGTGGACGACGAGTGGTTGCAACTCCTCCGTGCGGAGGTGGCGACCCGCCTTGCCAAGAGCCCCATTCGTTGGGAGCCGCCCGTGGCGACCTCGGCGCGGACTGGCACGGGGCTGCCCGAGCTCCGTGAGGCCATCGCACGGGTTGCCAGGGATGTGGCGGACCGTGTGGAACGTGACCTCTTTCGGCTCCCCGTAGACCGCGTGTTCACGCTCAAGGGGGCGGGGACGGTCGTCACGGGATCGACCTGGAGCGGTACGGTCCAGGAGGGCGATACCGTTCGCCTCCTCCCCCTCGATCGTGAGGTACGCGTCCGCTCCATCGAGTCCCACGGCAGCACGCAGGCGCAGGCCGTCCCCGGCCGACGGACGGCGCTCGCATTGGCCGGGGTGGAGCACCAGGAGCTCGCCCGGGGGCACGTGGTGGTGACGGGGAGCGGATGGCGCCCGACGAACCGCGTCGACGCAGGGTTGGAGCTCCTTCCCTCCGCCGCGCGACCGCTTACGGCGCGCACTCGCGTTCGCGTGCATTTGGGCACCGCGGAAGTGCTGGCGCGGGTCACACCGGTGGAACCGGTCGCGCCGGGAGGCCGGGGAGTCGTCCGCCTCGCGTTCGAGGGACCACTGGTCGCACGGGGTGGGGATCGCTTTGTGATCCGTTCCTACTCCCCGGTCGCGACGATCGGCGGAGGATCGGTCATCGACCCGTATCCACCCGACGCGCCGCGACGTCTGCGGCAACGCCGCCTGCCGTTCGAAGCAAGTCCGGGTGAACGATTGGCGGCGTGGGTGAAGGAGGCCCGCCTGTCCGGTCTCGCCAAGACCGACCTCCCGGTCCGGCTCGGCATCACTCCTGATGCGGTCGCGGAAGTCATCGCGTCGGCGGGGAAGAACGTACTGGAGACGGGTGACCGGCTGGTATTTCGGTCCGCCGCATCCCGGGAAGCGGAGCGGCTCGGCGGCGTGTTGGACGCGCATCACGCGTCGCACCCCCTCGACGCCGGGATGTCTCTGCAGGCGTTGCGCTCGAGCGTGGGGAATGGCGTGGCGACCGGCGAAGCCGTGACCGACCAGGTCATCGATCTCGCCCTTCGTAAAGGGATTCTCGAGATCGATGGGAGTCTGGCAAGGAGGCCGGGGTGGCGGGCTGCCGTGGCTGCGAGGGCAGACGGCGACGCCGGTCGCATTTCGGCGCATCTGGCTGCAGTTGAGTGGCGCATCCCGACCGTGTCGGAGTTAGAATCAGAGTTCGCGGGGCTCCCGGTGCGCGCTTTGCTGGCGCACCTCGTGCGTGGGGGTGGGGTAGTACAGGTGGATCAGGAACGGTTTGCGTCTCCGGAAGCGCTCGAGCGCTTCCAGCGGACGTTGGAGGGGGTGATCCGGGAGGTGGGGCCGGTGACACCGGCGGTACTTCGGGACCGGCTCGGGCTGACCCGCAAGTACTTGATACCGCTGCTCGAATGGGCGGACCGGCGGGGGGTTACCCGTCGAGAAGGGGACACCCGGGTTCTGGCCCGCTTGACACCCGGCTGAAACGTCCTCTAAGTTCTTACGCAGCTGTACATTGAAGCGGTCCGGTGGAGCGATTCCGTCATCCAAAGGAGTAGGGTCTAACGCGCCTTTCTCGTTCGATAGGAGTTTTGATGAAGCGGTATGCCTGGGCAGTGATGGGGCTCGGGCTGTGTACCATCGCAGCGGGGAGTGCTCGGGCGCAGGCACCAGTCCCGAGCCAGGGCATGTCAAAACCCCCCGTGGAGTTGCGACAGAATTACCCGAACCCGTTCAACCCGGCGACCACGATTCCCTTTACGCTGGGCGGGAATCTGTTCGCAAATGGTCACCGGCCAAAAGTCTCGCTGAAGATCTACAACGTCCTCGCTCAGCTGGTCGCGATCCCGATTCTCCAGGGGACCGGCCAGCGGCTCGACGAAGTGCAGGTGGATTGCGCGAACCCTCAGGGGTGCTCATTCACCGCGTACTGGGACGGGAACGTCAGGACCGGCCAACAGGCCTCGTCCGGTGTCTACATCTATCAGCTGGTGGTGGATGGACAGCGGTACACCAAGAAGATGCTGATCATGAAGTGAGTGCGCTTTGCGAATTCAAGCCGGTGCGGCCCCTCGGGACCGCACCGGCTTCTGCTTTTAGTGCCCCCGGTTCAAGACCACGTACTTCACGTCGTCAGTGCCGATGCGCTTCAGCCAATCCACGAGCACGCCGACCTTGTCGGGTGCCTGGATGCCCGGCGCGCCCACCAGCCGCCGCGTGATCCGGAGCACCCGTCCATCCTGTCGGTACTCGGCGGTGTAGCGGCCGAAGATGCTGGAGGCATCCACGTTCGGCGGGAGCTGCGCCGTCCACCCGGCAGGGAGCGTCATCTCGAGCGAGGATGATTCCTCGTGGGGCGCGCCATCCCGGCCCCAGAAGTCGATGGGGAAGCGCCGTGCCGGACGTCCCGCGAGATCCGTGACGAGCTTCGGGGTCGCGTAATCGTGCAGCGGAAGCGTGAGAATATCCGTCTCCCCCGCCAACTCCGCCGGCTTTCCACCGTGGAAGGTCAGCTGCACGTACGGCCGCGCATTCCAATCCCGTCCATCGAAGATCTGGAGCGAGTCGGGAACGGCATCAGGAACGATCTCACTCGCGATGCGCTGCGCCAGGCGTGACCGGTCGTTGGGATCCAGCTCGTTGGTGAAGGCACCGCGCAGTCCGTACTGACGGGTCCCGGTCTGGAGCTCCGAGTACAGGCCCTGCATGGTCCCGTCGGGAAGCAACTCACCGACCAGCCGGTCGTCATCGCGGTTCGCGCCGATCGAGTCCTTCGGGAACGTGACCTGTTCCGCGCGTCCATCCGGATGCACCAGCAGTCCGAACTCGCCCTGTTCGGCGGGCGGCAGGGAACCGTACGGAGTGAGGTCGCTCGTCAGGTCGACGAAGAGATAGCCGCCCCAGGGACGCTCGACCGCGGCGATCATGTGATCGAACGCGTCGACCGTCGGGACGGTCCGATCCACGCCGCCCACGCTCGACAGCAGGACCGGGAATGCCTTGAGTCCCATCTGCCGGGCGAGCGCGACGAACATCGTCGCCTTGTCCTTGCAGTCACCGTACTTGGTGGTGAGGACGTCGGCGGGATAGCGGGGCTGATAGCCGCCGATCCCGAGGGAGAGCGAGACGTACCGGAAGTCCTGGGCCACCCAGCGGGCCGCGGCGCGCAGTGAATCGTCCTGCGTCCTGGCCCCCGCGAGCTGCTCACGGAACGCCGCCACCACCGCGGGCGTGGTCACGAACCGGTCCTTCGAGAGACCGGCAAACCACTTGGCGATATCGTCCCAACGCAGAGGCGCCGCGATTTCGATGGTCTGCACCACGCCATTCGAATCGGCGGCGAAAGGCTCGCCGTCCCACGGTTGCACCTCGGCGGTCGCCCACAGATATACCGCGCGTCCGTTGGCGCGGGTGACCTCGCGCTTGAACGTCAGATTCCGCTCTTTGATGGTCGGCTGGAGATCCGCCGGCAGGTCGACGAGGTACCGCGAGCGGCGGACCAGCCGGCCCGTGGTGACCCGCCAGGAGTTCCGGAAGTCCCCGGGCATGATGGGGGAGATCGTCTGAATGGTATAGCTGTAATCGACGATGGTGTTGGGCGCGACGCCGCCGAGGGAGACGCGGTGCTCCCGGACGTCGGAGAATACGGGTGCTTCCTGCGCCACCGGGGCGATCCCTTCCTGCTCATGCACCGGCTTGTCGCTGATCAGCTTTCCGTCAGCCGAAAGCACGCGGAGCCAATTGATGGTGAGTCGCTCGCGACTCGAGTCGTAATCGAAGGTCTGCTCGCCGAACTGCTCCGCCGCCTCGCGCGTGAAGACCTGCACCACCTGACGGTACGTCCGGGACCCCGTGCCGTCCTTGTTGTACGTGATCACGCCATCGTCCAGGAGCAGGACATAGTCCTCGCCCTTGTGATCCACCGGATTGACCGCCAGCCGGTAGATCGAGTCATCCTTGACGGATGGATCCCCGGCGGGGGTGATGTGCGGGGCCTGAGCCGCCAAGGGGGCGGAGGCCAGAATTCCCAGGGCCAACAGGGCGAAAACACGAACCACAAAACGACTCCAAAAGGGATGGTGTGAATTATACGCCGAAGACTCGAAAGGCATTCATCAGGTCCTTTTGACTTAAGCCCTGCCCATCTGACACCTTTCTTCCGGTATGGAGGTTGCCTTAAACCGGGACCGACATGATTCGACCTGAACGTTTGACCGTAAAGGCCGCCGAGGCCCTCCAGCAGGCTGCCGCCGACGCCCGCAGCCGGGGCAATCCGGTATTGAACGATGCCCACCTCTTCCGGGCGCTCCTGGCGCAGGATGAGGGGGTCGTCGCGCCGTTGTTGCAGAAGGCCGGGGTGAACGTCGCCCAGCTGACTGCCGAGACCGAGCGCGAGATCGGTCGCTTTCCGAAACAGTCGGGGGAGGGCGTCGAGCCGACGGTAGGCCGGGAGCTCTCTCAGGCGTTCGATCGCGCCGAGAAGGATGCGAAGGACTTGGGGGATGCCTACATCTCCACCGAGCACCTGCTCCTGGCGCTGGCCGAGGAGAAGGGGACCACCGCCCGGCAGCTGCTTTCGGCCGCCGGGGTGGACCGGAAGGAGCTGCTGGCCGCGCTCGAGGCCGTGCGCGGGAGCCACCGCGTCACCGACCAGGAGCCGGAGCAGAAGTACCAGGCGCTGGAACGCTTCACCCGCGACCTCACCGAGGTCGCCCAGAAGGGGAAGCTCGACCCGGTCATCGGGCGCGACGAGGAAATTCGCCGCGTCATCCAGGTGCTCTCCCGGCGCACGAAGAACAACCCCGTGCTCATCGGCGAGCCTGGCGTGGGCAAGACCGCCATCGTCGAAGGGTTGGCCCAGCGGATCGTGCACGGGGACGTGCCCGAGTCGCTCAAACGCAAGCGTCTGCTCGCGCTCGACATCGGGCAGCTGATCGCGGGCACCAAGTATCGAGGCGAATTCGAGGAGCGTCTCAAAGCGGTCCTCAAGGAGATCACCGGGTCCGAGGGGCAGTTTATCGTCTTCATCGACGAGCTGCACACCCTG
The DNA here is from genome assembly GCA_035763205.1 of Gemmatimonadales bacterium. Lineage (GTDB taxonomy): Bacteria > Gemmatimonadota > Gemmatimonadetes > Gemmatimonadales > GWC2-71-9 > 40CM-2-70-7. The sequence goes on from DASUBP010000038.1 coordinate 8,533, forward strand.
GTGGGGGCGGGGGGCGCCGAGGGCGCCGTCGACGCGTCCAACATGCTGAAGCCCGCGCTGGCCCGGGGCGAGCTGCACGTCGTCGGCGCCACCACGCTGGACGAGTACCGCAAGTACATCGAGAAGGACGCCGCACTCGAGCGCCGGTTCCAGCCCGTATTCGTGGGCGAGCCGTCCGTGGAGGACACGATCGCGATCCTGCGGGGCCTGAAGGAGCGCTACGAGGTGCACCACGGCGTCCGGATCACGGACAACGCTCTGGTCGCCGCGGCGACTCTCTCGCACCGCTACATCGGTGACCGCTTCCTGCCGGACAAGGCCATCGACCTGGTGGACGAGGCCGCGAGCCGTCTGCGGATCGAAATTGATTCGCTGCCGCAGGAAATCGACGAGGTGGAACGGAAGATCGTTCAGCTCGAGATTGAGCGGGCGGCGCTTGCCAAAGAGAAGGATGCCGCCTCGAAGGAACGGCGGAAATCGATTGACGGGGAGCTTTCGGAGCTGCGGGAGCGATCGATGGGCATGAAGGCCCAGTGGCAGGCGGAGAAAGAGGCCATCGGCGGTCTGCAGGCCCAGAAGGCCCAGCTCGAGAAACTGCGTGCCGAGGCCGACCAAGCCACTCGGCGGGGCGAGCTGCAGAAGGCAGCCGAGATCAGCTATGGAACGATTCCCGCTCTTGAGAAGGAGATTGCGACCTCCGAGAGGCGTCTGGGCGAAATCCAGAAGAAGGCGCAGTACCTCAAGGAAGAGGTGGACGCCGAGGATATCGCCGAGATCGTGGCGAAATGGACGGGCATTCCGGTAACGCGGATGCTCGAGTCCGAGAAGGTGCGTCTGACGAAGCTCGAAGAAGAGCTGGGCCGGCGGGTCGTGGGCCAACCCGAGGCGCTGGCCGCGGTCGCGAACGCGGTGCGCCGGGCTCGCGCCGGCCTCCAGGACCCCCATCGCCCCACCGGTTCCTTCATCTTCCTCGGCCCCACGGGCGTGGGGAAGACGGAGACCGCGCGCGCGCTCGCCGACTTTCTGTTCGACGACGAACGGGCGATGGTCCGTCTCGACATGTCGGAGTACATGGAGAAGCACGCCGTGGCCCGGATGATCGGCGCGCCCCCGGGCTATGTCGGCTACGAAGAGGGTGGCCAGCTCACGGAGGCCATCCGCCGG
>DASUBP010000039.1:0-2584 GCA_035763205.1 Gemmatimonadales bacterium
TCCGGCTGCCCGCACTTCGCATACGCGATGCCGGCGAGGGTCCGCACCCCTTCGTAGAAATTCGTCATCGGCCGGCTCGTGATCCGAATGGCGTCGTCGCAGCGGCCCAGCATCAGGTAGGAGCGGGCGAGGTCCGGCACCGCCAATGCGTACGTGGAATCCCCGGCCAATACCAGCTCACCTTCCCGCGCGGCCTCCTCTTCTCTCCCCGCGAAATAGAGTGCCGACATGAGCCGAGTGCCGACGATCAGACTGAAGGGCTCGAGCGCCTGGGCCGCACGCATTTCCGCGACGGCGGAATCGGACTGATGCTGGGTAATGAAGACGTGGGACCGGAACAGGTGCGCGCGGGTCAGCGTCGAGTCCAGCCGCAGGGCCTCGTCGAGCTGGCGCAGCGCATCCGGAACGTTCCAATCGTAGAAGAGCGCGACGAATCCCAGGCTCGCGTACGCCTCCGGCAGGAGACTGTCTCGAGCCACCGCTTCGTTGCCGGCGGCGCGGGATTGCGGGAAGTAGTCGCGCGGCGGGCCGTATTGGAACGCCGCCATGAATCCATAGGCGTCGGCAAGCCCCGCGTAGGCCAGCGCGAAGTTCGTGTCGGCGTGAATCGCGGCGTGGAACAACTGGATGGACCGCAGGAGCGCCGCCTGGGTCCGCTGCTCGAGGGCCGACCGCCCTTGCAGATAGAGATCGTAGGCGGCGGGGTTCCGGGTCGGGCGGCGAGCCAGGGAGGCCGCGGTGGCGGCGCTGAGATTCACCCGGAGCTGAGATGTGATACTCCGCACGATCTCCGCCTGCACGTCGAGGTTGCCTCGATCCAACGTGTCGTACGTCGCCGGGAGAATGGTGTCCCCGGTAGCAGCCCGGATGAGGTAGCTCTGCACCTTCACCCGGCTGCCCTGCCGGAGTACGCTGCCGCCGATCAGGTACGAGGCGCCGAGGCGCTGTCCCAACTCCTGGGGAGTGCGGGCGGTCCGGGCGAACCGGTAGGATGACGTCGCCGGGGCCACCTGCAAACCCGGAATCCGCCGCAACGCGCCGATCAGGTCTTCCGTGAAGCCGTCGACGTAGTAGTCCGGCCTCCCCGCCCCACTGGCGTTGGCGAACGGAATGACCGCGACCGATGCAGGCGTGATGGTCGCCGCCGCCGGCCGGTGCGGCCGGCGGACCATGGTGGTCGCCGCCGCGGCGGCGATCACCGTGAACGTGGCGAGCATCGCGAGGCGCCGCCCTCTGCGGCGATGGGGTGGCTCGGCCCGCGCCACCCGACGGGTGACGACTTCGCCCGTGATGGATCCCCGGAGCGCCTTGTCGAGCGCCTCGGCATTCGGGTAGCGGTCGGCAGGCTGCTTGGCCAGCGAGAGGGTCACCACCTGCTCGAGCGCGTCCGGTACGTCGGCGCGTACCGCCCGAATGGACGGCACCGGATCGAGCGTATGCTTGGCCAGAACGGCCTGCGCCGTGGTTCCCCCGAACGGGGGCCGTCCGGTGAGCATCTCGTAGAGCACGCATCCCAGGCTGTACTGGTCGCTCCGCCCGTCCACCGCCTCGGCCAATGCCTGCTCGGGACTCATGTAGACCGGGGTGCCGACCGTGATCCCCGCGGTGGTGACGGGTCCCGAAGCTTCCGCGGCGGTGATGGCACGCGCGATCCCGAAGTCGGCGACCAGTGCGTAGCCTTCGGACAGGAGGATGTTCTCGGGCTTGATGTCGCGGTGAACGATATCGCGCGCGTGGGCGTAGCTCAGCGCGCTCGCGACCTCCCCCCCGATCTGCACGGTGTCGTGCAACGACATCTGCGGCTCCCGGTCGAGCCGCTGGCGGAGCGATTCGCCCGTGACGTACGGCATCGCGTAGTACAGGAGGTCGTTCGACTCGCCGGAGTCGTACAGCGGCAGGATGTGCGGATGGTTGAGCTGGGCGGCGATCTGGATTTCGCGCAAGAACCGCGCGGCGCCGATCGCTCCGGAGATTTCGGGGCGCAGGACCTTGATGGCGACGGGGCGGCTGTGTTTCTCGTCCAACGCGAGGTACACGATGGCCATGCCGCCGCGGCCCAGCTCCCGCTCCACGCGGTAGCGTCCGGCGAGACCCTGGCTCAGTCGGGCGGCGATGGTGTCGCGAGATGGCACGGCGTGCAAAGTACGCCAAGATCCTTCGCTTCGCTCAGGACAAGCGCCTGCCTACGCCTGCGGCGCCTACCTACTTCAATCGGCGCGCTCCGGTGCTGCGGACGTCGCTCTCCCCCGGGCCGAGTACCCGATCCAGACTCCAGGGACCGGGACCGACGGTGGCTATATAGAGGAACAGGAAGCAGTAGACCACGGCCAGCTCGCCGTGGTTCAGGAGGGGCCAGACCCCTTGCCGGAAGTGCACCAGGAAATACGCGACCGCCATCTCCCCCGCCGTGATGAAGGCCACCGGTCGCGTGAACAGTCCCAGGAGAAGGAAGAGGCCCCCGGCCGTTTCGATCACTCCGGCCAGTCCGTAGAGGGAGAGGTATTCGACGTGAGCGACGCCCCCGGGGAAACCGAACAGCTTCTGGGTGCCGTGCGCCATGTAGGTGAACGCGGCGACGATGCGC
>DASUBP010000040.1:0-10226 GCA_035763205.1 Gemmatimonadales bacterium
CCGCCTTCGCCGCGCGTGGGGCCCGTCGGATCAAGACGGCATAGATCACCGGCCCCACCGCCGCGAGCGCCAGTCCCACCAGCACTCCCTTGAAACCGGCGCCTTCGCCGGTCAGCTCCAACGCCACCGCCGTCCCCAGCACCAGCGGCGGAAGCGCCGCGAGGAGGGCCAGCACCGACGTCGGGAGCGGCACCCGGAATGGTCCGCGCAGGCCGGGCTCCTTCCGCCGCAGGGCCAGCAGTGCGCCGAACTCCAGCATCAAGGCCAGAGTGTAGAGCAGGACGTCCGCCGCGAGCAGGTCTCCGAACGGCAAGAGGACCCACACCGAGTAGATGATGGCGGACACGATCACCGCTGTACGTGGCGTGCCCCGTGCGTCGGTCCCGCCTAACGACCGGGGCAAGAGTCCGTCGCGCGCGAGGGCGAGGGGAATTCGGGAATAGGCGAGCAGGAGGGCGTTGAAGAGCGCGAAGGCGCTCACCATGCCGGCCAGGGCGATCCACTGCGCCAGCCACCCCCCCACGATCGCCCGCGCGATCGCCGGCCATGCGCCGTCGGTCCAGATGTGCCAATCACTCACCGCCAAGGTCGGCACGACCGAGACGAGATAGACGAGCGTCACGAGGGGGACCGCGCGCGCCAGTGCCTTCGGATAGGTGCGGCCCGACGACTGGATCTCATCGCCGATCGTCGACGCGTTGTCCCAACCGGAGTAGTTCCAGATCCCCTGACTGATCCCCACGCCCAGGGCCGCGAAAAACGTGGTGCCTTCGGCGTGAAAGGGCGTCAGGGACAGATGCGCCGCCGGGTCCCCCAGCCACTTCACGGCCGCGAGGGCGGCCAGCACGGCGAAGGGTGCTACCACCAGAGCCACAAATCCCGTCGACGCGGCGCCGACGGTACGGGTACCCCGGAGATTCAGGCCGGTGGCAAGCCAGATGACGCTGAGGGCGACGATCCAGCCCTCGAGCGGCGTGAGCCCGGGGAGGAAGTAGTGGAGGTAGTCGCGGAAGAGGACCGGGTAGAGCGCCATGTCCACCAGCGAGTAGACCCAGGAGAGCCACCCGTTCCAGAACCCCCAGAAGGGCCCGAAGGCGCGCTTGACCCAGACGTAGTAGCCGCCCTCCGCCGGGAGCATCGACGCCAGCTCGCCGATCAGCAGGGCTTCCGGAATCGTGTAGAGAATGGGGATGACGACCAACAAGAGAAGGGCGAGACCCGGCCCGACCGGTCCCACCATCCCCTCGAGCCCGAATGGGCCTCCTGACACGCAGAAGTACATCACGGCCACGAGCCCCATCAACTGGAGCTGGCGTGGCCGTCGGGGCCGCCCGTCCGGTGGTGCGGTCACATCTTCATGTGGTCGTCGTGATCCTCACCGCCCCAGATGACTTTGGGGTCGTCCCCGGAAAACGCGTTCACGTGCACCATCCACCCGAACACTCGCGGGAAGAAGCGGCCACCGGCGCTGTCACAGGCGGCCTGCGTCGCGATCGGTCCCAGGGGACCGAAGACCGGTTTCCCGCCGGTAGAATCCCGCCACCGAGCGGGCCGGTCGCGGGGGGGGAGACACCAGTTCACGTGCTGGTGCCAATGGGTGATGCTCAGGGGGACGCGGGCGTTCAGCTCCTCCAGGGACGCCCGCGGCGTCTCGGTATACATGACTCCCACCAGGGTCATCCCGCCCCCGGCCTCTTCCTTATAGAGGAGAGACGTGGGAGCCAGGGGATCGAAGGAGAATCGTGCGGTGATCGCGTTCCGCGTGCTCGTGAAATGGTAGACCTTCTGGTTCTTCACGTTCGGCAGGAATTCCTTGAACCCATCGGCTTCGGCCACTCTGACGTCCTTGTACTTGGCGAAGCTCGCCCGGATCTGGTCGACCAGGGCCCGCGCCCGTGCGGAGTCCCCCGCGGCGAGCGGCCACGTGGGGGTCATCGCCATGTGAGGATCGGCACTCATCCCCGCCAGGGTGGACATCTCCCGATCCGCGGCACCTGCCGCCGTGGCGTCCGTGGTATCAGGCGTCGCCACGGCGTGGCCGCCGGGAGGGTGGCAGGCCACTGCGGCCATCAGCAATACGAGCGTCAACGGTCTCATATCAGCACCAGAGATCTGGAGTCATCCCAGGTACGGATAGGGATCAGCGAACGATGACCGCCGGTACGTTCTGCGCCGCTACCGCCTGGTTGAACGCAGGGATGTCCGTCGTCACGATGGCCTTCAACTGGTCCAGCTGCGTCTGGAGCAGGCCCGACACCAGCTCGAATACCTGGTACGACTGTTCCGTGGGCGCCGCATCGGCGCTCCCGACCACGCCCGCCACACCCGCGATCCGGTTGTTGAGCCGGATGGGATAGTTGAGCGGGTCCTCCCCCGACTGGTTCTGCGTCTGGTAGATCGCCTTCTCGATCACACCCAGACGCGTCTTGAGCGAGTCCGCCCGGGCGTCGATTCCCGCGGCCCCTGGCTGACCCTTCACGCGTGTCTCCACGCCGTCCAGTTGGCTGACGAGGTCGCGGATCTGCTTCACCGCGTCGTCGGCCTGCGAAAGCCGGTCGCGGATCCGGATCAGGAGGTCGAACTCCTTCTGGAGATCCGCCGTCGTCACCCGCACCCGCGGGTCTTCCTTCACCTGGAAGGTCCTCGAGGCGGTCCACCCCGCCGTGTGGAGCCGGACGGAATAGGTGCCGGGCACGGCCACCGGACCGCCGGTACCCCCACCCCACAGGATCATGCCCTTGAACCGGTGCGCGCCAGGGTAACGGAGGTCCCATGCGAAATGGTTCATCCCCGCCTTCACCTCGAGCGAGTCTTGCGGTTCCGCCGGTTTGGTCGACCACCGGCGAACGAGCGAGTCGTGAGCATCCCGGATCTCCAGCGTGACCGCCGAGTCGGGCTTGTCCTTCAGATAGAAGAAGATCTGGGCACCGCGCGGGGCGTTCTGCCCGACGGTCGCCTGGCGCCGGCCCGCCCGGAAGCCACCGGTGCGCCACGGGTCCTCGGGTTGGTAGAGCACCCGGTCGGCCTGAGCCTCCGTACCGGCCAGCTCGCGCAGCGGTCCCACGCCGTCGATGATCCAGAACGCGCGCCCGTGCGTCGCGGCGATCAGGTCGTTGTCCTTGATCGTGAGATCGTGCACGGGCACCACCGGCAAGTTCAGCCGCAGCGACTGCCAGCTCGCGCCGTCGTTGAAGGACACGTAGGCCCCGAACTCGGTACCGGCATACAGCAGGTTGGGCCGCACGGGGTCCTGCCGCACCACCCGCACGAAGTGCGTCGCCGGAATCCCGGCGACGATCTTCTTCCAGGTCTTGCCGAAGTCGTGCGTGACGAACGCGTAGGGCGCGAAGTCGTCCAGCTTGTAGCGATTGGCGGCGACGTACGCGGTACCGGCGTCATGGACCGAGGCGTCCACCATGCTGATTTGCGTGCCGGCGGTCACCCCCGGAGGCGTGACGTTGGTCCAGGTCTTCCCGCCATCGCGAGTCACCTGCACCAGCCCGTCATCGGTGCCCGTCCAGATGAGGTTCGAATCCCTGGGCGACGGCGCGATGGTGAAGATGGTCCCGTAGTACTCGACCGAGGTGTTGTCCTTCGTGATCGGCCCGCCCGAGGACCGCTGGCGCGTGGTGTCATTCCGCGTCAGGTCGGGGCTGATCGCCTGCCAGCTCGAGCCCTCGTTGGTGCTCTTGAAGAGGATCTGCGACCCGATGTAGAGGTCCGCGGAGTTCGTGGGGGCGATCACGATCGGGAAGGTCCATTGGAAGCGGTACTTCAGGTCCGATGCCGCATGGCCCATGGGGTTGTCGGGCCAGGCGTTGATGTTCCGCTCCTGGTGGTTCCGGCGGTCCAGCCGGGTGATGTGATTGCCGTAGCTGCCCGCGAAGACCACGTCGGGCGTGTCGGCGCGCGCCGCGATCCACCCGGATTCGCCGCCCCCCACGTCCTCCCAGTCCCGGTCCGTGATCCCGCTGCCATCCGATGATGTCGCGATGCAGACGGTGCTGTTGTCCTGCTGCGCCCCGCAGACCTGGTAGGGCCAGTGGGTGGTCGCGATCACGTGGTAGAACTGGGCCGTCGGCTGATTGTCGAGCGTGGTCCACGACTTCCCGCCGTCCACCGTCACCGTGGCCCCGCCGTCATTGCCCAGCACCATGCGCCTGGGATTCGCCGGATCGATCCAGAGGGCGTGGTTGTCGCCGTGGGGGACGTCCATTCCCTCGAACGTCACGCCACCATCCACGGACTTGCGGAACGACACGTTCAACGCGTAGACCACGTCGGCACTCGCCGGGTCCGCGAAGACGTTGCTGAAGTACCAGGCCCGCTGGCGGATCTCGTGGTCGTCGGAGGTCTTGTGCCAGGTGTCTCCCGCGTCGTCGGACCGGAAGACGCCCCCCTCCTTGGCCTCCACCACCGCCCAGATCCGGTCGGGGCTCACCGGCGAGACCGCGATGCCGATGCGGCCGATGACGCCCTCCGGCATGCCCTTCTTCCGCGTGAGCTCGGTCCAGGTGTCTCCGCCGTCCGTGCTCTTGAAGAGTCCACTCCCCGCGCCACCGGACGAGAAGTCCCAGGGGGTCCGCTGTTCCTGCCAGAGTGCGGCGTAGATGATCCGTGGATTGGTGGGATCGAGCACGACGTCCACGGCACCCGTCGAATCGTTGCGGGAGAGAACCTTCTGCCAGGTCTTCCCGCCGTCATTCGAGCGATAGAGTCCACGCATCGCGTTCGGACCGAACGCGTGTCCCATGACAGCGACGTAGACCAGGTCGGCGTTCTTCGGATTGACGGCGATCCGGCCGACCTGCCCCGCGTCGGCGAGGCCGATCTTGCTCCACGTCTTCCCCGCATCGGTCGACTTGTACATCCCGTCACCGGGCGAGACGTTGCCGCGTACCGTCTCCTCCCCGGTGCCGGCGTAGATCACGTTCGGGTCGGACTCGGCCACGGCGATCGCGCCCACGGACCCGGACGTCAGGTACTTGTCGGCGACCGGCTCCCAGGTGTTCCCGCCGTCGACCGTCTTCCAGATGCCGCCGCCGGTCGCTCCCATGTAGTAGATGAGGGGCTGACCGACGACGCCCGCGACCGCGTCGACGCGGCCGCCGCGGAAGGGACCGATCTCGCGCCACCGGAGTCCGGCGTAACGCGCGGTGTCCACCGTCGGAGTTTGTCCGGCGGCGAGCGCCGGGAACAGAAAAAGCGTGAGGAGAATCACAACGTGTTGGGCACGATACGAACGTGACATGTGCGCGCCACTCGGCTGGAGGTTTCGGGGTTGCAACTCTTCGGATCGAGGTGCAATGATACGGGCCCGACGTCGGGCACGCGAGTTGCCGCCTTTCAGGGAATTGAAACGTGTGCCGAATGCCGGTGTACGACCGACGCTACACCGGATTCACGTCGGACCGATCGACCAGCCCGGAACTGCCATGCCCGCACGCCCGGGGGGCCAATACGGATCACTTTTTTGGGAGGATGCGCTTATGTCCGTCAAACTCGCTATCGCGGTCGTCGCCGCCGCCGTGGTCGCGGCCGGGTGCGACCAGGGAGCCCTGAAGGTCGCGCAGGCGCGCGCCGACAGTCTGCAGAACGTCGCCGCGGATCATGACCGCGCGATGGCAGAGGTCGCCGCCGATGCCAAGGCCCTGTCCGACATCTCCGGCGAAATCGCATCCGTGCGGTTGAACGGGAAGATGAAGATCCAGCCCGCCGAGTCGCCTGACGCCGCGCGGCGCGACACCGTGGTCGAGAAGGTTCGCCTGCTCGTGTCCCGCGTTCACAATGCCGACGCCCAGGTGAAGAACAGCAAGACCGAGATCGCGCAGATGACGCACTTGTCCGATTCGCTGCGCGCGACGCTCGAGAGCACCGTGACGAATTTCCAGAAGCTGGTGGATGATCAGAAGACGCAGATCGCCACGCTCACCGCGCGGGTCGATTCGCTTACCGGCGTGAACATCGCGTTGAATGACACCCTGAACGCCACCACCACCCGCGACAACACGGTCTATTACGTCATCGGGACCAAGGATGATCTGATCAAGAAGGGCGTGATCACCGAAGAGGGTGGGGCCCGGTTCCTGTTCGTCCTTTGGAAATCGGGCAAGACGCTGGTGCCGGCACGGGAGCTCGACCCGGCGCAGTTCACCGCGATCGATCAGCGCCAGGTGACGAGCATCGCGCTGCCGGACTCGTCGCAGGCCTACCGCATCGTGTCCCGCAACGACCTCACGGCGCTCAACACCCCACCCGATCCCAACAGTGGCGAGATCCACAACACCAACAGCCTCGCCATCGCCAAGCCCGGGCAGTTCTGGGCGGGGTCGAGATATCTGATCATCGTCGAAGGCTGAACGCTGCGATTTGAAACGAGCGCCCCGGCATTTCCGTGCCGGGGCGTTCGTGTGTTCATCACCCCTCGTGAGGAACCCGTACTTTGGGTGGTGTAGAGACTCCGACCCGTTCCTGGGAGACCGGTTGATCGCCGTTGCATATCTCACACTGGCGGCCCTGCAGCACCTGGGCCCGTTGCTGGACGTCGCTCCTCCCCCCCCGCCGGTGTCACCCGCGCCGGCGCCCGTCGTTTCCGCCGCCTTTTTCGCGACCGCGGACACCGGGGGGCGCCGCCCGCGCGCCATCGAATACAGTGACTTCTACGGCGTCCGTCTCGAAATCCACAAGGCGGCGAGTTACGCCACCCTGCCCCTCGTCATCGGTGAGTACGCACTCGGCCAATCCCTCTACAACCACCCACCAGGGACGTCCGCCACCCTTACCGCCCACCAGATCACGGCGCTCGGCCTCGCCGGACTGTTCGGGGTGAACACCGTCACGGGGGCATGGAATCTCTGGGACAGCCGGCATGACCCCAATGACAAGGCCAGGCGCTACATCCACGCCGCGTTGATGTTCATCTCCGACGCGGGGTTCGTCGCCGCGGGGGCCTCGACGCCGAGTCCTCGCCGACCCGTCAGCCGCTACGACCCACCGCACCATCGCGCTCAGCGCCATGGGAGTGGCCCTCGTCGGATACGGGATGATGCTGATATGGAAGAAATGAGTCTCGTGGCGCGCTGGGCCCACCTCTACAGCGATCACAAGGCCGTGTCCGAAGCGGTGAACTTCATCCATTTCGGGGGAGTCCTGCTCGCCGGCGGACTCGCCGTGGCCGCGGATCGAGCGACGCTCCGCCTGTCCCGCGCCCCCGTGGATGGGGGAACCTCCTCCTGGGCTCTCGCCGAAATCGCCGGAGTCCACCGGCTGGTGCTCACCGGGCTCACGGTAGTGGTGGTCAGTGGCCTGCTCCAGACCTTCGCGGACCTGGACACCTACCTCACCTCGGTCGTCTTCTGGTCCAAGATGGGTCTGGTCGCCGTGCTCCTGGGCAACGGGTGGATCCGTCTCCGGGCTGAGAACGGGGTGCGGCGGGGGGAGCACGGTGCCTGGCCGGCGTATCGTCGCACGTCGGTGGCCAGCTTGATCCTGTGGTTCACTCTGGTGTTGCTCGGAACCGTCTTGTCGGGGAACGGATGACCAAGAAGATCACCGAAGCATGCGAGCAGTGTCCACTCGAGTCGCGGCGTGACTTCATGCGGGACGCCACCGTGGCCGTCGCCGGTGTCGTGGCCGCGCTCGGGATCGGATCCGCGGACGCCCGCGCCATGACCTGGCGCCTGGTGAAGCCCGTCCGCTCGGAGGATGAGGAACACTCGTACCCGATCCCCGCATCCGATGACGCGATGATCGACAAGCAGAACCAGGTCATCATCGTTCGGTGGCAGGGCAAGGCGTACGGCTTCAACCTCTCCTGCCCACATCAGAACACGGCCCTGCACTGGCATCCCGAAGACAGCCAGTTCCAGTGCCCGAAGCATCATTCGCGGTATCAACCCGACGGCGTGTTCATCTCGGGACGCGCCACGCGAAGCATGGACCGGTTCGGTGTCCGCCGCGACGGCGACAACATCGTAGTCGACGTGGACAAGTACTACCGGCAAGATCAAAACGCCGCGGAGTGGACCGCGGCGTTTCTGACCCTCTAGTCCTTCAGCGGCCGATCAGAACCCGCTGCTCCCGGTCACCGCGGTCACTTCGACCGCAACGAGGGCTCCGGGCCTGGTCAAGGACTGCACGCCCAGGATCGCAGTGGCCGGCTGGTTCCGGCCGGAGAAGTACTCCGGGGCCGCTGACCGCAGGATCGCCGCCGCACCGGAGTCCGGGTTGATGAGGTAGATCGTCACACGGACCACGTCACCCGGTGACGCCGTCGCACGCTTCAAGATGGCGGTGACGTTGTCGAAGGCCTGTTTCGCCTGGGCGGCGAGATCCGCACCCTTCAAGGCCCCGGTCGTGTCCACGCCGAGCTGAGCCGACACGTAGATGGTCCGGCCGATCCGGACAGCCTGTGACCCCAGCGTCGCCGGCGGCGCGTCGGTAGCCTCGACCGGTATGCGCAGATCCGTGGCTCGGCCACCCCCGAAGCCACCGGCCTCCTGCCACCGCAGGCCCGCTTCCTTGTTCCGCTCCTGCGCCACCCGCTCGGCGTCATCCTCCCACTTCTTGTAGGCTTTCTGCTGGTCCTTGGTCAGGAAGGACCTCAAGCCGTCGTCGAATTTGTCCTGCCGGTCCCGCAACGACTTCCCGATATCCTGGAGCCGCTGAGCGTAGAAGGTCGCGGCCGCGCGGTCCCCCGTGGCGAGGCGGTCATTCATCTTGTCCGTCGCCACTTGTGCCGAGTCGCGCGACTGCTTGGTGGCGGTCATGAAGGACCGGTACGACAGGGCGTATTTCACGGCCTGCGAGTCCGTAAGCGCCAGCGCACTCCGCGCGGCCGCCGAATCGGGGGGACCATCGAGCACGGCGCCCGGCAGCGGAGGCGCCGGTTCCATGGGCTGGGCGAACCCCCCTCGCATGCCGCCGCTTCGGCCACCGCCATACTGCGCTGCGGCATTCTGCGCCAGCAAGGCCACACAGACCGCCGAAACCGCCAGGATTTTTTTCATAAGGGCTTTATACCGTGAAGAGCTCGTGTAGTTCTCGCGGACGGAAACACGTACGGCGGCCAACCGAGACGAGTTGACCGCCGCATGGTGTACGGCCCGACCCTCAGGGTGTCGCCGGCCCTGCCTCTACATCCGGCTTGGATGCCGTCGCGCTGACCACCAGGCGGATCCACATCCCGGCAGCGCCATGACCGGGCACGGCGCACACGATGATGTACGACCCCGGCTGGTCCGCCGTGAAGTGGAGATCCTGCTTCGTCCCCACGCTCACACCTTGCGTCGCGTCCTTGCTCTCGGCGCCCCCGAACACCGGCTTGGTGTCGGGCATGGCCGGAACCGGAGACTTGGCGATGGTGACCTCCGCGGAATGCGGCATGTTCTCGTCGTCATTCCGGAAATGCAGGACCACGTGCCATTTCACCGGGACGGTGAGCGTCAGTGATCCACCGGTGGCACCGTCGAAGTTCATGCCACCGTTCGCCGGCGACATTCCCGCCACCAACCGGAATTCGACCGTGGAGTCCGAGATCCTCGTAGTCACCCACGAGGGGTCGACCTTGAGGGGAGCACCCTGCGCCGACAGCGTGCAGGGGGCCGCCGCGCCCATCAGCGCGGCGGCGATGACGAAACTGCGTATCGGTGTGTTCAAAAGAGTACCCAGGTCAGGAAGTAGAGAGTGTTGTTGTCGGATGCGTTGCGCCCCGCTCCGTCGTAGTTGGTCGAAGCCCCGTTGAACTTCGAGTAGGCCACGTACTGCAGTTGGAAGCGCAGGTTCTGCCACGGCATGACGTCCACCTCGCCGATGAATCCGCTCGAGTTCGGGCTGCCGATGCGGCTCCCGCTCATCGGGGCGGCCGCGTAGAGCAGGGTATCACTGCTCCCACTCGTGAAGAAGGGCGCGGCGGTGAACGCGTACGTGTGTCCCACGTGATACATCATGTCGAAGCGGAAGGTCTTGAGCGTGTTGGTCGAATTCGCCGATCCTCCGGCATCCCAGCGCTGTGATTCGTGGATGTACGTCGCCTCGGTGGTGAAGCTGTTCTCCCCCATCGGCCAGAGGAAGCTGAGATCCGCTGCGACATCCGTGAATCGATTGGTGGGTCCCGTGACGCCTGCGGGATAGATGCGTGACGACATCCCGTACGCGCCGAGCGACAGGTACTTCCCGTCGATCGTGTTCGGAATCGCGACGCGCCAGTACGGCGCTGCTCCAGCCAG
>DASUBP010000041.1:0-6663 GCA_035763205.1 Gemmatimonadales bacterium
GGCACGAGCGGCGGAGATGGCATCATCGGTCATTCTCCTCGGGTGTGGGTCACTTGGCTTCCAGGTATTCCCGCAGGGCCGACGCGTTGTTGAGACGCGTCTCCCTCGAGCTGAATAGCAGTGTCACGGTGCCCTTCCCCATCTCCGTCTTGAGCTCGGCGACCCCCTCAGGATTCGCATCGAGCTCGGCAAAGTATCGCTTCCGAAATTCCGCCCACTTCTCCGGATCGTGCCCGTACCATTTCCGGAGCGCGGTCGACGGAGCGATCGTCTTCGCCCAATAGTCGATTCTTGCCTTCCCTTTCGACAGTCCGCGGGCCCAGAGCCGGTCTATCAGGATCCGGCGGCCATCGCCGGTGGCGGGCGGATCGTACACCCGCTTGGTTCGGATCTTCACGACCCCGGCTTCCTTCCCACGACGCAGATCCAGCCTTTCCAGCGCTCCACGGAAATCTCCACCTCGGCGAACCCCGCCGCCGTCAATGCTTCACGATGCTGGTCGACCGTCAAGTACTTGGCACGGAGCAGCATCATCGGCAAGCGGAGCAGGAGTCCGAACGCCTGGCCCCGGTACGTCTCGGCGATGATGACCAGCGACCGGCCCGGCTTGAGGACGCGCCTGACCTCCCGGAGATCGGCGACGAGATCGGGCCAGTAGTAATGGGTTTCGACGGCGGTCACGAGGTCGAACGCCGCGTCCGCATAGGGGAGGTGGGAAACCGAGGCCTCCTGGATGTCCACCCGGCCCGCGGCGATTTCCGCCTGATTGACCCGCCGCGCTTCCGCGACCGAGGCGTCGGAGTAGTCGATCCCCGAGACGTGCCCGTGGGGAGCGAGGCCGGCGAGCTTCTGGACCGTCCGTCCACCTCCGCATCCGACGTCCAGTATCTGGAACGACGGCTCGATCCGCGTGTGGCCGAGCCCCCAGTCGGTTACGGTCGAATGCCTGAGGTTCATGGCCTGGAGCACGCGCTGGCCCATGGCCCCGCTGGGCTTCCGGCACTGATTCATGATGAAGACCACGAGCCCTCCGGACTCAGTGCGTTCGGCGCGGCCTCGGCACCAGCTCGCCTCCGCAATTCGGGCAGATCGATTTCATGGCGGACGTGCACGTTGGGCAAAAACTGCATTCGTACGTGCAAATGTATGCCACGCCATCGGGAGGAAGCGCGGCACCGCACCGCTCGCAGGTCGCACGCATCTCGAGGGCCATCAATCCCCCGGCGGTGGTTGCTGGGCGAGGTCCACGTTACCGGACCGGGAGCGAAAACACCGCGCCATGTGGTGCCGCCCGGCCGGTGTACCCGTGCGGCCAGGTCCGATGGCTGAGGTCGAGCCCAGGCACCGACGCGCCGGGATCCTTGAATTCCGAATCCACCGACAGCGTGCCCGTCGCGGGATCGAAGTTCACGATGAAGAGGCGGTCCCCCTTGGCGTACCCACCCGAATTCACGACCAGGCGGCGACCCGTGGGATCGATCGCCATCCAATGGGGTGACTCGTCGTCTCCCAGCGTCGCCTCGGACACTTCCCTCGGATGCTCGGCATCCGAGACGTCGAGCGCCACGAGCTTGTGCTCCGACGACACGGTCTGGATCCACCAGTGCCCGGTGAGAATCGGCACGCCACACGGCGTTCCCGCAAAGGTCTTCACCAGTTCGGCGCTCGGCGCCCCGGTCTCGACGCCGCGGAGCAGATAGAGGCCGCACCGGAACGTGTGGATGTAGACGCTGTGTCCGTCAGGGAGCAGGAAAGGCTCTCCGGTAAGCTGATTCTCCTTGCCAGCGGGACCGGGGGGCAGTGCGATGGATTTCTGCAACTTCAGGTCCGACAGCCGCCACAGTTGCACCCACTGGTTCGCGGCCGTGTCGGTCAGGTCCATGTCAGTCGTGGTGGACACCGCGACGTTCAGCGAGGGGATCGGGAGCACGCTGTATGGCGAAATGAGCCGCTCGGAGACCGCGGAGTCGCGTGCCGAGCCGGTCGCGAGGACATGGCCGCGCTCGTCCATGTGCACCAGGCCGCCCGTCGTGTTCGGGCCCATGGACATGCCGCCGGCACCCGCCGCGTACTGGAACGTCGCGAGAATCGTGTTGTCGGCGAGCCGGACGTAGGTGTGCGGGTGGCTGAACCCGCCAAGATCACCGAACGACGTGAGGATGCGCGGCGCGGCCGGTTTCGTGAGGTCGAAGAGCCAGGTCTTCCCGGCGTGGAAACCGTTGGCCAGGAGGTGGCCGTCGGCCGGCATCACGGCTTCGGTGTGGTGGGGGTGGGTACCCGCCGCCCCGACCGCCAGAGATGTCACCACCGATCCGTAGTGCGGGGACCCCGGATCGGCGTCGATCACCGCCAGGAAATCGGATGCGGTGTCGTTGGCGCCGGCCCAGACGAAGAGGTAAGACGAGGGCGCCGGCGCGCGGAAGGCCGCGACGGCCACCCCGACGACAACGGCGGCGAAGACGAGCGGGATGATCTTTTTCATGGTTAGACGTTCGCCTTCGCCGGCACGTCCGGCAACTGGCCGCAGTGCTACTTCCCGATGATCAGCAGGGCCCCGGCTGCCACCGCGAGTATCGACATGATGAGGCTCAGTCCTGAAAAGCTGAGATGAATCATCGAGATCAACCCGTTGAGAATCAGCCACGCTCCAAGCAGAAAGAACGCGAGATTTCTCGAGAGCTTCATGGTTCGCTCCTGGTGAAAGTGTCAGTCCTTCGGTGAGGCCTTGAGGGCGGCAGCGGCACCCATGACGACCAGCGCCGTCGAGATGACCGAACCTCCGATGCCGACCCCGTTCGCAATGAATGCGATCATGACCATGGGTGAGGAGCTGGGGCCGAACGCGTGCTGCCCAAGAATGCCCTGCAGCACTGTCCCGACCGAGAGCCCATATCCGGTGGCGAGCAGGGCCCAGAACAGTCCCAAGGCCTCCCGCTTCGCGAGCACCAGCTGGGACATCACCGCCGACACCGCCAGCATCAGCGTTCCGGTAAGGATCAGTGCCTCGTGCGCGGTGTGCCAGTAGCGTTCCGCGTCCGACTCCAAGACCGTGGGGAAGCCACAGAAGAGCCCGATAAGCATCACCACGGCCCCGTGGAGCGTGACACGCAGCCGGTTCGTGCGATCCATCCGGGCTACCTCCTCTTCGCGGGTTCGCGGGAGTCCCGCAGCTCGACGAGCGTGCGGGAGAGCGACGCGTGAGCCTGCGTCAGGACCACTCGATCACCGTCCGCGTCGGGGCGGCGAAACGGTCCAGTTCGTCGAGGATTTCGTTGACGACGCGAGTGTCGGGCGTCACGCGACGCTCCACCACGCGCTCGAGGTCCACGGAGCCCTTCTCGATGAGGTCCAGGAGAGCCGGCAGCTCGGACTTCAGGTGGTCATTGGCGCCGAGGAGCTCGGCTTCGCGCCCGAGCAAGTCGCGATAGGTGTCCACCGACATTGGCTTCGTCGCGAGACCCGCCACGACCGCCCGGCCATGCACCGCGAGGACCTTCAAGGACTGTTCCATGGTGAGCGGGAGTCCGATGAGCTCGAGGGCGACGTCGACGCCTCGACCGCCGGTATGCTCCCGAATCTTCCCAACCGGATCTCCCACCGCGGCGCGGATGGTCACGGCCCCGAACGATTCCGCCAGCTTGAGCTTGCGCTCGTCCAGATCCACCGCGAACACCTCCGCGGCGCCCAGGGCGCGGGCCAGCTGCACCGCAGACATGCCGAGGCCGCCGATCCCGAAGACCGCGACTCGGTCTCCCTTCGCGAGGCGGCCCCGCTTGAGCGCGTGAAACGCCGTGGCCGCGGAGCACATCGCGACGGCGCCATGCGCAAACGGAATCCCCGCCGGGAGCGGCACCGCGTTGACCGCGGGAACGGCGATGAACTCCGCCCACCCACCCGCCCGATGATGCCCGATCATCGCCCCGGTGGCGCAGAACTGCTCATCGCCCCGAACGCACGCGGGGCACCCGCCGCAGCTGATCAGATAGTGGACGCAGACCCGGTCTCCGGGCTGCGGCGCCTTCACCTCGACCCCGACCCGCTCGACCACCCCCGCGACTTCGTGACCGAGCGTGAGGGGGAGAGGCCCCGCCGGTGACCGCCCGGCGCGATAGTGCGAATCGGAGTGGCAGATGCCGGCGGCATGGACGCGAATCAGGACGTCATTCGGACCGAAGGCGGGTTCAGGGACGTCGCGGAGCGCGACCGGCGCGCCGATTGCAACCAGCTGAAGAGCTTTCACGCAACTCTCCCAGCTCAGTGACCTGACAGGATACCGATGGTCCCCAGCCATCTCTCCACCAGCTGGGGCCATTCGGTGATCGGGTCCTTGGTGCGCCGGAGCCCGAAGGCGTGCCCGCCATTCGTGTACAAGTGCATTTCCACCGGAACACCGGCGTCCTTCAGCGCGATGTAATACACGAGCGACTGATTCACATTGTCCACGCTGTCCGTCTCGGCCTGGATCAGCATCGTCGGCGGCGTGTGGATGGTGACGTGAATGTCGGGGTTGAACTTCAGGGGGATCCGGTGGTCCGGAATCCAGAGATGCCCCGGATACACGGCGACGGCGAAATCCGGACGGCAGCTGAGCTGGTCGGCGTCATCCACCGGGGCGTACGAGCGCTCTTGGTAGTCGTTGCTGATCGCCGCGACGAGGTGCCCACCCGCTGAGAAGCCGAGGACTCCGACCTTGTGCGGATCGAGGTGCCATTCGGCGGCATGTTGGCGCACGATCCCCATCGCGCGCTGCGCGTCCTGCAGGGCCGGCGCCGGCTTGGGATTGATATGACGGTGATCCACCCACGACGGCCCGGAACGGGGCACCCGGTACTTGAGGAGCACGCAGGTGATGCCGCGGGACGTCAGCCAATCGCAGATCTCGGTCCCTTCGAGGTCGATCGCGAGGATCTGATAGCCGCCGCCCGGAAATACAAGGACCGCAGCACCGGTGTTCTCCCCTGCCGGTGAATAGACCGTCAGGGTTGGGCGCGAAACTCTGGAAACGTAGTGCCAGGGCCTGCCGGCGACGCTCGACGCCGTGCCGACGGATTCGCTATCCGGACTGGGTCGGGTTCGGGGCGCGGTGCCCGGCCACAGGGCGATCTGACTGTGTCCCGGCGCCGGTTGCCACATCTGGGCCGCAACGCCGGCCGGAAGTGCGAGCGTGACCCACAGAGCCGGCAACCTCACCGGCGAGCCCGGGTCATGACGAATCGGCCTTGGGCCACGATGCCGGCGGGCGACTTCTGACGCCATTTTCCCAGTACTGAATCCCCACGCACCACGCCGACGATCCACAGTCCGCAATTGAATCCCTGCCGCAGGTCCACCCGCACGGAGTCTCTTCGCATGGGCACCAGCCGGGCCGTGCCACCGGTCGAGATGCAGGGATCGGGTCGCGTGAGGCCACCCATGGAGAGGCTGTACGGTCCCATCATGGCGTGCCGGCCGTGGTCCACGCTGTCCGCGAGAGTGAGCGTGGCCACTCCGCGCTTCGCCTGCGTCGCTGGTGTCGCGGGGAAGGCTCGGAACTGAAGGACCCAGTCACCCGCGAGACGCGACAGGTCCGGGGAAGATGCCGGCGCGACGGCGATCAGCGCCGTGAGCAAGAGCGGCCGTACGTTCACGCCTCCATGATACGACGCGAACCCCCTCGTTCCCAGTCCGCGACGGGTCCGGCAGCGACGCGAAACAGGGGGTGAGCGGTCGGTCGCGAGCCGGCGGTCGCGCGGTAGGCCGACGGAGCGCGGGAACGAAGTTTCCGCCGCAAATGACCCCATTCGAAGGCGAGTTGCCCTCGCGTCACCCTGATCCGCCGGGTAGTCCGGGGCCCGCGGAATCTTCGACCGTCGAACGCATAGCCCCGCCGGCAGGCCTCGGCGTATACGGCGGCGAGATAGGTATTGATGGCGGCCACCGGGGACTCGTGAGCGCGGAAGCGATCGAGCTGAGGGTGCTTCCGGTAGCCGCGCGTGCGGTGCTGGAGGACGGCCTTGGCGAGCAACGCCTCACGCCAGAGCGCCACCAGTCCCTTCGGGTCCAGGTGCCGCGGGTGGAGGGACCAGAGCCTCACGCCACGCGGCGCCTGATCAGCACATGGGCGGCGCGCTCTCCCGCGGTCAGGCCCGTGCACTCGTACCCGAGTGCGCGGAGATCGAGTCCGGCGAAGAGCGGCTCGCCCTTCCCGAGGACGACGGGGCGCACCGCGAGATGCAAGTCGTCGACGAGTCCGGCGGCGAGGTATTGCCGGATGGTCGCCGCCCCCCCACCGAGTCGTACGTCCTTCCCGCCGGCGGCCTGCTTGGCCTGCTCGAGGGCGGAGCGGATACCGTCGGTGACGAAGTGGAACACGGTGCCGCCTTTCATTACTAGAGACGGCCGTGCATGGTGCGTGAGGACGTACACCGGGTGGTGATAGGGTGGCTCTTCGCCCCACCACCCGCGCCAGCTCTCGTCGGGCCACGGTCCCCGCACCGGGCCGAACATGTTGCGGCCCAGGATGTGCGCCCCGATGTTCTCGAATCCCTTCGCCGCGAAGTCGTTGTCGACGCCCTCTTCCCCGCCCTGTCCGCCCTGCATTTCCCGCCACACGCGGGTGGGGAAGAACCACTCCATCAGCTCGGGCCCCGTGGTGCCGAGGGGGTGCTTGAGGCTCTGGTCGGG
>DASUBP010000042.1:0-7558 GCA_035763205.1 Gemmatimonadales bacterium
CCGCGCGGTCCAGCGATGCGCCAGAGCGGCGACGCTGTCGTTCATGCTGAGCGCGACGAAGGTCCGCAGCTCGAGTCCCAGGACCCCGGCATCGCGCTCCTGGGTGGCGTGCGCCGCCCGCTCGACGAGGGGCACGAGCTCGTTCAATCTCCCAAGCTGTGGCAGCACCCGCTCGAGTCCGAGAAGCGCCACCATGTTGGTCGAGTCCGCGCGGAGCACCGTGCGATAGTAGTCCACCGCCTGGGGGAGCTTGCCCGCCCGCTCGAGCTCGAACCCCTGGCTGATCCCCTGCGCGGCCAGTGATCCGCCGGCAAGGCTCAGCAGGAGCGCGAGGACCGCGAGCCGGTTACTGGGCGTGGGGAGCAGCGGGAGCGGGTGCATTGAGTAGACGGAAATACTCGAGGACCTGTTGCCGTTGGCCGGGTGTCAGATCGCGCAAGGACTCCCACGTGGGATACGGTACGCGCGCGCCGGTTCCGGTCGCGCCGGGGCGCAACGCGGGAGGCAGGAGCGGGTTGACGGTACCGGCGATCGGTGCGCGCCGCTCATGCTGGTCGTCGGGTTCGTCGCCGGTGAGCGACCGCCCCGCGTCGAGCAGATGATGATAGAGCGACTGCTGGCGCGCGACCGTGACGGGATCGAGCTGCCCCGCCTCCATCCGCCGCGCGATCTCCTTCGCCTCGTCCGCCATCGCTCCCGCGCCCGGCGCGTTCCCGCCCGCCTGCAGGCGCTGCAGCTGATCGGCGAGCGCCCGCTGGCGCGCGGCGAGCGCCCGCAGCTGCTCGTTGACGGCCCCACCCGCTCCCATCATCGGCAGCAACCCTTGCGACTCTCCGTTCAGCCCCTGCTGCTGCCCCGCCATCTTCGAGAGCTGCTCGAGGGCCTCGGCCAGGCCGCTTCCCGACTTCGCACCCTCCACCTGCGCCCGCGCCTCCGAAATGCCGAGGGCGGCCGCATTCAAGGCGTCCACCGCCTGGGCGGCGAGCTGCGACGCGCTTTGCGTGTTGGGACGCGCCTGCTCGATCTCCTGGCGGGCCTGCGCCATCTGCCGCCTGGCGAGCGCCATCACCGCGGAAAGCTGAGGAGTGACGAGGGCGTTCTTCCCCGCCGTCTCCTGCATCTGCTGAGAGACCGCCTGCGCACCCTCTTCCACCGAGGCCTGCGCCGACCGGATGGGCGCGCCGCTCTGCCCCTGGTTCAGCTGGTCGGCGATCTGCTGCTGGCGCCGGGCCAGGTCCGCCGTCTCGCTCATGGCACGATCCAGTGCGTCCAGCGTCTCCTGGCGCCACGCGCCAGAGAGCGAATCCCGCCGCGACTTGAGCTGTTCCGGCAGATCCTTCAAGGCCTGCTCGGCCATTTGCCCCTGCTGCTTCGCCTCGGCCGCATTCCCCTGACCCGCGGCGTCCCCGGCCCGGCCCATGGCCTGCCGCGCCTGTTGCGCCGACTGCATCGGCTGGTCGAGCGTCTGCCCCGAGCGAAGGTCCTGGCCTGCCTGCTGAATCCCTTTCATCAGGGAGTCGGCCCCAGCGGCGAGCTCGCGCTCCTGCGCCGTCGCGGCCGAATCGGCCCGCGGGGCCTGCGTCGAGTTCCAGTCCCCCTGCCGCCGCTTCAACTCTTCCGCGTCGGCGGTCAGCGTCGCCAGCTGTCCCTCGACGGCCGCACGACGGAAGAGCTGATCACTCCGCTGCAGCGCGTCCTTCAGCTCGTTCTGCGCGTCCGCGAGATGTTGCAGGGCCTGGCGGGTCGCCTCGGGGTCGAGCCGCTGGAGTGCGTCCTGAAGCTCGCGGAGCCGCTGCTCCAGCTCCGGGGTGATCGCCTTCTGGAGCAGCTGCTGGACATCGGCCAGCCGCCGCTGGAACGCCGAATCGTCGATCCCCGCGGCGTGGGCGGCCTGCGCCAGGTCCTGCACGGCGCGGGAGAGGTCCTGCACCTTCTGGCTCAACTCCTCCTGGCGGCGGGCGAGCTCCTGCGCCCGCTGCGACGACTCGAATGGCATCGCGCCGGCTTTGGGGTCGCCGCCCGGCTGCTCACTGCCGGTCCGCTGCGTCGTGCCCGCCCGCGTCCGCTCGGCCGCCAGGTCCCGCGTTTCCGCGCTGAGGCTCCTGGCTGCGTTCAGTACGGAGTCCGTCGTGGAGCCGAGCTCGGCGGTCGCCGCACGCGTCGCGGCGCGGAGCTCCGCCAAGGTCGGCAGCCGCAGCGCGATCGTGGCGCTGTGCCCCTCGTGCGCCCGCGGAGCATTGTCCCAGGCCACGACGCGAAGCTTGAGCGTGTCCCCCGGGAGCAAGCCCCGGACGGAAGCGTCGAGATCGGCCTGCAGGATCGCGCGGTCGGTGACCGCGTCGAGCGTGAGGGGCTGAGAGACCGTGTCACCGATCTTGCCGGTCTGACTCGCGCGCCAGCTCTGGAGCGTGACCCGCGTCAGGGTGTGATCGTCATGCGCATCGATCACCACCGGCTGATGGAGCGTAGGTGGCAACGTTGTATCCGCGGCCGGGAGGGTGAGCGCGACGACCGGTGCGGAGTCGGGCACCACCTTGATCGCGATGACGGGAGGCTCCCCTTCGACGGGAGACGAATCTCGCGGCGTAATGAGCAGGGAGTACCGGCCACCGTTCGTCGGCCGGAGGGAGCCCCTGAATTGCGCGCCCTGCACGTCGAGCGGCGACCCGGGAGACCAGCGCGCCGACCTCAGCGGCACGCTCGCCTCCCCCTCGGCGGTCAGAACGGTCCCCTCAGGAATGACGGCGGTGTCGTTCCCGATCGGCAGGGTCTCATCCGCCCGCTCCAGATACCTGGGGTAGTGCGCAGTGACCGTGAGCGCGCCGACGAACGCGGACGGCGGAATGTGGATGGCGAGCGTCGGCGACGAGCGCGAGCCGTTGGTCACGCGAACGAACAGGTCGGAGCTCAGGGGACCAAGTGCACGGTGCGCCGTCCCGCTCGAGTCCAGCACCACCGTCGCCTCCGACCACGGTTCGCCGGGAGCGCGCGTCCACAAGCGCGCGGTGGTCCCTCCGAGAACCGTGATCGTCGCGTGCACCGTGTCGCCACGGCGAGCGGTGACGCGATCGAGCGTGAGCCGAACGGGCGCACGGGCGTTGTTGATGGTGCGGAGCGGGTGCCAGAACGCATCCGCATGGGCCGATCGTGGTCGAGCCGCCAGCAGGAGGGAGGCACCGGCGAGAACGACCGCCAATCCTCCCACATAGAAGCGGCGGGTCCGGTGCCTGAGGTGGTCACCCACTTCGGGGGCGGCGCGGTCCACTTGCGCCGCGGCCCGCGCATCCGCGGCGCTCCACAGTCCCGTACCGGGCGCGGGTGGCGCCTGGAGGAGGTTGACGACACTTCCCAACCGGCCGCGACCGAGCAACTCGACGAGCGTGCCGACGTGGTGGGGACCGAGCGCGCGCGTTTCCTGGCGCCAGATCAGCCAGCCGGAGCAGGCCGCGCCGACGACCAGGGCCCAGCCGAGCACGACACCCCAAACATTGGGTGAGAGAAAGACGCCGAGCGCCGCCGCGACCAGTCCCATGCCGACGGCGACGATGAAGGCGGCGAGCGCTCTGCCCCGCGCGTGCGGCGCCGCGAGGCGCGCCACGCGACGGGCGGTCTCGGTCACTTGATCCCGCTGACGGCGTAGGCGAAGAGATTGACGCCCATGCGCAGTGCCTGCTCGTGCTTTTCGGGGGGTACGTGATGCACGTCGAAGTCCTCCCACCCGTCGTTCAGGTCGGTCTGATAGGAATAGTACACGACCAGCCGTCCGTCCAAGAAGATGCCCAGGCCCCGCGCGGGGAGCCCGTCATGCTCCATGATCTTCGGGATCCCGTTCGGCAGATCGTACACGATGTGGTACACCGGATGGGTCAAGGGAACGTCAACCAGGGGGTGGTCGGGGAAGATCCGGGCGATCTCCCGGCGGAAGGACGCATCCATCCCGTAGTCGTCATCGGCGTGCAGAAACCCGCCCCCCTCCAGATACCGCCTGAGGATCTTCACCTCGGCGTCCGTGAAGTGGAGGTTGCCGTGCCCCGTCACGAACAGATATGGGATGTCCCACAGATCGGGGCTTGCCAGGGTGACCACGCGCTCCCGATCGGTCACCTTGAGACCGGTACGCTGGCGAATGGCGGCAAGGAGGTTCGGGAGGGCCGACGGGCCGGAGTACCAGTCCCCGCCCCCATCGTAGTGGAGGCGTCCAATCGTGAGGACAGGCGCAGGGGTGGCACCCGCCGAGAGGACGGCGGCGAGGAGTCCGGCGGCAGCGAGCTTCACAATTCGTTGACCAGGCGGTAGGCGGTCTTGCGGTTGATTCCCGTTTCCTCGGCGAGCCGATCGGCCACATCCCGGCGCGACAGCCCCTCGGCCAGGAGCTCGCGCGCGCGTACTTCGGGATCGGGCAGCGGCGCTTCCACTTTGGTGCCCGGGTCCCGCCCCGTTCCGGCGACCACCACCGTCACTTCTCCTCGCGCGGGCGCATCGCCGTAGTAACCCGCGAGGTCGGCCAGGGTCCCCGCGCGCGTCTCCTCGAACACCTTCGTCAGCTCCCGGGCGACCGCCGCCCGGCGGTCGCCGCCGCACACCTCGGCCAGGTCTTCGAGCAGCGTGGCGACGCGCAGCGGCGATTCGAACAGCACCACCGTCCACGGGCTCTCGGCGACGCTCGCGAGCAGCCGCTTCCGGTCCCCACCCTTCCGGGGCAGGAAGCCCAGGAACAGGTATCGGTCGGCCGGCAGGCCGGCGACGGCGAGCGCGGCGACGACCGCATTGGGGCCCGGGATGGTGACGACGGGAATCCCGCGCTCCCGCGCGCCGGCGACGAGGCTCACGCCGGGGTCCGAGACGAGTGGAGTGCCGGCGTCGGTGATGAGGGCGACGTCCTGACCCGCGGCGAGCCGCTCGAGGAGGCGGCGGAGGTCACCGTCGCTCGAGTGTGCGTGAAACGAGACCAGGTCGGCGGTGGAGCCGATGTGGGTCAACAGGGGACGGCTGTGGCGGGTGTCTTCAGCCGCGACCAGCGCGACCGACTTCAGGGTCTGTGCGGCCCGGGGCGAGAGGTCGCCGAGGTTCCCGAGAGGCGTCGCGACGACGTAGAGCGTACCGGCCACGACGGCCTCGTCACCAGGTGACCGACCAGGGGAGCGCGTCATAGAAGCCGGCGGACTGCAGCACGTACCGGTGCTCGCGCGTCGCTCCGCGCAGCACTTTCACCGCGGTGCCCGGCATCATGATCTCGACCGAGTCGAGCAGCTCCTTCCCCCAGATCGCGAGCGCCGTCGACAGCTCGTCGGGACGGACCACGGCATCCGGAATCTCGGTGCCCCGCGGCACGCCGATGCTGGTCAGCGCCTTGTGATCGCGTTGGTGCGTGGACGAGAGGCGTTGCGCGCGCTTCTTCCCTTCCCCCGGGAATTCCTGCTCGACGGCGTCCACGATCCGCCAGTACAGCTCGCGGTACGTATTGATGAGGGCGTGCGGCGCCTGCGCGGGCAAATCGGCGACGTACGGAAACACGCATGCCGCGAGCGCCGCGTCGGACCCGTCGGGCAGCGGCTTGAAGAGTGATTCGAAATAGCGCGGCACCGGCATGTCGGCCGGCTTCTCGCAGAAGTAGCCGCTCACGAACTTGCCCTCGTCCAACCGGACGTAGGACACGCGCCCGTTGGAAATGAACTCGAGCACGCCCGTCACTTTTTCTTCTCTGAGAACCGGAAAGAGCGCGGCGGGCTGGCTGGGATCCACGAGCCGCGGCTGCTGGGGCACGGCGCACGACTGGTACATCCACGCCAGCTGCTCCATGGGTGCGGCGCAGTAGGTCAGGTCGCCGCGCTCGGTCTCGGCGCGCATGCGGCGCAGGACTTCGGTGATGGTGATGACTTCGCGCCCCGACACTTCGAAGGCGGCGGCGTTCACCGGCTCGCCCTTCCGGAAGAACAACAGCAGGCAGCCGTCCGGCACATGGGCGCAGATGTATCCGTCGACGCGGCCGTCACGGTCGCGTTTCGCATACCCCATCAGGTTGTCGAGGTGAATGAACGCCAGGCGGGTGCGGTGAATCAGCTGGTCCACCTGCGGGAAGCGGAGGTCCGCGAGGCGCACCGGCGAATTCGTGAGTCGGGCGGTGCTGGCTCGCATGGACCTCCGCCTGGATGGTTACCCGATGTGGCGCGTGATCTTCTCGTCGAACACGGGCTTGGGATAGGCACCGACCAGGGTGTCTACGTGGGCCCCGTCCTTGAAGAATAGAATACTCGGAATCGACCGAACGTTAAAGCGCATGGCCGTCTTCTGGTTGGCGTCCACGTCCAGCTTGGTCACTTTGACTTTCCCCGCATACTGGCCGGCGATCTGTTCCATGATCGGCGCCACCATCCGGCAGGGACCGCACCAGGTAGCCCAGAAATCGACGACCACGAGGCCCTTCTGCTGTTCGACCTCAGTCGCGAAGTTGGCGTCCGTGACCTGCGTCAGATCCGACATTGCTCTCCACTCTCCTCAAAACCGTTAAGTTCTTGTCGCAATGGACGACACCAATCGCATCGCCCACGTGGGAGTCGCGGTCCGCGACCTCGCCGAGGCCAGCCGGTTCTACCGGGAGGTCCTGGGCCTGAGTCCTTCAGCGCCGGAAACGGCCGACGGCGCGGAAATCGTCCACTTCCACTTCGGGGGGGTCGACGTCGAGTTGCTCGCCGCCCGCGACCCGCGGAGTCCCATCGCCGCTTTTCTCGAAAAGCGGGGTCCCGGCATTCATCATATCTGCTACCGGGTCCCCGACCTCGATCAGGCCCTGGCCCGCTGCCGGGAGGCCGGATATCGGCTGGTGGACGAGGTCCCCCGGCAAGGTGCCGGGGGCAAACGCATCGCCTTCGTGCACCCGAAAGCTACCGCGGGCATCCTGCTGGAACTCACGGAATAGAACGCCCGCCCCACCGTTCGAGTTCCCTACGGCCGCGGGCAATACGGAATGACGGATCCTTCAGCTTCCAGATGCACGTTGAACATCAGCCAGCCACCCCCCTTGGTCTTGATGACGTCAAAGGGCTGGCTGCGGGTGCATTGGGGCGCCTCAAGCTCGACGTGAAACGTCATCACCCGGCTGTCCGAACTCGAGGGGAGGGGCCCGTCCAGAACCTTGTAGGTGTCGTGACGCAGGTAGATCTGAAAGGACGTCATGACGCTGTCACGGTACGCATCGGGAACCTTGCGCCACGGACCGTCCGCGGTGCCCCAAAGGGCCGCCATGGTGCGCGTATCTTTGGCTTTCACGGCATCGAGAAACCGGCTGAGCAACACGTTCGGCGAC
Source organism: Gemmatimonadales bacterium (assembly GCA_035763205.1). Classification (GTDB taxonomy): domain Bacteria; phylum Gemmatimonadota; class Gemmatimonadetes; order Gemmatimonadales; family GWC2-71-9; genus 40CM-2-70-7. The sequence goes on from DASUBP010000042.1 coordinate 7,304, forward strand.
TTCGGCTCCGGCACTTGACCCGCCTGGTAATGAGAACAAGCGGCGCCGGCACAGAGCAGTACAACGAGTAGAGCTCGATTCAAGGGGTGGCCCCGGTTGGAGGGAGCTGCACCGAAGGTAAGAACTCATGCGCCTCTACGTCAACATTGATCACGTCGCGACCATCCGCGAAGCGCGGAAAACGGACGAGCCCGATCCCGTCCGCGCCGCGGCCGACGCGCTCGCCGGCGGCGCCGACGGCATCACCGTCCACCT
>DASUBP010000043.1:0-8560 GCA_035763205.1 Gemmatimonadales bacterium
AGGACGTTCTTGCACGATGACAGGGTTGGGTCAATGGAAAGGCCCTTGTTGGCCCACTGCACGGCTTCAGTGCGACGCCCGCCTTGCTGGTAAGCGAGGGCGACCGCACAAGCCGACGTCGATCGATCGAGCGGGGACACGTGTGCACCGTTGAAGACGAGCTGACCTGAGTCGATTATCGCTCGTGGGCTCATGTCCAGCAGCCGCTCGGCGACTCCCGCCAAGGTCGCGGAATCGAGTCCCGCGGGGCCAGGAGACTTGTTGCCCGGATTTGCCGGTCGGGTCCCGGGGTTCTTCGGCGTCTTCGTCGTATCCGCGTGCGACATCTGCGTCGTGTCGCGACCCGGATTCGCCGCTACTTGATGAGTCGTCGTGTCGTGCTGGGTGGACAGCGGGGGAGTGTTGGGGCCTCGGCCGAATACCGCCCACGCACCACCGCCGAGCGCCACCACGGCTATGCCGACCGCGACCGGGACCATCAGGCTCTTCTTCTCTTTGCCCGCCGCGGCCACGCGCGTCGCCGGGACCGCCTCCGCGATCTTGGTCTTCTCGGCGGCCCCGATCACCTGCGTCCTGCCTTCGGTGTCCATCGCCGGCGCGGCCGCCGTGGCTCCAATGGCCTTGCCGACGTCCGCCGCGAACTCCGAGACGTTCTGGTAGCGCTCGTTCGGCGTCCGCGCCAGCGCACGGTCGAGCACTCCCTGCAGCTTGGGCGGGAAGGCGAGGTCGGGGCGGGCGAGCGCCAGCTTGGTGGGCTCATCCGTGAGCCGCTTGATCATCGTCTCCTGCACCGACGTCGCCTCGAACGGCAGCTTGCCGGTCAGCATCCGGTAAAGCACCAGGGCCAGGGAGTAGAGATCACTGCGGCCGTCCAGCTTGTCGCCCGACAGCTGCTCGGGGCTCATGAACTCCGGCGTGCCCACGACCAGGCCGGTTTTCGTGACCTTCTGGCCCGCCTCGTCGCCCCCCACCGCCTTCGCGATGCCGAAGTCCACGACCTTCACCACGTCGGAGCCGTCCCGGCCCTTGGCGAGCATGATGTTGTCGGGCTTGAGATCGCGGTGCACGATGCCGAGGTCGTGCGCGGCCTGCAGGGCGTCGGCGGTCTGCTGGAAGATCTTCACCGCGCGCCCGACCTTCAGCGCGCCTTCGCGCGCGATCAGGTCGGTGAGCGGCTCTCCCTCGATGAACTCCATCGCCAGGTAGATGAGCCCGTCGGGCGTCTCACCGAAATCGTAGACGGCGCAGACGTTCGGATGGGTGATGCGGCTGGCGTTCGCCGCCTCGCGATTGAACCGCGCGACCGCGTCGGGGTCGTGCGTCATCGAGGGATTCATGACCTTGATGGCGCTCCGGCGCCCCATCTTCACGTGCTCGGCCAGATACACCTGGCCCATCCCGCCTTCGCCCAGCTTCTTCACGACGTGATAGCGCTCCGCGACCACCTGACCCACGAGGTCGGACGTCGGAGCGGCGCCACGCAGCACGCTGCCGTCGTTGGGGCAGAACTTCTGGTCGTCGGGGAATTCGGTGGAGCAGACGGGGCAAATTTTCACGGGAATTCGATCCGCAGGAGCTTGTCGCCGACCAGGATGCGCGATCCGCCGGCGAGCGGAACGGCCCCGCGCGCCGCGCGCGCGATGCCGTTGCGGCTGCCGTCGTCGATCACGATGAAGTCGGCGTCCTCGGAGCGAACCACCGCGTGTTTGCTGCTCATCGACGGATCGTACGGGAACACCCAGTCGCCTTCCTCGCGCCCGATCCGGATGTCCCGGCCCGGCGACAACTGGACCACGTCCCGCGCGCTGCCGTCGGAGCGCAGCTGCGTCAGGGAGGCGATGTCGGCCGAGGGAATCAGGGAGCCCATCCGCTTGGTGGCATCGGCGTCGGGAGGATGGGGGCCGGGGTAGCCGAGCCGGCGGAACCGGATCATCTGCGAGCCGATGAGCAGGAGGTCGCCGTCCACCAGTTTGTGGGGCTCGTCGAAAAAGACCCAGGTACCGTTCCGGCTTCCCAGGTCGCGGAGCATCAGGCGATCTTGCTCCCAGGTGATGCGCGCGTGCAGCGGAGACAGAAACTGGTCGTCGGGGAAGCGGATGTCGCCATCCTGCCGCCCGATGCCCGTATCCATGGCTCGCCGCTCGTAGCGCTGGATCGCCTTGCCGCTTTCATCGAGAAGATTCAGGTAGAACGTGAAGTCAGTCTTGACGGGCGGCTGGGACGATGGGCGTTGCAGGGCCGGCGTCGACGATACGGGTGCCCCGCAGGTGGCACAGAATGCGACGCCGAACGCCACGGGTGACCCGCATCGGGCGCACGCGGGTCCGGAACCAGGAGCCGAGAGGCGCCGGCCGCAGTGCGGACAGAACGGAAGCGCTCCCGAGACGGCCTTGCCGCAGAACGGACATCCCGTCTGAACCGGCGCCGCGGCGGCGTCCGGTGTCGCCGGGTCTGGCGCGCGGGTATTGGGAGCGGGGGTCATCGACGGATGCGGGAGCGGTGTCGCGGGCGAAATCGGGCCGGGAGGAGCACCGGCGGGCGAGACCCCGGCGGCGGCAGACGACCGCGCCTTGGCCTGGGCCGCCGACTTGGTCAGCGGTTTGCCGCAGTCCATGCAAAAGGCGGCTGCCGCGTCGTTAGCGCGGCCGCAGTAGGGGCAGCTGGTCACCGGGGGCGCTCCACAGGACGCTCAAGTTAAGATGCACCAACGGATTCGGCAAATTGGCGGGCCCAAACCGCCCGGCGTACTTTGCGCGTCTATGCGAAGCGCCGGGATCTGCGCGCTGGTCGTACTCGCCCTCGCGCGCTCCGGTAGTGCGCAGGTCGAGCCTTCGGGCGTCTGGCGCACCCTCCACACTCCGCACTTCCGGATTCACTTCCGTCCAAGCTACCGGGACGTCGCGCTCCGCGAGGCCCGCGAGGCCGAGCGCGCCTACGGACTGCTGGCCACCGAGCTGCACCCACCCAGGGGCAGCGTGGATATCACCCTCTCGGACGATTTCGACGGTGCGAATGGTCTGACCACCGTCTTTCCAACCGATCGCGTGACGTTGTTTCTGGCTCCTCCCGCCACGGATCCCGCGCTCGCCCAGTACGACGACTGGTTGCGACTCGTTTCCCAGCACGAGCTGACGCATGTCTTTCACCTCGATCGCGTCCGAGGCGTGTGGGGGGTGATGCAGACTGTCTTCGGCCGCGCGCCGGGACTTTTTCCCGAGGAGTATCAGCCGAGCTGGGTGACCGAAGGCCTCGCGGTCTACTACGAGTCGAAGTTCACCACCGGCGGGCGGGTGCGGGGCAGTTACCACAGCCAGGTGCTCGCCGCCGACGCCGCGGATTCTTCATCGCGCCCCAGCTCGGATGCGCTGCTCTTTACCCGCTGGGCCGATGGCTACGTGCCCTATGCCTACGGATCGCGGTTCTTTCGTTCCATCGCCGACGCACTCGGCGACTCCGTCATTCCGCGCTTCGTCGAGCGCTCCGCTGGGCAGTGGATCCCGTATCGAGTGGGGCACCCGCTCTCCGGCGCGTCCCCCGGCGTGCAGCTCGACTCGGCGTGGGAGGCGGACACGAGGCCCGCGGCGGGTCCCGGGACTCCCGGCACCGTGCTCGAGCGCGGGCTATACAGTGAGCCCGTCCCGCGCGTGTCTCCCGATCGCCGGTGGGTGGTGTGGCTGCGTGACGATGGACGCGGACCCCGCCGGCTCATCATGGCGGACGCGCGCACGTGGAAGGAATCACGCAGTCACTACGTGAACGCCGGCGTCAGCTACGACTGGGTCGGCGACACGGTGATGGTGGCGCAGGTCGATCTGACGGGACCGCACCGGATCCGCAGTGACCTCTACCGTTGGGATCCCGACGGCTCGTGGACCAGACTCACGAGAGGCGCGCGCATCACCGAACCGCGTGGCGGCGGAGGGACGCTCGTGAGCGTGCAGGTTTCACCGGACGGGAATCACCCGACCATCCCCGAAGTCCGCGACACCGCCGGCACCGACTGGGGCGATGTCGTCCCGTCCGTCGACCGCCGATGGGTCGCGGCCACGCGGCATCGCGATGGGCACTGGCAGCTGGTGCGCTGGCCCTGGGCGTCTCCCGACTCCGTGTCAGTTCTGAGCGAAGGGTCGTCTCTCGTGTCGGGCCCGACCTGGTGGGGCGATACGCTGCTCTTCGTGTCCGATGTGTCGGGGTTCCCGCAGGTCTATCGGTGGAACGATTCCACCGGCGGCCCGGCTGCCCGGGCGGTTACCGCGGAGCCGCTCGGGGCCCGTTCGCCGGCCATACTGCCGGACGGACGGATCGCCTACACGTCGCTCCGCTCCACCGGTTGGACCTTGATGAGCGCGCCCATCCGCAATGGCGCGGCGCTGGGCCCCGTACCGCCGGCGGCGCCGTTCGACAGTGCGCCCGCCGTTCCCGTGCGCGAAACGGGGTACACGGCGTGGCCATCGCTCGCGCCGCACTTCTGGATTCCGGTGTACTTCGATGCGGGACCGTCGGGGCGCTTCGGCGGTGCGGTGACGGCCGGGTCCGACGCGCTCGGGCGCTGGTCGTACGCCGCGATCGGCATGGCGTCCCTCTCTCCCGTGCGTTTCCGCGGGGAGCTTTCGGTCGTCGCCGACCTGCTGCCGCAGCCCGTCTTCGATGCGGACGTTTCGAACGCCTGGTCCAACGTCGGCGAGACATCCGGAGGAACCGTCGTCTCGAAGCTGGCGCAGGACGCCGACCTTGGGGCCACCTTCCGGTACCTGCGCTGGCGGACGGCGGTCCAGCTCCGGGTGGCGGCGGAGTTCGAGCGTGCGGAGTACGTGGCGACTCCGGACACTGCGCTCGCGGCGGTGTGTATCGGATGCGCCAGCCGGGATCAGATCGGCGGATCGGTCACGCTGGCCGTCGCCCACAATTCGTCCGGCATCTTGTCGGTCTCCCCGCAGAACGGATTCAATTGGTCGCTGACGTACCGGCGGCGAAACCAGCAGGGATCGCCCCTCTTCGCCGACGAATACCGGAGCCTCCTCGCGCTGTACGCGGCACTGCCGGGTCCCGGCTTTGCACCACCGGTGCTGGCCCTCCGGTTCGGCGTGGGAGAGACCAACGGCCCACTCCTGCGGACACTCGGGGTGGGTGGTGTGTCGTCAGGAACGTACGATCTGGGCTTCGGACAGACGGTGGGTGGCGTGCGGGACTTCCCGGTCCGGGGGTACGCCGGCGGCGCCCTGGTCGACCGCCGCGCCGCGACCGGCACCGCCGAGCTCCGGATCCCCCTGGCGCTGGTGGGACGGTCCCTCGGCCATCTGCCGGTCGGCGCGGACAAGGTGTCGCTCCGTCCCTTCGCCGATGCGGGGGATGCGTGGGCCCCCGGCTCGTCTCCGCGACTCACGCGACTCTGGTCGGTTGGTGCGGAGCTCGCCCTCGACCTCACGGTGAATTACGACGTGCCGCTCGCTCTGCGGCTGGGACTCGCGGAGCCGATGACCGCCCCGCCCGCCGGTGGTCCGCGGCGCGCACAAGTCTACGTCGCCTTTTCCTCCGATTTCTGAATCGCTGCGCCACTCGGCGCGCCGGAGGAATTACTGGTCCGATTCCGGCGACCACTTGACGAACCCCCGAACGTCCGGTGTCTCCGGGGTATAATGAAGGACGCATGAGACTCCTGGCCTTGCTCGTCGTCACGGCCACCACCGTCGCCGCCGCCCAGTCCCCCGACCAGCGCGCGGCGCTCGAACGTCTCCGTGACTCACTCGAAACCAGCTCGGACTCCGTCGCGCTGAAAGGCCTCGAGGCTGCCACCATCGAGGTCGCGAAAGTCAATCGCGACGACCCTCTCATCCATCTCCGGCTCGGATTCATCGCGTATCGCCTCGGCGAGCTCGCGAAGGAGAGCCACCACTACGACGACGCCGCGGGGGAATTCGAGTGGGCATCGCAGCTCAAACCCGACTGGCCCTATCCGTGGTTCGGCCTGGGCCGCTCGGAGCTGGCGATCGGTGCGCACTCGTCCATCGCGGCCGAGAACCTCAAACAGTTTCTGCACCTCGATCATCTCTCCAAGGCGATCAACGCGTATTCGAAGGCCGCCGCGGTCGACCCCACGTTCGCCGAGCCGGTGATCGAGCTGGTCGAAACGGCCCTGCGGCAGCGGGTGCGCGCGGAAACGGACGTCGCGCTGCGCGTGGCCCGCACGGCGGCCACGTCGGCGAGCGGCATTCCCGCGTTCCAGATGGCGCGAGGACGGATCGAACGGGAAGTGGGGGAAGGGGATTCGGCGCGGGCCGCGTTCGAGGCGTACCTCAAGGACGGCGGTGATTCCGGGATCGGGCTGCTCGAGCTCGCGCGGACCGACTACTACACGCATCGCGACAGCATCGGACACGCGGACTACTTCGCGGGCGCGCGTGCCGCGGGGTCGGTGGCGGCGATCCGGATGTACCGGACGGACTTCAGCTGGATCGCCACTCCGCAGGAGCTCACGGCCTTCGACAGTCTGCGGACCAGTGAAGCGCGCGCGAACTGGCTGAAAGAGTTCTGGGCCAAGCGTGACGTCGCCGACGTGCGGGAGCCGGGCTCACGGCTGGCCGAGCACTACCGCCGCTGGTTCGTCGCGATGCGGTCGTTCGGATTGGTGAGCCCCCACCGCCATTACGATTTCACGGAGGTCTACCGGAGCCCGCAGGATCTGATGGATGACCGGGGCGTGATCTACATGCGGCTCGGACCCGCCGACAAGGTCGGCGCCTTCTCGGGCTCGGGCGGCACCGCCGCATCGGGGGTGGAACCGAACGAGAGTTGGCTGTACCGGCGGCCGGGTGGGGATCTGATCTTCCATTTTGTGTCCCGGGGCGACGTACAGGATTTCAAGCTGGTGGAGAGCCTCACCGACGCGCTGAGTTTCCAGGACCGCCAGCGGCTGCAACTGTCGGGCGACACGATGAACGTCGTGCGGGGGCTGTTCGCGTCGCGCTCGACCTTCGGTCCGATGTACGAACGCATCGGGAACACGATCACGAGCAGCAACTTTCTCCCGGCCATCGCGGAGGACCGGCAGCGGGGGACGTACTCGATCGGCGTAGGCACCACCACCGACGACAACCACCTCCGGTTCGACCGGCCCCTCGATCCCGCCGTCGAGGGATACCTGGTCGGTGCCTCCGACTCGGGTGGGGAGCAGGAGCTCCACCTGGTGTTCGCCATCCCGGCCGAGGAGCTCACGCCGGTGGGGGCGGCGTCCGGTGTGCTGTACCCCCTGCGCTTCCGGCTCTACGTCTCGACCCTGAGTGACAGCCTGGTCGGGCGCATCGACACGCTCCGCGTGTTCGGCGCGCCCCAGATTCTCCGGAGCCCGTCGTACCTGACGGGGCAGCTGGAGGTGCCCGTTCCCGCCGGCGACTACCGCTATCGCCTGCTCATCGAGTCGAAGGACGGGGTGACGGGCGCGGTGGCCTCGGACACGATCGCGGCGGCTTCGTTGGATGGCCGCGGGTTCGCGATGTCCGACCTGGTGGTGGGGAAGACGGGCGGCCTCTGGTGGGAGCAGCACGGGGACACCGTGTACGTGAATCCGCTCGACCGGTTCCCGGCCGGGGGCGACGCGCAGCTCTACTACGAGGTCTACGGGCTGCCTGTGGGCGGCGCATATCACACGGAGATCAAGGTCGAACGGAAGGGTGGCGGGTCGATCTTCGGCGCCATCCGCCGCCTGTTCGGCGGGAATCACCCGCCCGTGCAGCTCGAGTTCGACGCGGCTGCGACCGGCCCGGTGACCCGCGTGCACCGGACGGTGGCACTGCGTGACGTTTCGAACGGAACGTACGATCTGACCCTCCGCATCACCGATCCCGCGACCGGTCACGTGCTGACGCGGGAGCGACACTTCGAGGTGGTTTCCGCCAACTAGATTGACACTCCCTCGCGCCGCGCCCTAAGTTTCCCGCACTCCTTGCGGAGATGGGATGTACTGTTCCCGCTGCGGCACTCAGAACGAAGACAACGCGAAGTTCTGCAAGTCCTGCGGCCTGGACCTGACCGCTACCACTCCGGTCCATGCCATCAGCACCGGTCAGCAGGAAGTCACCGAAATCGATCTGGTCCGTGACCAGCTGAAAGAGGAGTACGAGATCCTCGACGAGCTGGGACGCGGTGGCATGGCCATCGTCTTCAAGGCCCGCGAGAAGCAGCTCGAGCGGGACGTCGCGATCAAGGTCCTGCCGTTCTCCCTCGCGTTCGACAAGGAATTCGTCGAGCGCTTCCAGCGCGAAGCCCGCACCTCCGCCAAGCTCGAGCACCCCGGGATCATTCCGATCTACCGGGTCGGGAAGTCGGGCCGGGTGATCTACTTCGTCATGAAGTTCCTGCGCGGGAAGCCGCTCTCGGCGGTGCTCTCGCAGCGGGGCGCCCTGCCGCCCGCCGACATCCGCCGCATCCTCACGGAGGTGGGCCGGGCGCTGGGGTACGCGCACAAGAGCAACATCGTCCACCGCGACATCAAGCCCGACAACATCATGTTCGACGACCTCGGCCAGGCCGTGGTCACGGACTTCGGGATCGCGAAGGCGGCGAG
>DASUBP010000044.1:0-7834 GCA_035763205.1 Gemmatimonadales bacterium
TCCAACGCCAAGAACCGGCTGAGTGCACTGATCAAGCGGGTGCAGAAGGGTGAATCGGTGACCATCACCGATCGGGGTGTGCCGGTCGCGAAGCTGGTCCCGGTGCAGCTCGGCGCGGGGGTGCCCGCGAGGATCGTCGCCCTGGCGCAGCAAGGGTTGGTGCGCCTGCCGGAACGCGTCCCCGACACGGATTGGCTGGATTTGCCCCGCCCGACTCCGACTCCCGGTCCCTCTGTGGTGGACTACCTGCTCGAGGACCGGCGGGAAGGACGATGAGATTCTGGGACGCTTCCGCTCTCGTCCCGCTCCTGGTGAACGAGCCGAGGACGGGCGAGATGGTGTCCGTCCAGCGCGAGGATCCGTCTGCGGCCGTCTGGTGGGCTACCCCCGTGGAGTGCTGGTCGGCGCTGGCGCGCGCCCAGCGCGAGGGACGGCTCACCGACACGGACGTCGTCGACGCGGCCAGACTGCTGTCCGAGGCCGGCGAACGTTGGACCGAGGTGCCGCCACTCGACCGAGTCAGAGAGCAGGCTGCCCGTCTGGTACGCTTGCATCCGCTCCGCGCGGCCGATGCCCTTCAACTTGCCGCCGCGCTCGTCCTCTCGGATTTTGAGCCCCGGACCCTGCCTTTCGTGACCCTCGACGACCGCCTCGCTTCCGCTGCCCGCCGCGAAGGCTTCGAGGTACTCGGCGTGTGACCACTCCGCTCCAACGTCTTGAGACGAGCCTGGCCGACCGCTACCACATCGAGCGCGAGCTCGGGGCCGGCGGGATGGCCACCGTCTATCTCGCGCACGACCTGAAGCACGAGCGCCGAGTGGCGCTCAAGGTCCTCAAGCCCGAGCTCGCCGCCGTCCTCGGCGCCGACCGGTTCGTGGTCGAGATCAAGACCACGGCCAGTCTCCAGCACCCGCATATCCTCCCGCTCTTCGACTCCGGTACGGCCGACGGCTTCCTCTATTACGTAATGCCGTACATCGAAGGGGAGACCCTTCGCGACAAGCTGAACCGCGAGACCCAGCTGGGCATCGACGAGGCGGTGCGGATCACGAAGGAAGTCGCCGATGCGCTGGACTACGCACACCGGCACGGCGTGATCCACCGGGACATCAAACCCGAGAACATCCTCCTCCACGACGGCCGGCCGATGGTCGCGGATTTCGGCATCGCGCTCGCGCTGTCCGCGGCCGCGGGCGGGCGGATGACGGAGACGGGGCTGTCGCTCGGAACGCCCCACTACATGAGCCCCGAGCAGGCGACCGCGGAGAAGGATCTCACGAACCGGTCCGATATCTATTCGCTCGGGTGCGTGCTCTACGAGATGTTGACGGGCAATCCGCCGCACGTCGGTGCCTCGGCGCAGCAGATCATCATGAAGATCGTGACCGAGGACGCGCCCCTCGTGACCTCCGTCCGGAAGTCGGTACCGCCGAACGTTTCGAGCGCGGTGGCGAAAGCGGTCGAGCGTCTTCCCGCCGACCGGTTCGAGACGGCGTCGGACTTCGCCCATGCACTGGCAGATCCACAGTTCCGGTGGGACGCCGGGAGACCCGGTGAACGGGCTCCGGGGGGACGGCTCGTCAGCGTGAGGCGGGATTGGCGCCTTTGGGCGGCGGCGGCCGGGCTTGCCGTGGTCGCGGCCGGGGTAGGGCGCTGGACGGCCGGATCCAGGGGCGCCGAGCGCGTGGTCGCACGCTTCGCCATCCCCGTGGCGGCACAGGGCGGTATCACGAGCCAATCGGTGAATGCGCTCGCGTTGTCCTCCAACGGGCGGACCTTGGTCTTTGCGTCCCGGGGTGCGTCAGGTGCCGAGGCGCAGCTCTATACCCGGGGTCTCGACGAGCTCGATGCGCATCCAATCCCCGGGACGCAGGGTGGGACCAGTCCAATCTTTTCACCGGACGGCAAGCGGCTCGCGTATCTGGGACCGGGGGGCGTTTACGTCATGACCCTCCCATTCAGTGGGGGATCGGCGAGCCTGGTGCCCAACAGCCAGGCGCAGGCACTCAGCGTCATTCTCTGGCTCGACAACGAGCATCTCCTCGCATCCGACAACAGCGGGGGGATCGTGAGCATCGGTCTGGACGGAAAGACCCGGATCATCGCCGAGCCGGATCCCCAAGCCCATGAGCAGAGCCTGTTCCTGGAAGACGTGTTGCCCGATCACCAGACCATTCTCGCCGTCCCCGCCGGCGGCTACAACATCGTGGGGCCTGTCGTCGCCATCGACTCCCGGACGGGACATCGGACGCGGGTGCTGGACTTGACGGTCAACGCCGCCTGGTATGCCGATGGCTGCCTCCTGTGGGGCCTGCCGAGCGGGACGCTCCAGGGAGCGCTCTTCGACGCAGCCCGGCTCAAAGTCACGGGCGCTCCGGTGACGGTCGCCGAGCACGTCCACCAGAACATCGGGGGCAGTGGGCAGGCCGCGGTCTCAGCCTCGGGTTCCCTGGTATATGCGGCCGAAGAGCCCTTGTCGCTCGTGATGCTCGACCGGGCCGGGCATCGCACCGTGCTCGCCGAGGGGAAACGGTTTCACAGCCCCCGGTATGCTCCCGACGGAACCCGAGTTGCGTTGGATCTGATGGAGAATGGCGCGCGGGACGTGTGGACGTTCGATCTGCGTCAGCACACGCTTTCACGACTCTCGTTCGAGAGCGACGGCCATGACCCGGTTTGGTCGGCGGACGGGCGGGGAATCACGTATCAGCACAATGCCGGAGTCTGGCGGCGACGGAGTGACGGCACCGGCACTCCCGATTCGGCCTACACCGGCCCTGACGCGGCGCAGGCGCTCGAATACGAGCGGGATGGGTCGGTGCTCGCCGCCTCGTACGGCCGGAGCGGCGCCATCAACGTCGCCTGGGCTCGTACCGAGGGCGCGAAGTTCACTCCCCTCATCTCCAGTCTCTTCACCGAGGAGGCGGCCACCCTCTCCCGGGATGGGAAATGGCTGGCATATGCCTCAGACGAAACGGGACGCGAAGAGGTGTACGTCCGCAGGTTCCCGGGAGGCCCCAAGGTCGTGACGTCGAGCCTCGGCGGGCGGGAGCCCCGCTGGGCGCCCGATGGCCGGACGCTTTACTACATCGGTCAAGTCGACGGCAATCCGACCTTGATGGCCGCGACGATGGAACTGGGTGAAGCGGCCGTCGTACAGCACCGCGCCGCGCTCTTCGACGCTTCGGACTTCGACCCCGCCTCACCTCACGCGAACTGGGACATTTCGCCGGACGGGACGCATTTCGTGATCGCGCAGCAGGCGCCATTGAATTCCGTGATCTACATTCTGAACGTGACCGAGGAGATCCGGCGGCGGTCGGGTCGTCATGAGTAGCCTCGATCGACTCACCCGGGCACTCGCCGATCGCTACCGTATCGAGCGGGAGCTCGGTGCCGGCGGCATGGCGACCGTCTATCTCGCCCAGGATCTCAAGCACCATCGCCGCGTCGCCATCAAGGTCCTCCACGCCGACCTCTCCGCGGTGCTCGGCCCTGAACGGTTTCACAAGGAGATCGAGCTCACGGCCGGTCTGCAGCATCCCCACATCCTGCCCCTCTTCGACTCGGGCGGGGCCGATGGACTGCTCTACTACGTCATGCCCCACGTGGAAGGGGAGACCCTGCGGACCCGCCTCACGCGCGAGACGCAGCTGCCCGTGGCGGACGCCGTGCGGATCGCGTCCGAAGTGGCTGACGCGCTCGAGTACGCACACCGCCACGGCGTCATCCACCGGGACATCAAGCCCGAGAACATCCTGCTGCGCGACGGTCACGCGCTGGTCAGTGACTTCGGGATCGCTCTCGCCGTCGTCGAGGCGGGCGGGGAGCGGATGACCCAGACCGGCACCAGCCTCGGCACGCCTCAGTACATGGCGCCGGAACAGGCGATGGGAGAGCGCCATATCGACGGCCGGGCGGATGTCTACGCCCTCGGCGTGGTCACCTACGAGATGCTGGTGGGGGAGCCACCATTCACTGGGCCAACGGCGCAAGCCATCATCGCGCGGGTCATGACGGAGGAGCCGCGGGGACTCATCCTCCAGCGCCGGAGCGTGCCGGAGGCGGTGGAGATCGCTGTGCTCACCGCCATTCAGAAGCTTCCCGCCGACCGCTTCCGCACTCCGGCCGAGTTTCGGAGCGCCTTGGCGGGAGGGGACGGGACCACGGTCCCCGCGGCCCGGGTGTCCCGTCCCCCCCGGTTTGCGCGCCGGGACCTGTGGTGGGGGGGCCTCGCCGCCGCAGTGGCCATCGGCGGATTCCTGGCGGGATCGCGAGGCGGAGGGGTGCGCGCGCCGCTGGTCTTCGGCCTGGCACGCAAGGTCACGTGGGAGCCCGGTCTCGAGATCGAGCCGGCGCTTTCGCCCGACGGACGCTACGTGGCCTACGCCCAGGGCGGCTCCGAGATCATGCGCATCCACGTTCGACAGGTTTCCGGCGGCCGTCCGATCCCCCTGAGCGAAGACGACTCCGGTACTCAGACCAATCCGCAGTGGTCGCCGGACGGATCGCGAATACTCTTCCTCTCCCGCGGTGGCGTCTTCAGCGCGCCGTCGTCGGGGGGATCCGCCAGACCCGAGCTGCCGGCGCCCCCCGCGGGGCCCGTCACCTCGGCGGCATGGGGGCCCGATGGCACGACGATCGCCTACACCGTGGGCGACTCGCTTTACCTCCGCCCCGCGTCGGGCACGACCCGTGGTCTGGCGACGGTCACGGACCCGACACTCTGTCAGTGGGCGGCCACCGGCCGGGCCCTCGCCTGCGTCTCCGGAAATTCGTGGTACTCCCGGGTGGGCCACTTTCTCGGGAACCTGTCCCCCAGCCGGATCGTCGTAATCCAGGTCCGGAACGGACAGGTGACGACGGTGACCGACAGCACCTCGATCAATCAGAGTCCGGTCTGGTCGCGGGACGGGCGTTGGCTGTATTTCGTTTCCAACGTGCTCGGGCCCGAGGACGTCTACGCCCAGGCGGTGACGGCCGACGGCCGTGCCGGCGGTGCACCGGTGCGGCTCTCGGTAGGGCTCGGGGCGCATGGGATCTCCATCTCTGCCGACGGCACCCGGATCGCCTACGACGTCCTGCAGGCCACGGCGAATATCTGGTCCCTGCCGTTCCCGCCGGGGAAGGCCACGCAGGCTGACGCCCGCCCTCTGACGTCCGGCGCCCAGGTGGTCGAGGGCATCAGCGTGTCCCCGGACGGTGAATGGGTGTACTTCGACTCGGACGTCAGCGGACACTCTGAGCTGTATCGCCAACGCTCGCCAAACCCCGTCCTGCCTTTTTTCTCGGCTGTGGATGCCGAGCAGCTCTCTTTCGATTCCCTGGACGACTTTTCCCCCGCCGTTTCTCCGGACGGCCGGGAGGTGGCGTTCCATTCCTGGCGGTCGGGATCGCGGGACGTCTACCTGCTGCCGTTGGGCGGGGGACCGGAACAGAAGGTGGTGGCGTCTCCCCGGCAAGACTCACGTGCCGAGTGGTCTCCCGACGGCCGGGCGATCTGCTACCTCATTTTCGGCACCGGCGGGCTGTGGATGGTGCGGCGCGATGCGGCCGGGCATTGGGGCGAACCCATCGAGCGGCTCCCGTTCGGATCCTGGCAGGCCTGGTCTCCCGACGGCCGGTGGCTCGCGTTCGCCGAGCAGCAGGCGGGGGGCTCACTGCTGGTGGCTGCTCCGGATTCCGGTGCCCCGCGGGTCCTCGTGGACACCAAGCGTACGGGAATCATTGCCGAGGAGCCCCACTGGAGCGCCGATGGAAGGACCATCTATTTCAAGAGTCACGATCCGCTCGGGCGCGCCGAGTTCTGGGCCGAACCGCTCAGCGGGGGCCCACCCCGGTTGTTGATCCGCTTCGACGATTTGAGCCGGCCGTCCCTTCGTCCGGAGTGGGGCCTGGGTGGCGGCCGCATGTATTTCACGGTGAACGACCGGCAGAGTGACATCTGGGTGATGGAAGCGACACCAAAATAGGAGGAGTAATGCGTCGTGCTGCACTGATGGTCTCTCTCGCCGTCCTTTCTTCGGTTTCGGCCGCGGCACAGATCCCGGCCGGACTCGATTCCATGCTCCACAAGCTTTACGCGTCGCGGGACTTCGCGGGCGCGCGCTTCGGCCCCTCCCGCTGGATCGAAGGGGGAACCGCCTATACCACCGTCGAACCCTCCGCGGGTGGGAAGGGCGATGACATCGTCCGGTACGAGACCGCCACGGGTGCCCGCAGCATCCTCGTCTCGGCCAAGCAGATGACCCCCGCGGGGGCGAACGATCCGCTCGACTTCGACGACTACACCTGGTCGGCCGACGCGAGCAAGCTCCTGCTCTTCACGAATACGAAAAAGGTCTGGCGCGCCAACACCCGCGGGGACTACTGGGTGCTCGACCGGAAGAGCGGGAATCTCTCGCAGCTGGGGGGCGGGGGTGAGCCGTCGACCTTGATGTACGCGAAGTTCTCTCCCACCGGCGACCGCGTGGCCTACGTGCGCCATGGCGATGTCTACGTTGAAAGTCTCGCCGACCACAAGATCACGCAGCTCACGACGGGCGCCGACTCCCTGCACGTGAGCGGCATGACCGACTGGGTGTACGAAGAGGAGTTCGGGCTCCGCGACGGATTCCGCTGGTCTCCCGACGGCGCGAAGATCGCCTTCTGGCACTTCGACATGACCGGGGTCCGTACCTTCTATCTGATCAACGACACCGACTCCCTGTATCCCTACATCACGCCCATCCAGTATCCGAAGGCCGGCACCACCAACTCGGCCGTCACCGCGGGCGTCGTCAGCGCTTCCGGCGGCAACATCACGTGGCTCCAGCTCCCCGGCGATCCCCGGCAGGACTACCTCCCGCGGATGGATTGGGTCGGGCCGAACGACATCATTCTGCAGCGGATGAACCGGGCCCAGCAGGTCAACCGCGTGATGATGGCCAATGCCACTACCGGCGCCGTCACCCCGGTGCTCACCGAGCAGGACTCGGCCTGGGTGGATCTGGACAACGACATCGTATGGATCAACGGCGGCAAGGACTTCCTGTGGACGTCGGAGCGCGACGGCTGGCGCCACGTCTACCGGGTCTCGCGGACTGGGACGACGACGAAATTGGTGACCAACGGCCCCTACGACATCACGGGCATCGAAGGGGTGGACGAGAAGGGCGGGTGGCTGTACTTCGGTGCGTCGCCGGACAACGCGACGCAGCGCTACATGTACCGCACCAAGCTCGACGGTTCGGGAAAGGCGGAGCGGGTGACGCCCGCGTCCCAATCGGGCTCCAACTTCTACAACATCTCGCCGGATGCGAAGTGGGCGTTGCACATTCACTCGAGCACGTCGGAAGTGCCTACGACGGAGCTCATCAAACTGCCGTCGCACCAGACGGTCCGGGTCCTGGTGGACAACGCCCGGCTCGCCGCGGCGGTGAAGCCCTACATGCATAAGGTCGAGTTCTTCAAGGCGCCCCTGCCCGATGGCGCCACGCTGGACGGCTGGATGATCAAGCCGGCGAACTTCGACTCGACCAAGGCCTATCCGGTGCTGCTCTACGTCTACGGCGAGCCTGCGGGCCAGACCGTCCAGGACGGCTGGCAGGGCAATCAGGGTCTCTGGTACGGCGCCTTGGCCGACCAGGGCTACATCATCGCCAGCGTGGACAATCGCGGGACCCCGGCGCCGAGGGGACGGGCGTGGCGGAAGGCCGTCTACGGGCACTTCGGCGTGTTGTCATCCCAGGAACAGGCCGACGCCGTGCGGGTGATGGGCCAGCAGCACAAGTACGTCGACATGACTCGCATCGGTGTGTGGGGCTGGAGTGGTGGCGGCTCGAGCACGTTGAAC
>DASUBP010000045.1:0-8032 GCA_035763205.1 Gemmatimonadales bacterium
GCACATCCTCGTCTACGCGGCCCAGCAGCGCAGTTACCGCGACCTGCCCATCCGGCTGGCGGAGATCGCGAACGTCTACCGCAACGAGCGGTCGGGCGTGCTGCACGGCATGCTGCGGGTCCGCGGTCTCTCGATGGACGATGCCCACATCTTCCTGCGCGAAGATCAGATCGAGCAGGAGATCTTCAACCTGCTCGACATCGTGGAGCTGGTGCTCGGCAAGACATTCGGGCTCAACTACCGGCTCGATCTCGCGACGCGCCCCGAGAAAAAGCTGGGCGCCGATGAGATGTGGGATGTGGCCGAGAAGGGCCTCGAGCAGGCGCTGAAGCGTCGCGGCATGGCGTACCGGCTCGACGCGGGCGGCGGGGCGTTTTACGGTCCGAAGATCGACATCAAGTTCAACGACGCGATCGGCCGCGAGTGGCAGGGCGCCACCATTCAGCTCGATTTCCAGCTTCCCGAGCGCTTCAAACTCGAGTACACGGGCGCGGACAACAAACCGCACCGGCCCGTGATGATGCATCGCGCCATCTACGGAACGCTCGAACGTTTCGTGGGGTTCTTGATCGAGCATTTCGCCGGCGCCTTCCCGCTCTGGCTGTCACCGGAGCAGGTGCGGGTCCTGCCGATTGCGGACGGTCAGCTCGACGCGGCCAACAGGACGGGAGATGCGTTGCGCGCGGCCGGGCTGCGGGTGTGGGTGGACGACCGCAGCGAAACCCTGAACTACAAGATTCGGGATGCGGAGACGCACAAGGTCCCGTA
Organism: Gemmatimonadales bacterium; assembly: GCA_035763205.1. Taxonomy (GTDB): domain Bacteria; phylum Gemmatimonadota; class Gemmatimonadetes; order Gemmatimonadales; family GWC2-71-9; genus 40CM-2-70-7. Next base: position 769 of record DASUBP010000045.1, read on the forward strand.
CATGGCCGTCGTGGGACAGCGCGAGGCGGATGCCGGCACGGTGGCGATCCGGGCGCGCGGTGAAGGCAAGAAGCAGGTGGTGCTGCCATTGGCCGAATTCGTCAGCAAGCTGCAAGACGAGGTTCGCACCCGGGCGCTCACCTCATTACTTTGAGGGCACGGACTGGAGACTATTAATAGATGAATGACCAGACCACACCCGTCATCCTGAGCGCCTGCCGCACTCCCATCGGGAAGTATCTGGGGGGGCTCGCCGCATTGACCGCCCCCAAGCTGGGGGCCCTCGTCGTAAAGGAAGCGGTCAAGCGCGCCAAGATCGACGGGGCGGCGGTGGAAGAAGTCATTCTGGGCAACGTGCTGCAGGGGGGCGTCGGACAGGCGCCCGCGCGCCAGGCCGCGATCCACGCCGGGCTCCCCGGCGTCATCCCCGCGCTCACCATCAACAAGGTGTGCGGCTCCGGCCTCAAGGCCGTGATGCTGGCGGCGCAGGCCATCAAGGCCGGCGATGAGCAGTGCGTCGTCGCCGGTGGCATGGAGTCCATGACCAACGCGCCCCATTACGTCTACGGGATGCGCGGCGGGATCAAGGCGGGCGATCAGAACCTGGTCGACGGCATGATCCGCGACGGGCTCTGGGACTCCTTCTCGAACCAGCACATGGGCAACCTCGCCGAGTACACCGCCAAGAAGGCCGGCGTGTCCCGGGCCGATCAGGATGCCTTCGCGCTCGCCAGCCATCAGAAGGCGGTCGCCGCGATGGAGGCGTGCCACTTCAAGGATCAGATCGTCCCGGTCGAGATTCCCGGCAAGAAGGGCCCCACGGTCGTCGAGAAGGATGAATCTCCGCGCAAGGACACGACGCTCGAGGCGCTGGCCGCGCTCAAGCCGTCGTTCGAAAAGGACGGCAGCGTCACACCGGGGAACGCGCCCGGACTGAACGACGGAGCGTCGGCCCTGGTCGTGACGTCCCTGGCGTTCGCCAAGGCGCATGGGCTGGCGCCCCTCGCGCGTATTACCGGATATGCCACCGGTGGCGGCGAGCCCAAGGATCTCTTCTTCGCGCCGATCGTTGCCGTGCAGAACCTCATGCGCAAGACCAATGCGAAGATCGGCGACTACGACCTGATCGAGGCCAATGAAGCCTTCGCGGTGCAGGCCCTGGCCGACGGCCGCGCGCTCGGTTGGGATTGGGACCGCGTGAACGTGCACGGTGGTGCGGTCGCGCTCGGTCACCCCATCGGCGCCTCGGGTGCCCGCGTGCTGACCACGCTGCTCTACGCCCTCCGCGACCGGAAGAAGACCACCGGCCTCGCGACCCTTTGCCTCGGCGGGGGAAACGCCGTCGCCCTCAGTGTGGAGGTCATGTGAGCGAAGTCTCGTCCGTCGCGCTGGTCCGCTCCCGGTCCACAGTGCTTCGCCGCAGCATCGCCGTGACGGCGGGCGTGGTGCTGGTCGCCATCTCGGCGCACATCGCCATCCCGATACCGGGCACGCCGGTTCCGATGACCCTGCAGCCCCTCGCGGTATTGCTCGTGGGTGGCGCGCTGGGTGCGGCGCTGGGCGGATCGACCCTGGTGCTCTATCTCACCCTGGGCATCGCCGGACTGCCGGTGTTCTCGCCCCTCGGCGGGCCGGGCGGCATCGCGAGCATCATCGGAACGTCGGGCGGGTTCCTGCTGGCCTTCCCGCTGGCGGGCGCGACCACGGGCCGGATCGTGGGGAACGGGCAGAGCACGGTGCGGGTCGCCGCCGGCGCCCTCGCGGGGCTCGTCCTGATCTACCTGGGTGGCTTGGCGCAGCTCGCGATTCTCACCGGATCGGTTCGGGCCGCCGCGACGCTCGGGACGTTGCCGTTCATCATCGGGGATATCTGCAAGCTGGCGATCGCCGTCGCGTCCCTCCGGCTTCTGACGCCTTCTCTGCGCGCGCGCCTCTAGGGCGCGCGAGTCGTTTTTTGCCAGGAGAGGGAATCGGACGATGAGCGTGGTCGCGGTGGTCGGAGCGGGGACCATGGGCAACGGCATTGCTCACGTCTTCGCGCAGGCCGGCTGGGACACGGCCCTCCTCGACGTGTCCCAGGACGCGCTCGACCGGGCGCTGGCCACCATCGGCGGCAATCTCGACCGCCAGGTCAAGAAGGGGACCGCGACACCCGAGCAGAAGGCGCTGACGCTCTCCCGCATCAAGACGGACACCGCGCTCTCCGCGGTCGCCGGCGCCGAGTTGGTGATCGAAGCGGCGACGGAGCATCCGCAGACCAAGTTCGAGATCTTCAAGACGATCGACCAGCACGCCTCGCCTTCGGCGATTCTCGGTTCCAATACGTCGTCCATTTCCATCACCACCATCGCCGCGCAGACCAAGAGGCCCGCGCAGGTGATCGGCATGCACTTCATGAATCCGGTGCCGGTGATGCAGCTGGTCGAGGTGATCCGCGGCATCGAGACGTCCGACCAGACGACCGCGCGGGTCGTCGAAGTGTCCAAGGCCCTCGGCAAGATCCCCGTCGAAGTGAACGACGCACCGGGGTTCGTGTCGAACCGCGTGCTGATGCCGATGATCAACGAGGCCGTGTTCTGCGTGGAGCAGGGTGTGGCGACGCCCGAGGCCGTGGACACGGTGATGAAGCTGGGGATGAATCATCCGTTGGGGCCGCTGGCGCTCGCCGATTTGATCGGGCTCGACGTGTGCCTCGCCATTCTACAAGTGTTGCATCGGGATCTGGGTGAGGACAAATACCGGCCGTCGCCCTTGCTCGCGAAGATGGTGGCCGCGGGGCGCCTGGGCCGGAAGAGCAAGCGCGGGTTCTATGACTACCGCGGTTGAGCGTCCGGACGTGTCCGAGGCCCGGGCGGAGATCGTCGCCCTCGCGCGCGAGTTCGCCAAGACGAACATCGAGCCCCACGCCGCCGAGTGGGACCGGACGCATCACTTCGCCCGGAACGTGATCGACGAGCTGGGCAAGCTGGGGTTCCTCGGCATTGCCACGCCGGAGTCGGATGACGGACTCGGCCTCGATACGACGACCTACTTGATGGCGCTGGAGGAGATCGCCGCCGCCGACGCGAGCATCTCGGTGTCGGTCTCGATCCACTGCGGCATCCCGACCACGATGCTGCTCCGTCACGGCACACCGGCCCAGCGCGACCGCTGGCTGAAGCCGATGGCACGCGGCGAACTGCTCGCGGGGTTCGCGCTCTCGGAGCCCGATGCGGGATCCGACGCGGCCTCTCTGCGCGCCCAGGCAGTCAGGGACGGCGACGGGTGGGTGCTGAACGGTACCAAGGCGTGGGCCACGAACGGCGGCACCGCCGACGTCATGATGGTCATGGTGCGGACGGATCGGCCCGACGCGCGGAAGGGCGCGAAGGGCATTTCGACGTTCATCGTGCCGACCAACACTCCGGGCTACCGGGCGGCACGTGCCGAGGACAAGATGGGACTGCGGGCGTCCAACACCGCCGGCATCGAGCTCGAGAACGTGCGGCTGCCGGCCGACGCCCTGCTCGGTGACGAAGGCATGGGCTTCGTCTATTCCATGGAAGGACTCGTGGCGGGCCGGCTCGGCATCGCCACGCAGGCGGTCGCCATCGCCCGCCGGGCGCTCGAGCTGTCGCTCGCGTACTGCGCGGAGCGGAAGCAGTTCGACCAGCCGCTGGAGACCTTCGAGGCGCTGCAGTTCAAGCTCGCGGACATGGCGACCCGGGTCGCCGCGGCGCGGGCACTGACGCATCAGGCCGCCGCCGCGAAGGATGCCGGCCAGGACGTGACGGTGCAGGCGAGCATGGCCAAGCTGTTCGCATCGGAGACCGCCATGTGGGTCACCACCCAGGCGGTGCAGCTGTTCGGGGGTTACGGCTACATGCGCGATTTCCCCGTCGAGAAACTCTTTCGGGACGCGAAGGTCACGGAGATCTATGAAGGTACTAGCGAAATCCAACGTCTCATCATCGCCCGGGGGCTCACCCGCCATGACTGATTCCCGTTCGCCCGGCCTCTTCACGTCGCTCGGCGAGCACAGCCACGAGCAGGTCAGCTTCTTCTACGAGCCGTCCACCGGATACCGCGGCATCATCGCGATCCACGACACCACGCTCGGTCCGGCGCTCGGCGGCACGCGCTTCTGGAACTACACGTCCGACCAGGCGGCGTTGACCGACGCACTGCGGCTCTCCCGCGGCATGACCTACAAGGCGGCGGTGGCCGGGTTGAACCTGGGCGGCGGGAAGAGCGTCATCATCGGGGACAACAAGACGACCAAGCGGGAACCGCTCTTCCGGGTCCACGGCCGCCATGTCGAGTCCCTCGGCGGCCGCTACATCACGGCCGAGGATGTCGGGACGTCGACGGCGGACATGGAGTTCATCCGCACCGAGACCACGCACGTGACCGGACTGCTCGGCAAGTCGGGAGACCCGTCGCCGGTCACGGCGTACGGCACGTACCGCGGGATGAAGGCCGCGGCGAAGCATCGCTGGGGCTCCGACTCGCTGAGCGGCAAGACGGTCGCCCTGCAGGGCTGCGGGCACGTCGGCTACTACCTGTGCAAGCACCTGCACGAAGAGGGCGCGAAGCTCATCGTCACCGACATCGACGCGCAGCGGGTGAAGACGGTGACGCAGGACTTCGGGGCGAGCGCGGTGGGCGCCGACGAGATCTTCACCCAGAAGGCCGACATTTTCGCTCCCTGCGCGCTGGGTGCGGTGATCAACGACGAAACCATCCCGAAGCTCAAGGTCGCGATCGTGGCCGGTGCCGCGAACAACGTCCTCGCAGAAGACCGGCATGGGGATGAGCTGGAGAAGAGGGGCATCGTCTACGCCCCCGACTACGTGATCAATGGCGGCGGCCTGATCAACGTCAACGCCGAACTGCACGATTGGAGCCTGGAGCGGGCGCGCGCCAAGGCCGGTGAGATCTACGACACCATTCTGCGCGTGTTCGAGATCGCCGGCGAGGAGAAGATCCCCTCGTACCGCGCCGCCGACCGGCTGGCCGAGCAGCGGATCGCGGCGGTCGCCAAGGTGAGGCAGAACTTTGTCTGAGAAGATCTGGGTCGGAGCCGACCACGCGGGGTTCGAGCTGAAGGAGAAGCTCAAGGCCGAGCTCAAGCGTCTGGGCTACGAGCCCGTTGACGCCGGTCCCGCCAAGCTCGATCCGGCCGACGACTTTCCGGACTTCGGCAAGCCGGTGGCCGAGGCGGTCAGCGAGGGCCTCGTCAAGCGGGGCATCCTGACCTGCGGTACGGGATTGGGCATGTCCTACGTCGCGAACCGGTTTCCGCAGGTCCGCGCCGCGGTGGTCTGGACCCCGGAAATCGCGGCGCTTTCGCGAAAGCACAACGACGCCAACATTCTGGTGTTGCCGTCACGGTTCACGAACGAGCGGCAGGCCATGGATATCCTGCACACCTTCCTCGACACACCCTTCGAGGGGGGACGGCACGAACGCCGGGTGGAGAAGATCGAGCGTGACGACTGACCGTCGGGCTCCGCTGCGCGAAGTCGATCCCCAGATCCACGCCCTCATCAAACGGGAAGTGGAGCGGCAGGAGCACGGCCTCGAGTTGATCGCGAGCGAGAATTTCGTGTCGGTCGCGGTGCTCGAAGCGATGGGCACGGCGCTCACGAACAAGTACGCCGAAGGGGTGCCGAAAAAGCGGTACTACGGCGGCTGCGAAGTGGTGGACGAGGTGGAGCAGCTCGCCATCGACCGCGCCAAGCAGATCTTCGGGGCGGAGCACGCGAACGTGCAGCCCCACTCGGGCGCGCAGGCGAACATGGCCGCGTACCTCGCCGTTCTGAAGGCGGGGGAGACCCTGATGGGGCTGGCCCTGCCGCATGGCGGACACCTGACCCACGGGGCGTCCGTCAACTTCTCGGGGTCGATGTTCCGGTCGGTGCAATACGGCGTCCGTGAGGACACCGGGCGCATCGACTACGACCAGGTCCGCGACCTCGCCCGGAAGGAACACCCCAAGCTGCTCATCGCGGGCGGGAGCGCGTACGCCCGCGTCATCGAGTTCCCGGTGCTCAAGGCGATTGCGGATGAGGTGGGGGCGACGTTCCTCGTCGACATGTCGCATTTCGCGGGCCTGGTCGCCGGTGGCGTGCATCCGTCGCCGGTGCCGCACGCGCAAATCGTCACCACCACGACCCACAAGACGCTTCGCGGTCCTCGCGGCGGCATGATCCTGTGCCGGGCCGATCTGGCGAAGGCGATCGACAAGTGGGTATTCCCGGGCACGCAGGGCGGACCCCTCGAACATGTCATCGCCGCGAAGGCCGTGTCCTTCCGCGAGGCGCTGGAGCCGTCCTTCAAGGACTACGCCGCCCAGGTCGTGAAGAATGCCCAGGCCCTCGCGAAGGCGATGGTGGCCCGCGGATACGCGATCGTCTCCGGCGGTACCGATACGCACCTGATGCTCGTGGATCTCCGCGCCAAGAACCTCACCGGCAAGGAAGCCGAGCAGCTGCTCGATCGCGCCGGGATCACGGTGAACAAGAACACGATCCCCGGCGATCCCCAGTCCCCCTTCGTCACGTCGGGCATCCGCCTCGGCACACCCGCGGTGACCACGCGCGGCTTCAAGGAAGCGGAGTGCGGCACCGTGGCCGAGCTGATCGACACGGTGCTGACGGGGAAGGACGACGCGACGCTGGCCAAGGTGAAGGGGCGCGTGCGCGAGCTGACTGACGCGTTCCCGCTGTATGCCCACCGGCGCGAACCCGCCCATGTCTGAGCCGGACCGCGAGCCCACCACGCTCGACACCGCCTTCGCGCGCATCCGCGAGCAGGACGGCGCGTACCACGAGCGGGCGTACCTCTTCGTGCTCGCGGCGCTCGAGTTCGCTCAGGGCCGCCTTCCGGCGCGGCGGCATCTCTCCGGCGGTGAGCTCGCCTGGGCCTGCCGGGATTTCGCTCTGGAGCAGTTCGGGCTCCTGGCGGGAGAGGTGCTCGCGTTCTGGGGCATCCGCTCCACCGCCGATTTCGGGCGCATAGTCTTTCTCTTGATCGACGTCGGGCTCCTGGCCCGGCAGCCATCCGACAAGGTCGAAGATTTTGAAGCTGTCTACGAATTCGCGGACGCCCTCCGGGCCGGGTACGCCTGGCCGGGGTTGAGCGGGGGAAGCGCGCCGTAAGGATCCACCGGAAGAGGGAGAGGGACGCGTGAGCGACGTGCGCGCGCCGGCAGTCAGCGGCCGCTTCTACCCAGGCACCCCTTCCGAGCTGGAGCGCGCCATGCGGGACCTGATGGACCCCC
>DASUBP010000046.1:0-4430 GCA_035763205.1 Gemmatimonadales bacterium
AATTCTCGATCAGATCAAGGACGTCGCGGACTCAGGAGCCGCCCGGAATTTTGCGGTGGGGTTGGCGTTGGGGGGACCGGATTTTCAACGGCAGTGACGAGACGGCCAAATGACTAGACGGCTAGACGGTTAGACGGCTAGTTCTGAATTGGAGACTCCGATGAGCATCACCAGACGTGGATTTGTCAGGGCCGGTGGAATGGCGTTGTTCAGCGTTGGTCTCGATCCGCTTTTCCTGGACCGCGCGGCTTTTGCTCTCTCTAGCCGTCTAGCCGTCCAGCCGTCTGTTCTGGTGTGTCTCTTCCAGCGCGGCGCCGTGGACGGCCTGAACATGATCGTGCCACACGGAGACCGGATCTACTACGAAGAGCGGCCCCGGATCGGCGTGCCGGCCACGGATGTGGTCGATCTGGATGGCTACTTCGGGCTCCACCCGTCGCTCGCCGCGCTCAAGCCCTGGTGGGACAACAAGAGCCTCGCCGCGATTCACGCGATCGGCTCACCCGATGCCACGCGCTCCCATTTCGACGCCCAGGACTACATGGAGTCAGGCACGCCGGGCGTGAAGATCACACCGGACGGCTGGCTCAACCGCTACTGCCAGCATGATCGCGAGCACCAGAGCTCGGCATTCCGCTCCGTAGCCTTCGGCCCCGAGCTGCCGCGCATCCTGTCGGGCACGGCGCCGGCCCTCGCCATCGGGGACCTCAAGACTTTCGGTCTGCGGGTCCCGCAGAACGCCCAGGGAGACCGGGTGACCCGGGCCTTCGAGGCACTCTACCAAGGCTCGTCCACGGGCCTTCTCGCGTCGTCATCGGAAGAGGGGTTCGAGGCGGCCCGCCAGCTGAAGGCCGCCGACCCCACGCAGTACCAACCGGAGCATGGCGCCGCGTATCCGAACGGCAGACTGGGACATTCTCTGCTCGAGATCGCCCAGCTCATCAAGGCCGACATCGGACTCCAGATCGCCTTCGCCGACGCGACCGGCTGGGACACCCACGTGAATCAGGGCGCGAGTGAAGGCCAGCTTTCGGCGCGCCTCAAGGAGCTCGGCGACGGCCTCGCGGCATTCGCCACCGATCTGGGCGACCGGATGCACAACATCGTGGTGCTCACGATGTCGGAGTTCGGCCGCACGATTCACGAGAACGGGAACAGCGGCACCGACCATGGCCACGCGACCGCGATGTTCGCGCTCGGCGGGCCGGTAAATGGTGGAAGGGTCTTGGGGAAGTGGCCCGGCCTCGCACCCGAGCAGCGGTACGAAGGCCGAGACGTCGCGGTGACCACCGACTTCCGCGATCTCTTCGCCGAAATACTCGCCCGCCATCTCGGGAGTGCCGACACGGCTTCGGTCTTTCCCGGATACTCGGTGGACCCGGCGAAGTTCGTGGGGGCGATCAAGGGCTGAAAAGGCGTCAAGGAGAAGCGTCGAGGAGAACCGTCGAGGAACTACGTACGTACGCCTCTGACGCATCTCCTGGACGTGGTTCCTTGACGCAGTTCCTTGACGCTTTTTCTTGACGTAGTTTGTTGTCTGTGAGCGACCCCATCGCCACCCTCCTGGCCGCCGCTGAACGGGCTGACGGGGTTCCGGCGTTCTGGAAGAGCACCGCCCAGGCCCTCGAGGCTGAGCTCAAGGCGCCTGTACGCCTCACGTACCGGGGCCTGAACGACTCGGGCGAGATCACCGCCGGAGCGTTCACCACCGGAACGGCCTCCGTCGCGATCACCGACGCCGACGGCCGGCGGGTCGAGGCCTTCGCGGGACGTCCCCTCACCGAAGCCGACGTCACCGGGGTCCACAACATCCTCATCAACGCCAACCATCTGGCGGTGATGGTCGGCAAGCGGATTGCCCTCGAACGCGAACGCCGACTGGGCACGTTCATCGTCGAGCTTTCCCGCTGGCTCTTCGCGGCTCCCGAAACCGAGCTGCTGCTCCGGTATACGATGCAGGGCGTGACCTCCCTGATCGACGCCCAGGGAGGGTATGTCGCGCTTCGCGAAGCGCCGGGGCACACGGCGCCCGACGCGGTCACCGTCGTGACCGCCATCGGCATGGCGCACGATTTCGAGGGCCGCGTGCTGAATCTGGAGCGCAGCACCACGGGCCGTGTGGTGCGCACCGGCGAGGCGGTGATCACGTCCGATGCGTCCGCCGAGCCGGACGCGAGCCCCCCCGACTGGACCAATGCGGACCGCGTGCGCTCCGCGCTGATCGCGCCGCTGCACACGTCCAGCGGCGTGGTCGGTGCCATCGGCGTCATCCGCTTCCGCGGCGCCGACGGAGAGCGGGACCCCCACCCATTCACCATTACCGACCTCCACTACTTCACCGCCGTCGCGGCCCAGATCGCCGGCGGTCTCGAGCTGTCGCAGGCCGTCGCCGCCGCCCGCGCCGCGGCGAACCGCGCCGGCGCGATGGTCAATGCCAGCCCCCTGCCTCTCGCACTGGTCGACCCCCTGGGACGGGTGCAGCAGCTGAATGAGGCCGGCCGGGCCGTCTTCGGACTGTCCTCGGACTCGGCGGCGATCGGCAAACATCTGGACGGCCTCGGGCTTTCGACTAGCGAGTTGCCGCTCCATTCGATCCTCGCCGGCCGGAAGGACGGTGAGCCGTGGAATGGGCGGGTGGTGGTCACGCAGCCCGGCGGCGACCGCCGCCTCTGCGACTGCACCATCACCAACCTCACGGGACTGGGGAGCCCACATCTGCTGGTGGCCCTGTACGACCGCACCGACGAGCTGCGGACGCAACGCGAGTTGATCGCGCGCGAGAAGCTGGCGACGGTCGGTGAAATCGCGGGCGGCGTGGCCCACGAGGTGAACAACCCCCTTGCCGCCATTCGCATGGAAGCGGAGCTCCTGGGGCGCGGCAGCTCGGACCCCGAAGTCGGCGCCGCCGCGTCGACTATCGTCCGCGAGGTGGACCGGGCGGCACGTATCGTCCGCTCCCTCCTGCGGCTGGCGCGCCGCGCCGACTCCACGCCGGTGCGCGTGAACATCAACGAGCTGATCAGGGACGTCGCGGAGATCAGACAGCGCGTGCTGCGGGCGGAGAACATCGAGGTCATGACGGTGCTCGAGCCCGATTCCCCCGTGGTGCTCGGCCTGGGTCAGGAGCTCCAGCAAGTCGTCATCAACCTCGTCACCAACGCGGAATACGCGGCGCGCGGCGGATCACGCTCTCCGGCGATGGTGCGCGTGTCGTCTCAGGAGCGCGGCGGGTGGGTGCGGCTGACGGTGGACGATTCGGGCCCCGGCATCCCACCGTCCATCAGGCACCGGATCTTCGATCCGTTCTTCACCACCAAAGGCCCCGACGAAGGGTCGGGGCTCGGACTCTCGATCTGTCAGCGGGTGGTGGCCGAGGTCGGCGGGAAGATCTGGCTCGAAGACTCTGATCTGGGGGGCGCGCGCTTCGTGGTCGAGCTGCCCGCGGCCCCCGAATCCCCAGGCTAAAGCCTGGGCTCAGGACGTAACGGGAATCCGCTTCCGGTACATCCCCAAGGCGAAGAGACCGATCAAGCCGAGCGCCAGGCAGAGAGCGCCGAGCCGCCAGTCGGCCCCAAACTTCCAGAACCCGCGGGTCCACGCGAAGTACCCTACCACGACATAACCCAGGCTCGACAGGAAGCCCAGCGGGATGACCTCGCTCCGGCCCATGAGGACGCCGAACACGTAACCGATGCTGAAGCCGGACCAGATGAGGAGGGGCAATGCGCCACTCAGGATGTGGCCGGGGTCGATCAGGTTCAGTCCACCCGCGAAGCCGCAAAAGAGGCCGACGACCGTGTAGCTGGCCAGGTGCATGGCGAGGGGCAGCGGGACACTATGGCGATCGAAGCTCATGGACATGTGGGGTTGGAGGACGGCGTAAGATACATACGATGCTGGTGACCCGCACCTACCTCGAGCTCGCCACACCGCAGGCCTTCCGGCCCGCGTTCGGGAGCTTTCCGGATGTCCGCCTGGAACGGGTGCCCGACCCGCCGCCGCAGCTGTACCGCGAGTGCTACCGCACCGTGGGTGAGGCCTACCATTGGCGGGACCGCTGGCACTGGACCGACGCCGAGATCAGCGCCCATCTCGCGCAACCCGAGATCACCCTCTTCGTCGCGCACCGCGGGAAGGCGTTGGCGGGATGGTACGAGCTGCGCCGCGTGCCGGATGAGGGCTCCGTCGAGGTCGCGTACTTCGGCATCGTACCTGCCGAGTTCGGACACGGTTTCGGAAAGCACCTGCTCTCCTGCGCGGTGCGCGACGCCTGGGCGATGGCGCCCGGGCGCGTTTGGCTGCACACCTGCACGCTCGATCACCCCAACGCGGTGCCGAACTACAAGGCGCGCGGCTTCGTGCCTTATCGCACCGAAACGTACGAGGTAGATTGACCCAATGACCCTCTCCCGCAAGGCGAAGCTCATCAT
>DASUBP010000047.1:0-3652 GCA_035763205.1 Gemmatimonadales bacterium
GCCTGCCCAAGATCGAAGTCTCGCGGCGCGTCGCCGGCCCGCCCCTGTGGAAGCCCGAGACGGCCGGGACGGGGAGCTCCGGCGACTGGATCGCGATGGTGACGGACGACGCGAATTTCCGCGCGGATTTCCCGGTCTTCAGGTTCAGTGACACCTCCTGGCTCGTGACCCTCGGCAACCTTGCCTGGGACCGGGCGCGGATTCTCGCGCCGTGACCGCGCTGGCGGCGGAAGCCGCGGCCCGTCTCATCCTCGAGCAAGTCCGTCCGCTCAACCCCGTGCGCCGGCCTCTCGCCGACTGCCGGGGACTCGTCCTCGCCGAGGAGGTGCTCGCCCCCATCGCCGTACCCCCCTGGGACAACTCCGCGATGGATGGCTATGCCTTCCGCGGAGCGGACTCCCGCGCCGGCGCGACGCTCCGTGTGATCGAGGAAGTTCGCGCGGGCGGGTTCCCCACAAGACCGGTCGGGCCGGGTGAGGCCACCAGGCTGTTCACCGGGGCCCCGATTCCCGAGGGAGCCGACACCGTCATCCGCCAGGAAGACACGACGGCGAGTGCCGGCACGGTCCAGATCGTGGTCCCCCCTGCCGCCGGGAAGAACGTCCGGAAGCGCGGCGAGGACCTGTCCCCGGGAGCCACCGCCGTCGCCCGTGGACTCGAGCTCACACCGGCCCGGCTCGGGGTACTCGCCTCAGTGGCGCACGCGGAACCGCTCGTGCATCCCGTACCGCACGTCGCCCTGCTCGCGACCGGGGACGAAGTGGTGAAGCTCGACCGCCGGTCGGAGATTCTCGCGGGCAAGAAGATCGCCAGCTCGAACACCTACGCTCTCGCAGCGGCCATCGTCGAAGCGGGCGGCGTGCCGGTGGACCTCGGGATCGCCCCCGATACGAAGGACGCGGTGCGGGAACGGCTGCGTGCCGCCGGGGATGCGGATCTGATCGTGACGACGGCGGGAGTCAGCGTGGGTGACCACGACCTGGTCCGCGACGCCCTGACATCCCTCGGCGGAACGGTCACCTTCTCGCGGGTCCAGATTCGCCCCGGTGGTCCGCTCAACTTCGGATCCTTGAACGGCATTCCGTGGATCGGCCTGCCGGGGAATCCGGTCTCGTCGCTCGTGACCTTCGAATTGTTCGCCCGGCCGGCGATCAGACGGCTGGCGGGCCAGCGGCTCCCCTTCCGCCGAGCCGTTCCGGTGGTGACGGCCGAGGCGCTGTCCCTGGGACCCTCGTTGCGGCACTTATTACGGGTGACCCTGACACCGAGCTCCGACGGGCTGCCGGTGGCTCACCTCACGGGCTCCCAAAGCTCCGGCGTCCTCTCTTCCATGGCGAAGGCGGACGCACTCTTGATCGTTCCGGAGGACCGGCACGACGTACCGGCAGGCACCATCCTGCAGGCGGTGGTGCTCGACGATCCGGCGCATGTGGCGGAGCCGGCGTTTTGAACGCCACGATAGCTTCCGCGGGGCACGTGATTCAGGACCTTCTCCTCGTCCTGACCTCCGTGCTGTTCATCGTCGATCCGTTCGCGACGGTGCCCAGCTTCCTGGCGATGACCGAGAAGGACACGCCGGCGTTCCGGCGCGTCCTCGCCCGGCGGGGCGCCTGGACGGCCGCGATCACCCTGACCGCCTTCGGTCTCGGAGGCGCGCTGATCTTCAAGCTGTTCGGGATCACTATCGGGGCATTCAAGATCGCGGGGGGCGTGCTGATCGGGCTCAACGCGCTGGACATGGTGCAGGCGCGCCGCAGCTCACAGCGGGAGACCGCGGTAGAGAAGGCCGAGGGCATTCAGAAGGAGGACATCGGCATCATGCCCCTCGGCGTACCGATGCTCGCGGGACCGGGCGCCATCTCCACCGTGATGGTGCTCGCCCTTGGCTCCAAGAGCCTCGTAACGACGATCGCATTGTACGCGTCGATCGCGATCACCGCATACATTTCGTATCTGACGCTCGCGGCCGCGAGTCTCGTGGAACGGCGGCTGGGCCAAACGGGTATGCGCATTCTGACCCGTCTCATGGGACTCATTCTCTGCGCCATCGCGATTCAGTTCGTCCTCGACGGCATCAGACTCTCTTTCCCTTCCGCGGGCTGATCACCGCGGTTCTCGCCACCTTTGGCCCTGGGGTTTCCCGGGGCCAAACACCCTCCATTCAACTCGGCGCGCAGGCGATCCCCGTCGCCACCGAATCCAACGCTGTCCCCCGCGGGCGCTCGTACGGGGAAGCCCGGCTGGTACAGCCGATGGTCATGATGCGGGCCGCAACCCGCGGGGAACGCCTGGTGCTGCAGGCCACCGGAGACTTCGAAGGTCTCACCATCAAGAACGGAGAGCTGACGCCGGGCGCCTGGGGTGAGGGATTCGCCGATCGCCGGCACCCGCACACCTACCTGCACGAGTTCATGCTCCTGGCACCCGACCTTCTGCGAGACCTCGCCGTCCCCGCTCACCTGTCCCTCGGCGTCGGCAAGGGATTCGTGCCATTCGGCACCGACGATCCCATGTCCCGCCCCACCGAGCGGTTTCCGGTGAACCACCACCTGAGTCAGATCCTCGAACGGGCCATGGCGATGGCAGGCGTCACGGTTGGTCCAGCCAAGCTTGAAGGTGCCCTGTTCAACGGTGACGAGCCTCAGCACCCGGACCAATGGCCGAATCTCTCGCGGTTCGGTGACTCCTGGTCGGTGCGGCTCACGGTCGAACCGGTGACGGGACTTGAGTGGGAGGGGTCGCGGGCGTTCATACGGTCCCCTGAAACCCGTGATGTGGGGGGCCTGGACGCCACAAAGTGGAGCACCGCGCTGCGGTGGGACAGGCCCCTGCTCGGACGGCCGGTGTACGCAATGCTGGAGTGGGCCCGGACGCGGGAAGGCGACGCGTTCACGCTTGCGACTGTCTTGTTCGAAGCCCAGGTGACCGCCGGACGGCACCATCCGTACTTCCGGTTGGAGCGTACCGACCGGCCCGAAGACGAACGGACGCTCGACCCCTATCGCGACGTGCGTCCCGTCATCGAAAACTCGGTCCTCGGCGTCACGCGCTGGACCATCGGAACCCTGGGATACGCGGTGGACGCCGGACGCACCTGGAAGGTGTCGTGGAAGCCCTTCGTGGAAGGTTCACTGATCGGCATCCAGTCCGTGGGCAGTGGGCTGTTCAACCCCGCGGTCTTTTACGGGACTGACCGCCATTGGTCGCTCACCACCGGCATCCGCCTCAGCTGGGGAATGGAGGACCACCGCATGGGACGATATGATCGTTCGGGAATGCTTATGTCCATGGAGCACCAGTGATCCGCCGGGCGCCAGCGGCGCTGCTCTTCGGATTGGCCTGTCACACCGCTGACCGCATCGGCCCTCCAGCCGGTGGGGGAAGCGTCACCCTCGCGGCGACCGTCCCGATTGCCCCGAACTACGGCGTGCACGACACGTTCATCCGGAACGGCATCGCCATCGTCTGCGTCTGGAACTCGGGCGTCCTGATCTATGACGTCGGCAACGGCATGAAGGGCGGCAGCCCCACCAATCCCGTCCTGGTCGGGAGCGTGGTCCCCAGTGAAGACAGCGTCACTGCGGGCCCCGAGATCCATAACGCCTGGTGGTTCTGGAACCCCACGAACGGCCAGAAGAAGTACTTGTTCCTG
>DASUBP010000048.1:0-23499 GCA_035763205.1 Gemmatimonadales bacterium
ACCCCGCCCCTTACAGGGCAGGCTTGCCCGGTCCTATCCTCTGATGTAGCATACCGTTGCCGCCCCAGAATGGTGAGTGAGGCGGCAATTTTTTGACGGGGGAGCCCCTTTGCGCTGCTTGGCACTCAACGCCTCGTTCGAGCCCCTCACCATGGTGCCGGTACGACGGGCGTTACGCCTGGTGATCGACGGGAAGGCTGAGATCGTCGAGGCGGACCACGACGCTGTGATCCGCTCCGAACGGCTGCGCCTCCCCCGGCCGGCGGTCATCCGCCTGGTCAAGTTCGTTCACGTGCCGCGCCGGTTCCGCCGTCAGGTCACGAACACCTTCCTCTTCGCCCGCGACGAGTATCGGTGCCAGTTCTGCGGCCGTACCCAGCGCGACCTCCGTGATCGCGAGTGCCTCACCCGCGACCATCTGGTCCCGCTCTCGCGGGGCGGGTCGAACGCGTGGACGAACGTGGTTACCGCCTGCTCGTCGTGCAATACGCGGAAGGGCAATCTCCTGCCTGAAGAGGTGGGGATGCATCCCATGCGGGCGCCGGTGGAGCCGCACTTCGTCCACCTGTCGTGGGCCGTGCGCCGCCTGACCGCCATTCAGACCAAGTACATTCGGCTCTTCTACGGGTCGGACGTGCTGCGGACCCTCGAGCGCCTGTGAGCGCCAAACGGCTGCCTTGGATCATAGCCGGGGCGGCCGTTCTGCTCCTGGTGGGGCTGGTCGCGTTCCCCCGTCGCGGCGCCGCATCGCTTCACCCTGACCCCCGGCCCGGTATCACCGCGGATTCGGTCGTCCCTCCCAAGATGGTGATGAATACGCCGGGTGCCGCCGAAGCCTACGCGGTCGCGCGCCAGATTCCCCAGGTCCTGGACGGCCTCTATTGTCACTGCGATTGCTCCCAGCACATGGGGCACCGCTCGCTCCTGACTTGCTTCACGGGAGATCACGCGGCGCAATGCGATATCTGCATGGGTGAGGCGATGATGGCGGGGCAAATGGCGGCGGCGGGGAATTCCCTCGATCAGATCCGAAAAGCCATCGACGCGCAGTTCGGAACGACTCGCTCCTAGCGGTTCCCGCGTTCGATCACCGTCGAGCGCGCTTCCAACGTCAAACGCGGCAAGCCGGCGATTCGGACCAGGGCGCGCTGCGCCCCTCGCGCGAGCGCATCGCCGATGCTCCCTTCTCCCGACACCGCCGGGCCCACCTCTCCCTTGAGCCACCGGGTCAGCTCGTCCAGATCGCTGTCGGAGAGCGTGGTGATCTCGAGGCGACAGACGTAGTAGTACCGCCCGTCGGAACGAGGGACGAGTTTCACGCTGAAGGGCCGTTCGAGCGCCGTCTCGAGCAGCTCGGGGCTGGGGAAACGTTTGATCTCGCCCGTGGACCGGTACAGCACGAAATCGTCCGCGAGTGGATCGTGCCGCACCACCGCATCCCACGACGCATCGCTCACGAATTGGTCGAACCAGCTGGAGCGGGCTCGCCAGAGCTCGAGCCGGAAATGGAGGCGCAGGGGGAAACCCGACTTGAGGAGATCCGGGAACCGCGGGTCCGACAGCAGGGCGACCGCCTGTACCCGGGGCGTGACGGAGTCCGGCAGCATGACTGTAAGCGTGGGATGATCGGCCTGGGCTCGAGCGACGCCCGCTCCCAGCACGACCAGCAGCAACCCGCCCAGCAGGGAGGGACTGCGCACTAGAAGCGGTGGCGGAGCCGGAGGGTGAGCCGCACCGGCTGGCCGATCGTCACCGCCTTCGCGGCGTAGAGACCGACGCCACCCCAGTCGATCCCCAGCCCCAGATCGGCCAGCCAGCTGCCGATGGTGGGGATCCGGCCCGACGGAATCCGTCCGGGTCCGTTGCCCACCAGCCAGGCCTGCCCGGCGTCTCCGAACACGACCAGATCGGGCCCTTCCAGGCGATACAGGAGCCCGGATTGAGGCTGGTCTTCGCCGGGATCGTAGGCCCACCGGAGGTTGATATGACCGCGATACTCGCCCTGGAAGAGCAGGACGCGGTCGCATGCGGCCGGTTGGCTCGAGCCGAATGCCGGGTCCACGATCTCCCGGTTGCAGCCCGTGTAGCGGAAGGGATAGCCGGCCATCGGGTCGGGCCCGCCGAGACTCAGGCGGTCCTGCAGGGGCAGGGGATCACCGCCCAGCCATCCGCCGAAGAGCAGCCGGAGATTCGCGCGTCCGAACCCGCCGATCCGCTGGTAGGTCCGCGCCTCCAGGAAGAAGCGGCTGAATTCGTACGATCCGTCGGTCGGGATGGGGCCGCGGATGAATGCCGGGACCGTTTGGGGAGCGACGTCGGGCGATGTCGAGCGCTCGATCTTCAGCCGCGCCCACCATCCGGTCGTCGGTTCGTCCGGATCGTTCCGCGTGTCGAGCGAGATGCCCAGGCCCAACGTGCGGTAGTGGCCGCCGTCGATAGGAGGGTTCGGCCGCCAGACCTCCTCGTTGCGGAATATCGAGAAGGGGTCGAGGGACGCGATGCTCCGCCGGGATTCTTTTCGCCATTCGAGGTCGGCGGTGAGCTGCCGCTCCGGCTGGACCGAGAGCTTGAGGCCCCATCCCTGATCGGCGAAATAATCCCGGTAGTCCCGCCGGAAGAGAAATGACGCCCATCCCACTTCGGATCCGGAGAGGGTCCAGTCCTCGATGGGCGAGATGACGTTGAAGGCGCTGAACGCGAGGCTCACGGGCCGGTAGCGGCCGGTGCGGAGTTCACCCCGGAGCCGGTATCCGAGGTCGCTCCGGGCGCCCGACAGATCGCCGGCCGTGCGGAAGACGCCCAGGGCGTCGAGCCGCAGGTGGTCGCGCGGGGTCATCTGCCAGTCGAACGCGGGGCCGAACACGAGGGGCAGGCCTTCGACGCGGTCGTAGGTCCCGCCGGTCGCGATGGTCAGCGCCGACCGGGTCTCCGGCGTGTTGAAGACGTATGCGGCGGCGAACTGGCCGTACCGCCGTCGGAGGTTGGGTGAGTACTGAAGGGAGTCGCCCTTCATCCGGAATCCGAGCGCCTCGTAAAAGACCCGGGCTTTTCCTTCCACTCGCGAGCTATCCGACCCGGAGAGCTCGCCGCCCACGACCAGCACGGCGCCGCTCACGACCGCGCCGGGCTTGAGCACCAGGTCTCCGTTGATGACGAGGAGCGAACCCTCGATCCGCCCCGCGAGGATCACCGGGCCATTCCGCACCGCGACGTCCCCATGCCACACGGTTCCGGCTGGGATCTCGGTCCGCCCCACCAGACGGCTGGTGGCCGCGGAGTTGAAGAACGCGATCGCCGAGTCGGCGACCTGGCGCGGGAGTTCCGGTGGTGTGAGGTGAACCCCGTTCGTCTCGGGGTTGATCACGATGGCGGTGTCCTGTGCGCTCACCAGGACTGGAGCACAAAGGAATGCCACTCCCAGCAACAGTGTCTTCATGGGGTCGTCCCGTCTCGTTCGCGCGGTGGCTCGATGCCGAGCCGCCGCATCCGGCGGTACAGATTGGCGCGGTCCGTGGACAGCCGGCGGGCCGCATCGGCGACGTTGCCCTTGGCGGCCGACAACGCGCGCGTAATCAGGGACTGCTCATGGCGGTCGAGGGCGTCGGTGAGGGCCACGTCCTCCCAGCCGGCGGGGGCCGGTGTCGCCATCCCATCGCGGGGCAGCACCCGGGAGACGTCCTCCGCGGTGATGCCTGCCCCCCCCGCGAGGATCGCCAGACGCTCGACGGAATTGGCGAGCTCCCGGACGTTTCCGGGCCAGGGATACGTCGCGAGGAGCTGGACCGCTCCTGCATCGAGCTTCACCACGCGTCCCAGACGGGTGGCCTGGCGCTGGGCAAAGTGTGAGACGAGGGCGGGAATGTCGCCCGCCCGATCGCGGAGTGGCGGGATGTGCACGGGAATCACGTTCAGGCGGAACAGCAGGTCATCCCGGAAGTGGCCGTCTTTGACGGCCTTCGAGAGATCCTTGTTGGTGGCGGCGATGACGCGGACGTTGACGGTGATCGGCTTTTCTCCCCCGATCCGCTCGATGACTCCGGTCTCGAGCACGCGGAGCAGCTTGGCCTGCGCCTCGGCGCCGAGGTCTCCGACTTCGTCCAGAAAGAGCGTGCCCCCGTCCGCCAGCTCGAAGCGGCCCAGGCGGCGGTCGGTGGCGCCGGTGAACGCGCCACGTTCGTGGCCGAACATCTCCGATTCCACCAGGTCTTTCGGAAGGGCCGCACTGTTGACGGTGATGAAGGGCCGGGTGGAGCGCCCGCTCTGGCGGTGAATGGCGGAGGCGACGAGTTCCTTGCCGGTCCCCGACTCGCCCGTGATCAGCACTCGCGCTTCGGTCGGCGCGATGCGCGCGATCAGGCTCCGCAGCTCTTCCATCGCCGCGGACGAGCCCACCAGCGGATCACTCTGCCCCAGGGCTTCCCGCAGCCGCCGATTCTCGGCCAGGGTGCGCGCGAGCTCGAGGGCGCCGCGCACCGCCACCAACACGCCCTCCGGCGTCAGCGGTTTTTCCAGGAACTGAAAGGCGCCGAGCTTGGTGGCGCGGACGGCGTCGGCGAGCGAGGCCTTGCCGCTCATCATCACCACGGGAATGTCGGGCAGCCGGTGCTTGAGGCGCTCGAGGGTCGCCAGGCCGTCGAGCTCCCCGGGCATCATCAAGTCGAGCATGATCACGTCCGGCGGTGTCTCCGTCAGGGCGGCGAGGCCGGCCGCGCCATTCGGCGCCTCGCTGGTCTCGAACCCCTCACCCTGGAGCAGGGCACCCACCATCCGGCGGATGTTCGATTCATCGTCGATCAGCAGGACGCGAGAGCTCATGATGGGAACGTGATGGTGAAGGTGGCGCCCCCGCCGGGCGTGTCGCCGACGGACACGCTCCCGCCATGGGCTTCGATGGTCTGGCGAACCAGGGCCAGACCGAGCCCCGTGCCGTCAGCTTTCGTGGTGAAGTACGGCTCAAAGAGCCGGGCCTTGATATCCGCCGGTATCCCCGGGCCATGGTCGGCAATGGTCACCTGGAAGCCGCTGCCGCCCGCCGGCACGACCAGGACGTTGATCCGCCCGGTGCCGCCCATCGCCTCCGCCGCGTTGCGCAAGAGATTCGAGAACGCGCGACGCAGCGGCTCGTAGTAACCCGACAGGACTCGTCGGGTGGCGGGTCCCGAGACCTGGACCCGCACTCCGTCGGGCACCCCGGTTCTTCCCAGCTCCTCGAGCAGCTCCACCAGGTCCACGTCACTCTTCGGTCCCTCGGGCAGGCGGCCGAAATCCGCAAATTCGCGGGCGAGCCGCTCGAGGCGGTTGGTCTCCGCGCCCATCACTTCGACGGCCGTGGTCGCCCGTCCATTCGGCGCACCTTCCGCGACCGCGAGCGAGCGTTCGAGCTGATCGACCGCGATCCGCATCGAGGTGAGCGGGTTCTTGATCTCGTGGGCCACCCGGCGGGCGACTTCCCGGAAGGCGCGGAGCCGCTCGGACTCGAGCTCGCGCTCGCGCGCGGTTTCGAGTGCGGCGGCCAGTTCCCGGACCGCCTGGCGGAGCGCCTCGAACTCGGGGGCGCCGCGCTGTGGAGGGCCACCCGGGAGCGGCTCGCGTCGCCTGATCAGTCTGGTCCACCCGACGAGCTCGTCGATGGGACGGGAGAGTTGGCGGGAGAGATGGCCGGCGACGCGAACCGCGACGAAGAGCAGCACGGCGCCGAGGACGATGATGACCGCGGCGAACCCGGCGGACGAATAGTTCCGAAGGGTCTGGGCGCGCTGGGCGAGCGTGAGGGAGGCGGAGATCTGATCCAGGTGGTGGTCCATCGCCCGGCGCTCGCGACTGGACAACTGGGTGGTGTCCACCGTCTTGAGCATGGTGCGCGCCGAGGCCGCCACCTCTTCCAGGGAGGCCCGGGCTCCCGCCATCGGTCCCGAGGCCCGTACACTGAGCACGAGCCCGGTCACCGCCATGGCGGTGGGGATGGCCGTCATCGCCACGAGGATCGCGAAGATCCGGCGGCGGAAGGGGAGTGGCATATTGGTGAAGCAATCTATGGAATTAGCAGGGGTGCGACAATTCGACACACGGCGCCAAGCGAGGAGATCCATGCGCAGTCACACGCACTACCTCTGGTTCAATACGAAGCAGCGCCAGGAGATCATCGATATCACCGATACGGTCGAGACCCAGGTGGCCGAATCGGGGGTTCGCGAGGGGATGGTCCTGGTATCGGCGATGCACATCTCGGCGTCGGTCTTCGTGAACGACCATGAATCGGGGCTTTGGCACGACATTCTGAAGTGGCTGGAGGGGACGATCGCTCCGTGGGACCCGCCCCGGTACCGGCACAACGAGACGGGGGAGGATAATGCGGCGGCGCACCTGCGTTCTCTCACCGTGGGGCACGAGGTGATCGTGCCCATCACCGCCGGGAAGCTCGACCTGGGGCCCTGGCAGCGGGTGTTTTACGGCGAATGGGACGGCCAGCGGAAAAAGCGAGTAATCATCAAGGTGTTAGGGGACTAGTAACAACACGGCAAGTCGTTTACAATTAAAGGGTTCCGGCGGACGGCGACCAAAGCGTGGTGGCGTCGCGCGCCCGGGTCGGAACGAGGGCATGCCGGGCCGCGCCTCGCGCGCCACTTCCCTGTTGAGTTTCCCCCATTGCCGCTGCGCATTTCTGGCCTGCCTCACGCGCGCATTCGCGCCTACGCTTTTCGCCTACGACGAGCAAGCGGGCCTTTCAAGAAGGACAATTGATGCAACAGCCTCACGCACACCTCTCGCGACCGGTTCACAAGGAACCGCCCGCCCACGCTCCGAACGCCGCACTCCTCATCGATTTCGACAACGTCACCATGGGCATCCGCTCGGATCTCCAGACCGAGCTCCGGCGCCTGCTCCAATCCGAAATCATCCGCGGCAAGGTGGCCGTGCAGCGGGCCTACGCGGACTGGCGCCGGTACCCGCAGTACATCGTCCCACTGTCCGAATCTTCCATCGATTTGATCTTTGCGCCGGCCTACGGCTCGAACAAGAAGAACGCCACCGACATCCGCCTCGCGATCGATGCGCTCGAGCTGGTGTTCACCCGGCCTGAGATCGGGACGTTCATTCTGCTCTCCGGCGACTCGGACTTCTCGTCGCTGGTCCTGAAGCTCAAGGAATACGGGAAGTACGTGATCGGCGTGGGGATCCGGGAATCCTCGTCGGACCTCCTGATCCAGAACTGCGACGAGTATTACTCGTACAACGAGCTCGCGGGCTTCCAGAAGGAAAGCGACATCGTGCACGAGCGGTGGGACGTGTGGAAGCTGGTCGTCGAAGCAGTCAAGCAGATGACCGCCCACAACGATGTGATGCGCTCGGACCGCCTGAAACAGGTGATGCAGGAGATCGACCCCGCGTTCGACGAGAAGGACGCCGGGTTCTCCCGGTTCACCAAGTTCGTCCAGGAGGCGGCACACCGGGGTCTCATCCACGTCACCCGTCGCGAGAATGGCCAGTTCGAGATCGCCCTTGGCGGGGCGGCCTCCCAGGCTCCGGCGGCGTCGCCGGGCGCGCCCGCGGAACCCGAAGCGCCTGCCGAACGCCGCAGCTCATTCGTCGGCGATGCGTTCGGCCTCTTGAAGCAGGCCCTGGGGCAATCCCGTGATGAGGAGCCGGTGGATACGCCCGCTCTGGAGGAGGCGGCTCCGAAGGCTCATGACGAAGGGTCCTCGCAACCGCCTGCTCTCGGGGCGCGGTCCTATCACGAGGAAGAAGACGAGCCACCCATGCCCCAGAGCTCGGCGCCGCCCCCGCCGTACTCCACACCGGTGGCGGGCCACATTCCGGCTCGCAGCGCCCGGTTCCGTCGCGGCTCCAAGGGCGGTCCACGCCCCATCAACACGCCGGTGGCCGGCTCGCCGCGGGTTGGGCCCGTCGAGACCCCGGTGGCTTCCGGCAATAGTGATTCCAACTCGGGGAGTGAGCGCCGCGAACGCCCGGAGCGGGGAGATCGTCCCCGGGGCGGCCGTGGCCGCGGTGCCCGGGGCGGCTCTCGCAGCGAGCACGCCGAGGGCTCAGGGGAGCGTCCGGAGCGGGGTGAACGAGGGGAGCGCGGTGGCCGGAGCCGTCGTGGAGGCCGGGGACGTGGTCGCGGCGGGAGTGGCGGCACTGGAGAAGGGAACCGGGAGCGGTTGGCCGGGGAGTCTCCTCGTGCCGAGGCGTCTCCAGTGGCACCTTCTGCTCCCGCACCTCATGCCCCACCCCCCGCTCCGAAGAAGGCTCCGGAG
Source organism: Gemmatimonadales bacterium (assembly GCA_035763205.1). Classification (GTDB taxonomy): domain Bacteria; phylum Gemmatimonadota; class Gemmatimonadetes; order Gemmatimonadales; family GWC2-71-9; genus 40CM-2-70-7. The sequence continues at coordinate 8,259 of DASUBP010000048.1, forward strand.
CCTGACACGTCAGGCGAGTCCTTCTGGACGCGGGTGAAGCGGGGCCTGACCGGCGGAGGAAACGTCTGACCGGACGTCCCTTTCCCGACGACTTCTACGCGCGGCCGACTCCGTTGGTCGCGCGTAGGCTTTTGGGGCACCTTCTCGTTTCGACCATCGGTGGCCGCCGCACCGTGGGCCGGATCGTCGAGACCGAGGCGTACGTCGGCCCGGACGACCCCGCCTGTCACGCCTGGAAGGGGCGCCGCTCTCCGATGGTCGAATCGCTCTACGGGCCTCCCGGGAGGGCGTACGTCTACTTCACTTACGGCATGCACTGGTGCATGAACGCCGTCACGAGGCGCGAGGGGTTTCCCTCGGCGGTGCTGCTTCGTGCGCTCGAGCCACTCGAAGGCCTCGAGGCCATGCGGAGGCGGCGGGGGCGGGGGATTCCGGACGGCCGGCTCTGTGCGGGGCCTGCCATGCTCTGCCAAGCCCTGGGCGTCACGGGGCGACAGGACGGGAAGTCCCTGGCCGTGGGCTCCCTACGGTTGCTCCGGGATCCTCACGTGCCCCGGTTCAAGGTGGCGGTGGGTCCCCGCATCGGGATTACCCGCGCCGTGGATTGGCCGCTGCGCTTCTGGGTCGCCGATTCCCGGTGGACCTCCCGCTAATCAAAAGGGGCCGACGGACTGTCGGCCCCTTTCTCACTCTCAGGGAGTTACCGGTTCAGTTCTGCTCGGTGATGTCTTCCTTTGAAGAACCGAGCGAATACCGGATGCCGCCGACCACACTGTAGGTCGGGCCATCGAGCATGAACTGCTGGGCGGAGGAGGTCACGCTGGCCAGGCCGTAGAGTCCCAGCCGGCCGAAGTTGATCTGGAGGCCGAAAGCGCCCCAGGCAAAGGCCTTGCTGGCCTGATCGCTGGCGGCCTGCGCCGCGAGGCTCGAATCGGAGAAGCTGGCGCAGGTGGTGGTGGCGTCGGCGCCCGAGCAGTCGATGGCCGGGTTCAGGATCTGCATGATGGAGAAGCCACCCCCGATCATGGGCTGAATGTGCCCGTCGATCGGGATCGCCATCACGCCGATGGAGAGGCGCCGGACATTCGAGAAGGACACGTTCCGCACGCCCGAGCCGGAGTTGGCGTCCTGGATCTGCGCGACCGCGGAGCTGGTGAAGAAGGCCTGCTCGTAGCTCAGGTAAAGCGCGGTCCGCTTCCCGGTGATCAACCAGTGCCCGCCGACGATCGGATCGAAATGCAGGGGCTGGAGGTTGGTCTTGTAGATGAACGCACCGCCGCCGCCGCCCCAGTACCACTGGAAGGCGTGGCTACCACCTGTGGTTTGGGCGTTCAGGAGGCGGGGGCTCACGAGGAGCGCCACCGCGAGGGCACAAAGGGTCAGACGCGACACCAGCTTCATCGGACACCTCCCTAAGAGGCTCCGAAGGTAGGAATCTAGACTGTTGCGCGCAAGTAGGTTAAGCCAGCCGATCGCGAAACTACTTTAGGTCCATCACATCAGTGTGTTGACTGTAGCGACACTGTCGTTATGGTGGCTTATTCTAAATCAGCCCCAACTGACCGCCCACCTTCTTGAAAGCCCCCAGCGCGAAGTCCAGGTCGTCCCGCGAATGCGCCGCGGAGATCTGACACCGCACCCGCGCGTGCCCCTGCGGAACCACCGGGTACCCGAAGCCCGTCACGAACACTCCCTCGGCCAACAGCATCTCGCTCATCTGAATCGCCTTTGATGTCTCGCCAAGAATCACGGGCACGATCGGCGTCTCACCCGGCAGTGGCTTGAAGCCAAGCTCACCGAGGCGGCCACGGAAGTACTGCGCGTTCTCCCGGAGACGCGTCACGAGTTCCGGATGCCGCTCCGTGTACTGCACGGCGGCGAGCGCGCTCGCCGCCACGGTCGGCGGCAGCGCGTTGCTGAAGAGCTGAGGCCGCGACCGCTGGGTGAGGTAGTCGGTCAATGAGGCCGGACCGGCCGTGAACCCGCCTGCCGCGCCTCCGAGAGCCTTCCCCAGGGTCGAGGTGATGATGTCCACCTGTCCCAGCATCCCGAAATGCTCAGCGGTGCCGCGTCCGGTCTTTCCCAGCACGCCGGTGGCGTGGGAGTCGTCCATGGCGACCACCGCGTCGTACTTCTTGGCCAGCGCCACGATCTCCGGGAGGCGGGCGATGTCCCCTTCCATCGAGAAAATGCCGTCGGTGAAGATCACGCGCAGCCGCGCACCCGACGCCGCCTTCAGCCGGTCCTCGAGATCGGCCATGTCCGAGTGCTTGTACACGGCCGTCTGGCACTTCGTGATGGCCTTCGCCAGCCTGATCGAGTCGATGATCGACGCGTGGTTCAGCTGGTCCGAGATCACGATGTCCTGCTCGGTGAGCAGGGTGGGGCAAAGGCCTTCGTTCGCGTTCCAGCAGCTCACGTACGAGAGGGATGATTCGCATCCGACGAAGCGGGCCAGCGCCTGCTCGAGCTCCCGGTGCACGGTAAAGGTTCCGCAGATGAAGCGCACCGAACCCGTCCCCGCGCCGTACCGGTCCAGGGCGTCCCGGCCCGCCTTCACGACCTCAGGGACGTTGCAGAGGCCCAGGTAGTTGTTCGACGACAGAATCATGACGTCCCCGCGCCCTTCCATCTTCACGCGGGCCCCTTGCGGCGAGTCGAGGTAGTTCAGGCGCTTGTAGACGCCGTCCTTCTGGAACTGCTGGAGTTCGGCTGCGAGGCGGGAGGCGAGACTCATGAGATCTCCAGGATCACCTTGCCGGCGTCCCCGGACCGGATGGCCGCGAGGGCGTCGTCGATTTTGGCGAGCGGGAAGCGGTGTGTAATGACGGGGCGGGGGTCGAAGAGTCCGGTCGACAGGAAGCGGCGCATTTGGTGCCAGGTCTCGTACATCTTGCGCCCCACGACGCCGTAGACGGTGATCCCCTTGAAAATGATTTCGTTCGCGAAATCGATCGGCACCTGGTCTTTGGGTATGCCGAGGAGCTGCACGCGCCCGCCCATTCGCACGGTGGCGAACGCCTGGTGCAGGGCGCTCGGAATGCCGCTCATCTCGCAGACGACGTCGACTCCCTCGCCTCCGGTGGCCGCGAGCACCGCCTTGGTCACGTCCTCCTTCTTGGCATCGATGGTGACGTGCGCCCCCATTTTCGCGGCGAGGGCGAGCCGCTTCGGGTTCACGTCGGAGGCGATCACTTTGGCGGCGCCGGCGGCACGCGCGATGCCGACCGCGAAGCATCCGATGGGACCGCATCCGACCACGAACACGGTGCTCCCCGGAATGTCGGCCGTCAGGACCGTGTGGAACGCATTCCCCATCGGATCCATGATCGCGCCGATTTCAGTCGGGATCCCGTCGAGCGTCAGCACATTGCTCGCCGGCATCACGATGTAGTTGGCGAAGGCCCCATCCCGGTCCACCCCGATGATCCGCGTGTTCTTGCAGATGTGCCCGTTGCCGGTCCGGCACTGGAGGCAGTGACCGCAGATGATGTGACCTTCGGCGGTGACCAGCTGACCCGCCGAGAGCTCGGTCACACCCGGTCCGACCTTCACGATTTCACCGGCGAACTCGTGTCCGAGAATGGTGGGGGGATGCATGCGGCCGGAGGCCCAGGCATCCCAGTCCGCGATGTGGAGATCGGTGCCGCACACCCCGGCGTGCCTGACGGCGATCAGGACTTCGCCGGCGGCGGGGGGCGCGGGATCGGGAACGGCCTTGACGGTCAGCCCGGGCGCGCGCGTCTCTTTGACGATGGCTTGCATGGGGGCCAAGTTAAGGGGTACCCGAAGGCCGGGAAGGGGTAGTCCCATGAGGCGCATTTGGTGTGCAGTGGCCATTGCCGCGGCAGTGACGGTCGGTCCGTTCTCCGCGACGGCTCAAGTCCCTGATACCGCGGTCTCGTTTCGCGGCATCGTCATGCGGGACACGGGGTCGGCCTGGGCGCTGTTCATTCCGGTACCCGCCCAGGTTCGGAACATCCGTTTCAATCTCCTCCACCTGTCCAAGGTGAGCGGGATCGACCGGGATGAGAATCGGTACGGCGAGGTGAGTGGTCACCTGGTGGCGGATGACGCGGGTAGTCCGGTGCTCGAAGTGGCCAAGCTCAAGCTGATGAGCATTCCGGGCGAAGTGGAACGGTCGGTGTCCCGCAGCTTCACGGAACACGCCGAGGTAGCGGCGTCAATTCTTCCAAATCAGTTCGCCTTCCCGGACTCCGGTGCGTCGACGAGGGTACGGCTCAGGCCGGTGATCGCCTTTGCGATTACCAACCACTCCGATGCGCCGATCGATTTCAGCTTTCACGACAACAAACTGGTGTGTGCGTCGGTGTTGCCCAGCAACCGGACCCAGGAACCGATCTGGACCGGCGCATGGCCGGTGGGTCCGTACCTCACCAGCATCCAGATCAATCTCAGCTCGACGGTTCGCGAAGCGGTGACGCTCCCGGATTCCGTGAGGCTCCCGCCGGGGCACTACAAGTTGAGGGTGTGGCTGTGCGAGGCGGCTGACTACAACGCGGTGACGGTGTTCGACGTGATCAAACGATAGAAAAAACGAAGGTCAGCGCTGGCGATCGAGAGGCAAGTGCTGGTGCGGGTGATCCTCACCGGCCTCACCGTCCGCGCACCATACGTAGGCCCAGATCTTCGCCGGCTTGAGCGCTTCGCGCCCCATCCGGAGAATGATTCCAATCGGCTCGTCTTCCAGGTACATGGGGAGGCTGGTCATGCCGTCTTCAAAGGCAAGACGCCGGCCAGATGAAGCAGTTTACAAGCTATTGATTTATAGATAGTTACGAAGCAGCAATGGAAGGCTATTCGTCAATCTGACACGCGTAGCTATGTGTCGCTTTGACGCACCGGCTTCGTAGCGACGAACCCCTCTCCCCGCCCGCGCCGCTTCCGGCGCTCCACCTGCCACTCGCCGTACAAACTCTGGACCGCATCGGGCGCGAGGGGCAGGACCCCCGGTCCATCTGGATCGACGCTCAGGATGACGTGAATGCCTCCTGAGCGTGTGCAGGCCTGAAGCCTGCGGACCAGGTTCTCGCGATCCCCGGCATCCGCGGTCGCCAGGGCGTTCGGTTCGATGACGGTCAGTGCGGGACGCAAGTCGGGAAGCCACCCGCCGAAATTCACGACGAGCGCCTGGAAGCGCCCGGCGAGCTGTTCGGACACGGCGCGTCCTTCCGCGGACTCCACCGCGCCGAGTTCCTGGTCGAGCAGGAAGACTTCCGCGTCGTGCGCGGCGACGAAGAGCGCGTGGGGCAACGCCGCGGCGCCCACCACGAGCACCAGGTCTCCCGCTTCCAGCCGCTTCACGCCCTGCGCGACGGGATCGCTCGACTCGAGCCCCCAGTGGGTCGGCTCGCGCTGAGCGGTGCGCAAGGCGCGGTGGTTCTGCGACCAGCGCCGGAACGAGGGCAACTTGAGTCGGCGTGAGATGATCCGGTCGACGTGTTCGAGGAGGAGCACTTCGGTGAGGAGGTACTGACCTTCCCCCGACTCGAGCTCTCGCACCGCCTCGTCGCCGATGCGCAGCAGCTCCTCACGCGGGACGGTGTTCTTGTACTCCTCGATCCGCTGGAGCAGGAATTCCTGATACTCCTGCTTCTGCGATCGCGGCGGGCGCCGGGTGGGCCCGGTGGCGTGGGGAGAACCCTGCGCGACGGTGTTCAGCATGGCTCGATGTGCACCGTGACTCCGTGAAAATCGAGCTGCTGCTTCAACCGGGCTTCGACCTGGTCCGCGAGCTGGTGGGCCTGGGCGACGGTGGCGCCGCCGTCCACGGAAATCGTCAGCTCCGCATAGCGCCCATTGGCGCTGCCGCGTGACCGGATATCATACGCGTCACAGACTCCCGGAACGCCCCGGGCACACTCGGCGATGCGCTCCGGCGGGTGGACGCGCTCGTCGACCAGCACCGGAACCGTCCGTATCAGCACCCGGTAGGCCACCGACAGGATGGCACCGACCACGAGGATCGCGATGACCGGATCGGCCCACCACCAGCCACGCCGCGCCAGGAGCAGCGCGACGATGACTCCCGCGGTGATGAGGACGTCGGCACTCGTGTGTGCGGCGTCGGCGAGCAGGATCTCGCTCTGCAGTTCGGTCGCGCGCCGTCGCTCGTACCGAGCGACGCCCGCGTTCACCAGGAGGGTCGCCGCGAGGACGCCGACCTGGGTGTTGGTCACGGGCAGGGGGTGGCCGCCGGAGGTCAGGTGATTCACCGCACCCCGCAGCAGCTCGAACGAGGAGACGCAGAGAAACCCCACCAGGGCCAGGGCGCCCAGCGTTTCGAATTTCCCATGCCCGTAGGGATGCTCCTCATCGGGGGCTTTCGCCGCGACCGCGGTCACGATCAAGGCGAGGACGTTGTTGGCCGAATCGATGGCCGAATCTAGAGCGCTCCCCAAGACCCCCAGGGATCCAGACGCCAGACCGACGCCGACTTTCACCAGGACCACGGCCAGGTTGGCGAGCAGGATGCCGGTCAGGACCCGGCGAACGGCAGTGGGATTCGGCACCTGAGCAACCTTGTAAGCGGGGCGCGCCAATTCAAGCTTGACAATAATTAGACATTTACCTAAATATCTCATCAATGCGGGATCACTTGTTCAAGGCCCTGGCCGACCCCACACGACGGAAGATCCTCGAGCTCCTGGCCGCGAAGGACCGCACGGCCGGCGAGTTGGCGGAGGAATTTCCGATCGCGTTTGCCTCGGTGTCCCACCACCTCGGGGTCCTCAAGAACGCCGGACTCGTCGCGGTGGAGCGGGAGGGGCAGCACATGCGGTACCGGCTGAACACGACCGTCTTTCAGGAAATCGCCCGGTATCTCGTGAAAACGTTCTCGGGAGGAGCTGATGCGTAGCCGATGGTTCGGCTTGGTAATCGCCGCGCTGGCTCTGGTGGCCACGTGGCTCGCGTGGGACAAACTTCCTCCGCACATGGCGACGCACTGGGACGCCAGTGGCCACATCAACGGCTACTCGTCCCGGGCGTTCGGCGCGTTGCTGGCGCCGGCGATGATGATCGGGTTGACCCTGCTGTTCCAGGTCCTGCCGGCGCTCGACCCCCGCCGCGCCAACTACGCCAAGTTCGCCGACACGTACTGGGTGATCGCGAATGCCGTCATCCTGTTCCTGGGCATCGTCCATCTCATGGTGCTCGCCTACGGCCTGGGGTACGGGGTGTCCATGACCCGCGTGCTTCCCCTCGGCCTCGGCGTCCTCTTCATCGCTCTGGGGAATGTCCTTCCCCGCGTGGAACCGAACTGGTTCGTAGGCATCCGGACTCCCTGGACCTTGTCGTCGGACACCGTGTGGCGGAAGACGCACCGGGCCGGCGGGTTCGTATTCCTGCTCGGTGGATGCGCGCTCCTGATCGAAGGCATCACACCACTCGGCAACGTCCTGCCGGTCATGATCGGGACCATCGTCGTGACGGCCCTGACGCCGGTGGTGCAGTCCTACCTGTTGTGGAAGGGAGAGCAGGGTGATCGCGCTTAGTCTCGCATTGCTCCAGGCGCCGCAGCAGAAGGCCGATACCGTGGCCCCGGGGGCCGCGGTCGAGAGCCCGTTCGTCGCGACGTCGTCGGGGTGGACGCTGTACGGCACCCTCACCGTTCCCAAGGCCGCGGCCGGACCCGTGCCGGTGGTCCTCATCGTGGCGGGCTCCGGTCCCACCGACCGGAACGCCAATTCTCCTGCCGGAATCCGCAGCAACACCTACGCCCAGCTCGCGTGGCGCCTGGCGGAGCGGGGCATCGCTTCGCTGCGGTACGACAAACGGGGCATCGCCGCTTCCCGGGGCGCCATGGATTCCGCCGTCGTGGCGCAGACCACCATGCAGGACTACGCGAACGACGTCCGGAACCTGGCGGACTCCCTCCACACGGATCACCGCTTTTCGAGAGTGATCCTGGTGGGCCACAGCGAGGGGAGCGCGCTCTCCATCATGGCCGCGCACGACGGCGCGCCGGTGGCGGGAGTGGTCTCGATGGCGGGAATGGGACGTCCGTTCGCGACAGTCCTGCGGGAGCAGTTGGCGGCCCAGCTCGATTCGAACACCCTGAGGATGTACGACACATCGATGACGGCCTATCTCGCGGGGCGCGACCCGCCGGTGCCCAGCTACCTCGCATCACTCTTCGTCCCCGCGCTTCGGAACTACCTCCGGTCGATGATGGCGTTCGACGCGAAGGAAGTCGGACAGCTGCACTGCCCCGTCCTGGTCCTGCAGGGCGACTACGACCTTCAGGTCACAGTGGCGGATGCAGAGGCGCTCCACGCGGCAGATCCGAAATCGACGCTCGTGATCTTCGCGGGGGACACGCACATGTTCAAAATCGCGGCGAGCAAGGATCGGATGGCGGAAGTGCCGACGTACGTGGATCCGACCGTGCCGATCGATCCCAAGGTGGTTGCTACGATTTCGGACTGGATCGGAAACATTCGGTAGGCGTCACCCCCAGCGCCTTGCGGAACATCGAAATGAAGGCGCTGGGGGTGGCGTACCCGGCTTCGAGCGCGGCGTGACTCACCTTCGCACCTTCGGCCAGAAGCCGCATTCCGTGCATCAGCCGCGCCTGCTGCCGCCAGCGGCCCAATCCCATCCCTGCCTCCGACACGAACAGGCGCTCAATGGTGCGTCGGCTGGCGCCGGCGTATTGGCAGAGATCCTCAAGGGCCCCGGGCTCGGGATAGGCTAGGATCGCATGGGCCACCTTCTGTGCCCTGGCATCCCGTGGATAGGGGAGCTGCAAGGGAACCATCTGGATCTCGCGCAGTTGATCAATGATCAACGCGATCAGGTGCCGGTGGCGGCTGATCCGTCGGTGCAGTTCCCCAACCCGACATGCCTCAAGGATCAGTTCTTCGAGGAGCGGCGTGACGCTGACGACGCTCAACTCCATTGGCGGGACGGTTCGCGAGCGCAAGTAGAGTGTGCGCATCTCGACGACGCCCGACGTGGTGATTTCATGTGACACACCGGCGGGCACCCAGACGGCGCGACGCGGGGGGACTACCCAGGTCGTGGCTCCCGCGGCCACCGTCATCACCCCCCGGCTCGCGTGGACGAGTTGATCCCGGTCGTGGTAGTGCGCCGGTATGAGGTACCGCGCCGGATAATCTCGAGTCCACGTCCGGACGTCGGGGCCAGTGGTCCCCAACGGCTCAAAACCCGTTTGTCGCAATTTCGACATTAGTTGACAGCATATCGAAAGCGCGAAAGTGGCGCAACGGCCTACGTACCCACATACCAGACGCCGAGGAATGTCCCGTGCATGGTTACTTCCGGATCGGGATCCAGCAGATCTGGGAGAAGAACAACCAGATCGTGTTCGAGACGATCTATGCCCGCCGCAGGAGCGCGCCTTTGAGGTAGCCGGTCTCGGGGATGGTGAGGATCTCGGGGTGGTCTGACGACTGACCCGTGAAGCGCAGGACTTCGAGCCTTCGGCCGGAGTCCTGCGCCGCTTCCAGGAGCATGGCCTCGAAGTCGCGACGGTGCACGTGATAGGAGCAGGAGCACGTAAAGAGCACGCCGCCAGGCGCGAGGCACCGCATCGCGCGAAGATTGATCTCCTTGTAGCCCGCGAGTGCGCGGTCGACACTCGCTTTAGTCTTGGCAAACGCCGGCGGATCGAGAGCAATCGTGTCAAAGGCCTCACCGCGCCCCTCGAACTCCCGCAAGAGATCAAATACGTTGGCTTCCTTCCAGGTCACATTCCCAAACCCATTCAACGCGGCGTTCTTTGCCCCCCGGACCAGAGCCTCGGCGCTCGAGTCCACCGCCAGTACCGAGCCCGCCACCTTCGCCAGGTGAATCGTGAAGGAGCCGTGGTAGGCGAAGAAATCGGCGGCGCGGCCGCCCGGCCTCGCGTGCTCGGCCAGCATTACGCGGTTCTCCCGCTGATCGAGAAACCCGCCCGTCTTCTGGCCCTGCCACGGTGCCGCCAGATACCTCACGCCCGACTCAGTGACCTCGACGCTCTCCGGCACCGTACCGGAAAGCAGGGACACTTCGAGTGGAAGCCCTTCGTGCCGACGTACCGCGGCGTCATTTCGGAGCAGGATCCCCTCTGGATGGAGGACATCCTGTATGGCGGCGCCGATGTGCTCGCGAGCCGATTCAACGCCCGCGGAGAGAAGCTGCGCAACGGCATACGGGCCGTACCGGTCGATGACGAGTGACGGCAGTCCGTCGCCCTCACCATGCACCACCCGCCACGCCGTGGCGTCGATGCCGGTGCGCTTGGCCGCCGCGGCCGCAATGCGCGACCGCCACCACTCCCGGTCGATCTCGACGTCCTCGGTGGTCAGGAGGCGCAGCCTGATCTCCGACTTCGGTGAGTAGAGCGCCCGGGCGAGGTACTTGCCCTTCCGGTCGGTGACCCGGACGACCCCAGCCTGGTCGCCCGGCTCCTCGGCAACATCGGACCGGTAGACCCAGGGATGCCCGGCACGCCACCGCGCGGCGCCCTTCGCGGTGATCGCGACGTTCATGTCGACCGATCGGGGCGCAAAGCGGCGGCCCCCCGGAGATAGATATGTTTGAGCGCGCCCGGCTTCCGCGCCGTGTAGAAATGAAGGAGGACACGGATGCAGAGAGGCACGCCCCCGGGCACCGGCACTTCCTGCGCCCCGAGGAGCGGTGCGCCGGTCCAGCCCAGATTCCGGGCCGCGCGCGCCGGGTATTCGGCGGTGAGGTCGGGCGTGGACGTGAAGATGGCGCTCTCGATGTCCTCAGGGGCGAAGGCGTTCGCCTTCTGCAGGGCGGCGAGCAGCTCGGCCGTCGCATCGAGAATGGCGTCGGAGGTGTTGGCGGTCGCCGTCGTGGCGCCGCGCAACCCCCGCAGAATCCGGGTGGTCAATCGATGCTCGTTGATCGGGTGCGCTTGATGGTGCTCACGGACGCCTCGCTTCTCAAGGGGCGGAATGTGGTGGAGGTGTGCCGCCGGGCCGTCGCCGGTGGTGCGACGTCCATCCAGGTCCGCTGGAAGCCCGCCCCCGCGCGCGAAGTGGCGGACGTCGCGCGGGCTCTCGTGGGCGCCCTCTCCGTGCCGGTGCTCGTCAACGACCGCCTCGACGTCGCCCTGGCGGTTGGTGCCGCGGGCGTGCACCTGGGACAGGACGACGTCCCCGTGGCGGCCCTCGCCGCACACCTCCCACCCGGTTTCATCGTCGGCATCTCCGTCGGCACTCCCATGGAGGCGAGTGACGCCGACCTCCGGGCCGACTACTGGAGCATCGGTCCCTGTTACGCCACGTCCACCAAATCGGATGCCGGTGCCCCCCTGGGCCCGGAGGGTTTCGGGAGGCTCGCCCGGCTCGCGCCGGCAGGCCTTCCCGTGATCGGGATCGGGGGCATTACCAAGGACAACGCCGCCGCGATCAGGCGAGCCGGCGCGGCGGGCGTCGCGGTTATCGCGTCGGTGCTGGCGTCGGATGACCCGGAGCGCGCTTCGCGCGAGCTGCGGCTTTCAGTCGCTTGACCTTCTGGATTGCGGCAAGGTGCTCCGCGTAGGTCACCGAGAAGATGTGCTTCCCGTCCGGTTGGGCCACGAAATAGAGATAGGGCACCTCGGCCGGATGAATGGTCGCGTCCAGACTCGCATGCCCGGGTTGCGCGATTGGTCCCGGTGGCAGTCCCGCGTGCAGGTAGGTGTTGTACGGTGACCGGATCAGGAGATTCTTTTCGAAAACCCGCTTGAGCCGGTGGCCATACGCGTAGATCACCGTCGGGTCCGCTTCGAGCTTCATCCCCCGCCGCAGCCGATTCAAGTACACCGCCGCCACATAGGGCCGGTCCGGGTCATACCGCACCTCGGCTTCGACAATCGACGCCACCGTGACGATCGCCTGCCGTGACAGGTGCTGCGAGTCGAGCGTCGCCGTCCAGGTCGAGTCCCACTGGCCCAGAAACTCGCGAACCATCGCGCGCACCAGGTCGCGCGCGCCGATCTTGGCGGGCACGAGATACGTGGTGGGGTAGAGGTACCCCTCCACCGTCGGTGCATTGGACGGCAGACCGAGCTCGGACTTGAGATCCGGGTCCGCTATGGCCAGCAGGAAGGAATCGCGGGGGATTCCGAGCCGGCTCCGGGCCAGGTCCGCGACTTCCGTGGCCATCAACCCTTCCGGGGTGGTGAAATGCACCAGCGCGCCACGCCCGGTCGACAGCGCTTCGGTGATCACCCGCCACGTCTCATCTTCATGGAAGGCGTAGGTCCCGCTCTTGAGATTCGACCGGAGACCGACGAAGCGGGCGTAGATCCGGAACCAGAACGGATGGGCGATGACACCGCGCGCCGAAAGGGAGTCCATCGCGACATCGAGCGTCGCACCGTGGGGAACGGTCACGGCGATCTGGGGGCCACGGGCCGGCGTGGTGGAGCACGCGGCGAGCAGGACCGTCAGGACCTGGGCGATGCGCTTCTTCACACGGCACTCCCGCGCAGGGCGTCGAGGTAGTGCTGCAGGAGCAGCGTCGCCGCGAGGGCGTCGACATCGCCCTTCCGCCCCCGGGTCTTGCCGCCCATCTCTCGCACGGCGCCCAGCACGCGGGCGGTGGTGAAGCGCTCATCCCAGAGGGCGACGGGGAGTCCGGTGCGCCGCGCGATGTCGTCAGCCAGCTGCCGGGCGGCCGTCGCGGCATCGCCTTCGGCACCCGCTGCGTCGAGGGGAAGTCCGACCACGATGCCGGTCACCCCGTGGGTGGCAAGGTGCGCCTGCAGCGCCGCCATGGGGAAGCGCTTGCCGGGCCGGCGAGTGAGGGTGTCGAGGGGTTGGGCCAGCGTTCGGGATTCGTCGGAGAGGGCGAGGCCGATCCGCTTCTCGCCCCAGTCGACGCCCAACAGCCGGCCCATCCCCCCGCTCACCCTTGGGCCATCGTCGCGAAGAACTCGGTGTTGGTCTTGGTGCGCTTCATCCGCTCCAGCAGGAACTCGATCGCTTCCACGGGCGGCATGTCCGCCAGGAAGTTGCGGAGGAGGTAGACCTTGTTGAGCTCGTCCTTGGCCAGGAGGAGCTCTTCTTTCCGGGTGGAGGTCCGTTGGACGTCGATGGCGGGGTAGACCCGGCGGTCGGCGATCCGGCGGTCGAGAATCACTTCCATGTTGCCGGTGCCCTTGAACTCTTCGAAGATGACTTCGTCCATCCGCGAGCCCGTGTCGATCAGGGCGGTGGCCAGAATCGTGAGCGACCCCCCGCCTTCGATGTTGCGCGCGGCGCCGAAGAACCGCTTGGGCTTCTGGAGCGCATTGGCGTCCACACCGCCCGAGAGGATCTTGCCGGAGTGCGGGACCACCACGTTGTGGGCCCGGCCCAGTCGGGTGATGGAGTCGAGCAGGATCACGACGTCCTTGCCGTGCTCGACCATGCGCTTCGCCTTCTCGATCACCATGTCCGCCACCTGCACGTGGCGGTCGGCGGGCTCGTCGAAGGTCGACGAGATGACCTCCGCGCCCTTGACGTTCTCTTCCATGTCGGTCACTTCTTCGGGCCGCTCGTCGATGAGCAGCACGATGAGGTAGACCTCGGGGTGGTTCTCGATGATGGAGTTGGCGAGTTTTTGCATCAGGATGGTCTTGCCGGCCTTCGGCGGCGAGACGATCAGCCCGCGTTGGCCCTTGCCGATCGGACACAGGATGTCCATCACCCGCATCGAGAGGTCGCCGTCCTTCCGCTCGAGGCGAATCCGCTCTTCGGGATACCGGGGCCTCAGGTTGTCGAACGCGACCCGGTGCTTGGCCTTTTCGGGCTCCTCGCCGTTGACGTTCTCGACCTTGAGCAGCGCGAGGTACCGCTCGCCTTCCTTGGGAGGACGAACCTGACCCAGGATGGTGTCGCCGGTGCGGAGGTCGAAGCGCTTGATCTGCGAAGGCGAGACGTAGATGTCGTCGGGGCCGTACAGGTAATTCCAGTCGGGGCTGCGAAGGAAGCCGTATCCTTCCGGCAGAATCTCCAGTACCCCTTCGCCGCGCAAAACCGTGTCGGTGTCGAGCAGTGATTGCTCGATGCGGAAGATCAGGTCTTGCTTTCGCATCCCCGAGTAGTTTTGAATGTTCAGACTCTCGGCCATCGCGTGCAGCTCGGCGACGGATTTTCTCTTGAGTTCAGCGATGTCCACGTGTGCTTCGGCTCCGGTAAGCGATGTACGGCGGCGGGAACCCCCTGCAATCGGGGGAGTGAACGCGGTTTGTATGTTGTAAAAGAGGGTGCTTGGGTATCTGTAGGCGTGCCAGTGACTTATAGTAGAGGCCCCGGCCCGAGGCGTCAAGGGTGCCCATGAACCTGATGTCGTTCGTCGAGCGGGCGGAGACCACGTCACTGCCCGATCGTGAAGTCGTTGATGCGCTTGTACATCCGGCGCATGCGGCGCCGTCCCCCCAGCTGCGGGACGCGCTCGAGACGTGGCGCGGTCCTTACTACTGGTCCGACGAATCGGACGGACGCCACCTCATTCTGACGTTGGTCAGGCCGCGCCGCGGCGAACGCTGGTGGCTGCACGCCGCGCTCTTTGTGCTGACGTTCGCGAGTGTCACGCTGTCCGGTGCCGTACTCGAAGGCCGCCTTCCTTATTACGGTGTGCTCGGGCTCCTCACCTCGCTCGCGCACCCGAGCGCCCGCTTCTGGAGTACCTGGGCATCCGGGCTCCCGTTCTCGATCCCTCTCCTGGGCATTCTGCTCGCCCACGAGCTCGGCCATTACGTCGCGGCCCGGCGGCACGGTGTGAACGCGTCGCCGCCTTTCTTCATCCCCGCGCCTCTGATCTCCATCATCGGCAGCCTCGGTGCATTCATCCGGATACGCACCATTCTGAGTGACCGGCGTCAACTGTTGGACATCGGAGTCGCGGGTCCGTTCGCCGGCTTCGTGGTCGCGCTGCCGGTGCTGATGGTCGGCTTGTCGCAGTCGCATACGCATCCGCTGCTCGCACCCGGGTCGAACCTCCTGCTCGTCGTCGGCCACGATATCGTGCCTATCGGCTCGTCGCTCCTCACCAGCGGCGTGCGGGCGCTCGTCCTTGGGGGCTCCGGGGGCCTGGTGCTGTCGCCCCTCGCGTTCGCCGGATGGATCGGGATGTTCGTCACGATGCTGAACCTCCTCCCCCTCGCGCAGCTCGACGGCGGCCACGCGTTGTACGCGGCGGCGCCGAGGCTCCACGGGAGGCTGGCGCTCCTGTTCTGGGGGGCGCTGGCCGTGCTGGGGTGGTTCACCTGGCAGGG
>DASUBP010000049.1:0-3761 GCA_035763205.1 Gemmatimonadales bacterium
CGCTCGCGAGCCCCAGGAGGCCCACGCACAGGATCACGACCGCGATCATGATCTCGACGATGGTAAAGCCGCGACGGTTCATTAGTGGGTCACCTTGCCGACGTTGTTGATCACCACAGAATCCGAGAACCCCGCATTGCCACCGGTCCCGGTGATGACGATGGTGCCACCGGCGAACCCCACCAGCAATCCCCGGGGATCGAATCCATAGTTCGTCGTCGAAGAAGAGAGCGTCACGCCGAACCGGTTGCCGACCCGATCGACTGGGCCGACCGTGTCCCGGCCCGTACCCGAGACCTTGCATGCCGTCACCCACGCCTGCGTACTGTTGATGTGGAGACTGTCCACACACCCCCGCTGAATCGCGGCGGCGCGGGCTTTGGTCACCATCGTCGACAGCTCGAGTCGCGTCGAGCGGATGTTGGCCTTCTGAGCGGCAGTGGTGAGCTTCGGCAGTGCCAGAGTCGTCAGCACGGCGATCAGGATCACCACGACCATGAGCTCGAGCATCGTAAAGCCGGCATTTTTCATCGGTGACGTCCCCTCCATTCCGGGGGTCTGTGTTGGCGATAAGTGTGCCATATACTTAAGCCTATATGTGACATGGACATGCCCTAGTCCAGGGCCCTGGATCACCGCCCGCAAATCGCGGAAACAGGATACTGTAGTGCGTTTTTTTGCATAGCGTATCGCGAAGCTAACCCCCAAATCGGAGCACCCAGTGAGTCGCTGCACTCGTCTCGGATCCGCCCTCGTCGCATCGGTATTCCTGGCCTCCGCGGCCTACGCGCAGGTCTCGTACGGCGTCTCAGGCGGAGCCGCCAAGCTCAACGACCTCCAGAAAGACCAGACCCTCACCGCCACCCTGCAGTGGCAGGTCCGGCCCTGGATCGGGTTCTCCGTCGCCCCCGGCTACATCCACGCCGAGAACGACTCCGGGGGAGTCGCGTACACCAGCACGGGGTTCGGTGACCTTCCGATCGGCGCGGATCTCTCGTACAGCTTCGACGACGCACCCTGGTCCCCCGACATCGGTACGTCCCTCACCATGACCTTGCCCACCGGCCTCCAGCGCTGCGGACTCGGCACCGGCAACACCGGCGTCGGAGTCGACCTGGGGGTCGGCGTCCAGCCGATCGATCCCCTCCACGTCGCGGTCACCACCAGCAGGGACCTCACCGGTCAGGGGGCCGCCTCGCTGCTCGATCCCCCGCACGCCACGTCGCTCTCGTTCGAGGGCTCCTACGACCTTTCACCGCGCTTGACCGCGGGACTCTCGTTCGGGGGAGATTTCGGAACACCCGACTCCGGTGAGACGCTGCCGCGAACCATCGGCGGAGGTGCCACCATTCACCTTCCCCACAGCCCGTTCGCCTTCGCGATCGGCGGGAGCCACAGCCTCACCTCGGGACCGCCGCGCTGGGCGCTCACCATCGGGTTCGGCACCGCATTCGCGGGCACCGATCCGGTCGGCATCAACTCCCCCCTGCACCTGTTGAAGAAGTCTCTGAACGGATCCGTGAACCGGGGTAGCGGCAGGGGCGGTGTGGGCGGGAAGGGCAAGAGCGGACCGGTCACGACGTCCTGCAGCTGACCCTGCGATTCTCCTCGACGATTTTCCTCGACGTCTTTCCTTGACGTCGTTGTTGTTGTTGTTTCTCAGCCGCCGATCACTCTGTCTACGACATAGAGTGGTCGGCGCTTCACTTCCTCGTACACCCGCCCCATGTAGGCGCCGATGATGCCGAGGAAGAAGAGATTCACGCCCGACAGGAACACGATCGCCACGATGAGCGTCGTGAATCCCTGCGGGCTCTGCTTGAGGATGAACTTCGCGTAGAGCGCCCAGGGCACGTAGAGCATCGCCAAACCGATGGCGAGGGTGCCCAGGAGCGCTGCGGCTTTCAGGGGGATGGTCGAGAATGCAAAGATCCCGTTCGCCGCGAGTCGCATCAGCGCCCAGAGGCTGTACTGGCTTTCCCCCGCAAAGCGCGCCGGACGCTCGACCTCCACGCCGAGCTGCTTGAAGCCCGCCCAGGCCCTGAGGCCTCGGAGATAGCGGTGATGCTCCGGGGAGCTCTTCAGTACCTCCACTACGCGACGCGACATCAGAGAGAAGTCGCCCGCGTCGAGCGGGAGGGGGAGCGTGGAAAGTGAGGACATGAGCCGATAGAAACCGAAGTAACACAACCGGAGCCACCACGATTCCTTCCGCCCCACCCGCTTCGCGTACACGACGTCATAGCCTTCGGCGTAATGTTTCAGAAACCGGGGAATCTCTTCAGGCGGATCCTGGAGATCCCCGTCCATCACCACCACGACGTCACCGGCGACATGATCGAGCGCCGCCGTGAGTGCCGTCTGGTGGCCGAAGTTCCGGGAGAACGCCACCACCTTGAGGCGCCGCTCCTTCGCCGTCAGCTGCTCCAGCACGCGCACCGTGCCGTCCCGGCTCCCGTCGTCCACACAAACGATCTCATGAGGTCCCCCCGGCAGGCCGTCCAGCACCGCAGCCACCCGCCGGATGAGCTCCGGTACCCCCTGCTCCTCATTGAAAAGAGGAATCCCCACCGAGACTCGCGGGTTGGTGGTCACGGGCGCTTCCGTCCTTTGAAGTAGACGAATTTCCAGAGCGTGACCCCGGCCATCCCCACGGAATACGGCTCGAAGACGACTTCCTCGAAATGCTCCCGGAAGATCCCGCGCCATTCTTCGAGCGGCCGGGGATAATCCCCCCGGTCCAGTTTGGCGAGAAGTCTTGATGGCGACGCGTTCGGCGGCAGGGTGAGCTCGATGATGTGCACGAACCCGTCCGGCGGCAGCAGCGAAGGCAGGTGGGCCAGGATCCGGTGCGTGCTGGGCAGGTCGACGTGGTGCAGGAAACTGTTCACCAGGATGCAGTCGAACGGGTCCCCGCTCACCTGATACTGGGTGATATCCGCCGCCAGGAACTTGCGCTTGTAGCGCTTGGTCGCGTCCGCCACGTACTGGGGATTGATGTCCACACCCAGATAATCGCATTGGGCGAAGTGCGGGGCGTTGGTCCCCGGCCCGCAACCCACATCCAGAACCCGCTTGAGCTTGGAGAAATCCGTATGCGCCCGCATCGGCGCCAGCTTCGCCTCGGCGAAGGGCGCCATCCAGGCCCGGTACACGATGGGCTGCTCGAGCAGCTTGTCAGTGATCTTCATTCCCGCCACCGCACCTCGAACCGCCCGATGGATTGCGCGTGAGGATACCGCACCGCCAGCGCGGCCGCGAGGTCGCTGGGGACAGGACCCGAGAAACCGGGGCGGCTGTTGAGGAGGACCGTCGTCACACCGGTCGAGTCGAGCTGAGCGAGAATGCGCGCCGTGCGGTTCACCGGATCGTCGAAAAAGTCGAACAGCGTTCGCGTCGGATTCCTGGTGCCGGTGAGCACGTTCACTTCAGGGCAGTCGGGCGTCGCATAGACGTATCCTCCACGGGCATGCGCCGCGACCAGGGCGGTCATCCCCGTGTACTCGGCCGCCTCAGCGGGAGTGATCCACAGTTGCGCCCGTCCCGGCAAGAGCGCCGTCATGGGGACCCGCGTGTAGCGTACCCCCAGGTCGCTCGTGAACCCAGGACGGATCCAGCGCACCGGGAACAGGATGGCGAACAGCAGCAACGCGCCCCCGAACACCGGCCACGCCGCCGCCCCTTCGAACTGGATCTCGAGTACCGCCGCGGCCGTCACCACGCCGAGCGGCGCGATATACAGGAAGTAGATCGGGGCACTG
>DASUBP010000050.1:0-5608 GCA_035763205.1 Gemmatimonadales bacterium
GCGATCATCTCGGCCGTCACCTTCGTTTCGCTGCGCACGATGAGCGCCTCGGCCGTCGTCAGAGCGGCCTCGAGCTCCTCACGCGATTTCCCCGCGAGGTTCACGACGTGGATTTCCGGAGACGACGCCAGCAGCGCGATCCCCGCGTCGCCGAGCTTGTCGGCGATGACGACCCGAATGCTCATCCCAGGATCCGTTGAATGAGGGCCAGAAGGTTCTCCAAGGACGCCACGGAGTGGTCACCCATATGTCCGATCCGGAAGGTCGAGTCCTTCACCCCGCCGTAACCGGTGCCGATGACCCACCCCTCCTTCTTCACCGCTCCGACCAGGTCCTTCGAGATCTTGCCGTTCGGCATCTTGATGCACGAGACGGTCCAGCTCCGGCGGCCCTCGGGAGGCAGATAGGAGAGCCCGCCCTTCTGGACCCACTTCTCGGTCGTCTTGCGCATGTCGTCATGCCGCTTCCACCGCGCCTCGATGCCCCCCTCCGCGTCGATGCGCTCGAGCTGGACGTCCAGGGCGAAGAAGAGCGACAGGGCGGGTGTGTTGGTCGGCGAGTACTTGGCGCTCGCCTTTTCGAAAGTGACCAGGTCGAAGTAGAGCCCGCGGGACGGCAGGGTCCTGGCGCGCTCGAGCATCCGGGGAGACGCGACCCCGAACGCCAGACCCGGCGGCAGGGCGAGGGCTTTCTGCGACCCGGTGAAGACGTAGTCCAGGTCCCACGCATCCGTCTCGACCGGCGAACCCGCCATCGAGGTGACGGCGTCGACCAGGAAGAGGACGTCCGGAAACTCATGGACCACCTTGGACAGGGCCGCGACGTCCTGCAGCACGCCCGTGGAGGTCTCCGAGTGCGCCAAGGTCACCGCGTCGACCCCGGGGTTCTTCTTCAGGGCATCCCGCAGCTGATCGGGCTCGACGAAGCCGCCCAGCGGGACCTCGAGGCGGACGCATTCCTTGTCGCAGGCCTTCACCAGGTCGGCGAACCGCTCCGAGAACGAGCCGTTGACGATCGAGATCGCCTTCTTCCGTATCCCTGAGCGGACCGCCATCTCCATGAACCCCGTGGCCGAGGTCGTGCCGACCATGACGGTGCGCGAAGTCCGGGCCAGCTGCTGCAGCTTGGGGGCGCAGCGCTTGAGCAGGTCCTCCATGGCGGACGAGCGGTGGCCGATCATGGGCCGGTACATCGCGGCGAGAACATCCGGATGCACGTCGGTCGGGCCGGGCAGGAAAAACTTCCCGAATGCGGGCGTGGGCAGGCTCACGCGATTCCCCCTAACACTTCATCGGTCTTCACGAGACGAACGCCTTCCTCTCCCCATTCCTTGAGGAGGTGCTCCGCGGCGCTGGCGTCGATGGGCTTCATCGCGTCGGTCACCGCGAAGAGTCGGGTGTGCAGACGGTGGGTCAACAGGCCTTCGATGGCGTAGCGGTTGCACACGTCCAGCGCCACGCCGTACAGCACGATGTCGTCGGGCGACAGGACCGTCAGCGCCGGCACGACGTTCGCATTGGTGAAAACGTCGAACCAGTGCTTGTGGAACAGCAAGTCGCCCTTGTGCGCCCGCAGCGCATTCCCCAGCTCCACGGGATCCCGCATTTCCGGCTCGATCACCATCGGGTTCTTGAGCGCGGTCTCGGGGATTTTCTTCTGAGCCGGCGTGCCGTGCATGCAATGCGGGGGGAACGTGTCGCGCCAGTTGGGGTGATCGGACAGCTCCTTGTCGCCCGGGGAGTGGTCGTCCGCCGAGGCCACCACCCGGATGTCGTTCTGGTGGGCGTAGTCGGTCAGGCGCTTGAGATTGGGAATGACCTTTTCGGCGTCCGGGACATAGAGCTTCCCGTCCGCTCGCATGAAATCGTACTGGGTGTCGACGTCCCAAAAAATCACTCGGGCCATGCCGCGCCTCTCAGTGACGCGTGTCTTCACACTCTAAAGAGTGTGCTCGGCCAGTCACTGCGCTTCAAGCGCAGAGCCGTGCCGAGCCCAGGCTTCGAGCCTGGGAGAAGGAATTCTCCCTGGCAGGATGGGAGTGTGTCAACGCCCGCGGCCGATCAGCGCCAATCGAGGAACATCCGCTCGGCGCGGTAGGCCGTTGAGACGCGGATGCGCGACGTGAACGTATCTCCTTGGTGGATCACATGGTCGATGGCCACCGTGACAGAGTCCGAGGTGCTCGCCTTGCGCAATTTCTGGAGAGTGACGGTGCGGGAGGTGTCGATGCCGAGTCCCGGTTCGGTCGCGCTGAAAACCCATCCGAGCCCGATCGCGCGGACCGTCGCCGTACGAATGGCGAGAGGCAACGCCGTGTCTGCGACCCAGTCCCCGAGATACCTCGCGTTGCCCGGGTCGGACCCTGCGATGGTCAGCAACCGGTCCACCCGCCGCAGACGGGTTACAAAGCGGTCGAGTGGCGCTATCCGCTCGCCGGCCCGGGCCGCCGCCGCCTTGCCGCCCGCCAGCGTGGTGTCGCGCGAAAGCACATCCATCGCATCGCGCTCGATGCGCGCACCGACCAACAGGCGCTCCAGCGCACCGGACTGCTGCATGCCCCGCGCGAGATTGAGCGCGGAGTCCATCGCCATCCTGGCATCCGGCAGGTCACCGTCCCCCTTCCACGTCTCCGCGGCGGCGAAGAGCACCCGGGCCTGAAACAGGCGGAAGCCCGCGGGAGGGGACACCAGCACCATGCTCCGGGAAAGGTGATTCTTGTCCGTTGGACGGGAGATCGTGACCGAGGCGCCACTCTCTTCCCAGCCTTTGCGTTCCTTGGATCCGGCCGGAAAGGTGTCTCCGAAAGCGGGCAGGTTGTTGCCGCTGCGGGAGGCGCCCAGCACCAGCGTCCCGGGGGATGTTGCTCCGGAGAGTGACCAGGGCGGCAGGGAGGGGGGAACGAGAGAGTCGGTGATGGCAAAGCCGGACAGGGTGTCCCACGCGGCGATCCCGTCGTCGCTCGTGTACGTCTGCTGTGCTTCACTGCCCTTGAAGAGCTGGTCCTTGGTGAGCAGCAAGCCGATCCCGCCGAACACGACCAAAAGGCCCCCGCAACCGAGGGCCCCGAAGACGAGTTTCTTGTGGATGTCGGATGCCACGACGGGAATCTACCCCAGAGCGCGCGTCACCGCGATTTCGTCACAGCAGGATTGCCGTGGGCACCGGGCGCAGTCGGCCCAGACCTTCAGGGGAAATCTGGTCTTCTCGGTGCGGGCGAAGCCGAGGCGCGAGAAGAAGTCGGGCTTCCGGGTGAGTGCGAACGTTTCCGCGAGTCCCAGCTCCCGGGCGTCTTCGAGCAGGCCCTCGACGATCGCGCGGCCGACGCCGGCACCCTGCCACCCATCGGCCACGGCGAGACCGGCGACTTCACCCAGCGTCTGGCTGTAGACCTTGAGGGACCCGCAGCCGATCACCTCACCCTCGGGCGTGCCAGCGATGACGTATTCCTTGATGTGCCGGCACAGATCGTAATTGGACCGTGGGAGCAGGTCCCCCGTCGCGATGAACGGCGCCATCAGCTTTTCGAGTGCGGGCACGTCGGCGAGCGAGGCCGGGCGAATCTCGAGGGCGGGATGAAGCAGCGGAAGCGGCAACGCGCTCACGCGAGTACCTCCGCCAATACGGCCAGCCCCCGATCGAGATCGGCGTCCTCGATCACCAGTGGCGGCAAGAGGCGCAGCACGTTCGGGCCGGCCGACAAAACGAGCAGTTGCCGGTCGCGCGCGGCCCCGACGACCGGGGCGGCAGGGACGGACAGCTCCACTCCCCACATCAACCCGCGGCCGCGGACGCTCTTGATCTTCGACGACGCCTTCGCGATCCGCGCCAAGCCCCTCCCCAGGTGCTCCCCGCGCGCGCGAACGGAAGCGAGGAAGTCCGGCTCGGCGATGGTCTTCACGACTTCGACGGCCACCGACGCCACCAGGGGACCGCCACCGAACGTGGTCGCGTGGTCACCCGTCGCGAGCGCACTCGCGATTGCATCCGTCACGAGCACCGCCCCCATCGGCAAGCCGCCGGCCAGGGGCTTTGCCAGGGTCAGCATGTCGGGCGTGACGCCCGTCTGTTCGTAGGCGAACAGCGTTCCCGTCCGTCCCAGGCCGCACTGGACTTCGTCGAAGATCAACGCCACCCCACGCGCGTCGCAGAGCTGGCGCAGAAATGCCAGCCACTCGTCGCCGACGGGGCGGACGCCGCCCTCCCCCTGCACCGGCTCGATGATCACCGCGGCCGTCTCTTCGGCGGTGATCCCGGCCTCGGCGGCGGCGCGGTCTCCCAGCGGGAGGATCCGCACGCCCGGGGTCAGCGGGAGAAACGGCTTCTGGTACTCAGGGTGGTCGGTGGCCGCGAGGGACGCGAAGAGCCGGCCGTGGAAGGAATGGCTGAACGCCACGATGCCGGTCTTCCTGCTCCACTTCCGGGCGAACTTGAAGGCCGCCTCATTCGCCTCGGCCCCCGAGTTGCAGAAGAACGCCTGATCGGCGAATGACCGCCCCGTCAGCTCGGCCGCGAGGGCCTCACCGGGTTCGGTACGGAACAGGTTCGAGACGTGAATCAGCCCGGCGTCCAGCGCCCGCGTGATGGCGTCGCGGATGACGGGGTGGCCGTAGCCAAGCGCGTTGACCGCGATCCCGGACGTGAAGTCGAGGTACCGGGTGCCGTCCTCGGCGATGAGCTCCACGCCTTCCCCGCCCGTGAAGACGGGACCGACACGGGCATAGAGCCCGAGCAGAGCCGAAGCCCCCGGGACAGTTGCGGTCACGCCAGGACGGCCGAGGTGCGTGAGGCTGAGGTGACGAGGCGAGTGCCCGCCGAAGGCTCGGTGAGCATCCGCAGATCGCCGATGCGGACCGACTGCGCGCCACCTGAAAGCGCGTGCTGGGCGGCACGCAGCTTGGCGGCCATGCCGTCGGTGGCCGTGCCGTCCGCGATGAGCCGCTCGATGTCGCCGCTGGAGATCTTCGACTGCGGTACGTCCCCGATCTTCACGCCCGGCACGTCGGACACGAACAGGAGTTCCGTCGCGCGCAACGCGGCGGCCACGACCGCCGCGGCGCTGTCCGCGTTGACGTTCAACGCAACGGCAGATCCGGCAGGATCGGGCGTGACCGGCGCGATGACGGGTGTGAGTCCCGCCAGAAGCAGGCTCTCGATCAGCGCGGTCCGGACCCGCGTGATCTCACCCACGTACCCCAGGCCACCCGCAATCTGTGTAGCCGCCAGAAGCCCGCCGTCCGCTCCCGACAATCCGATGGCGTCGATCCCCGCGCTCCGCAAGGCGGTCACGAGGAGGCGATTCACCGGCCCCGCCAGGACCATCTCCACCACCTCGGCGACTTGCGCCGTGGTGACGCGCAGACCTTCACGCTTCTCGCCGGGGAGTGACAGGCGCCGGGAGAGATAGGAAACCGCGCGGCCGCCGCCATGCACGATGACCGTCGGGACGGCCGGGACGCCCGAACCACCGGACCGGGCCCGGGCGCACGAGGACACCCACTCGGGGCGATCGAGCTCGTTGCCGCCGATCTTGACGACGCGAACCTTCAGCACGCGAGCCCCGCCGTTTCCTGGAGGCCCAGCATCACGTTCATGTTCTGCACCGCCTGAC
>DASUBP010000051.1:0-3548 GCA_035763205.1 Gemmatimonadales bacterium
CTCGAGGCCCAGGGTCTTCTTGCCCTCGATGCGGTAGGGTTCGCGAAGCGTCGAGACGTCCACTGCACCGGTTTCCGCCGCATACGCCCGGGCCGCTTTCCCGCAGTCGCCGATGTGCCCGTCGATGAGCTGGAGATCGGCGCCGAAGCGCTGGATTTGCGACAGAATGGTCCTTGGCGTGGAGGCGGGTGCGTACACTCGGGCGGTCACGCCCGCGCGGGTGGCGTAGGCCGCAAGGGACACGCCGGCATTGCCCGCGGTGGGCACGACGAATCGACTGGCACCCGCGAGCACTGCCCGGGTGACCGCGGCGGCCAGTCCCCGCGCCTTGAACGAGCCGGTCGGATTCAACCCCTCGTCCTTTACGAACAGGTGCTCGAATCCCGCCTTCTTTCCGAGGCGGCCGAGCGGGAGGAGTGGCGTGCCCCCTTCGCCGAGGGTGATCGGCTGCTCGCCATCGGCGAGCGGAAGCCATTCGCGGTAGCGCCACATGTTCCGGCGGCGGTCTTTCAGGAGAGACTTTACCTCCGCGGGGGGATGGCCAGGGTACTTCACGAGATACGGCGCGCCATCATGAGGGCACACGCCCGGCAGGCCGCCGGCGTCGCGGGTGTCGTTGCAACGGGAGCACACGAGGGTCCAAGGGAGAGGCATTATCGGTCCTTCAGGCGGTCGAGGATACGTTCGGCCAGCGCGGTCGAGAATCCGGGTAGCGCGGCGATTTCAGCCGGGGTCGCGGTCTTCACGCCCGCCAGCGATCCGAAGCGCTCGAGAAGCGATTTGCGGCGGTTTGGCCCGATCCCCCGGATCTCCAGCAGGGCAGACGTGATGGTGCGGGCCGAACGGCGTTTGCGGCTGTAGGTGACGGCGAACCGGTGGGCTTCGTCGCGGGCCCGCTGCAAGAGGCGCAAGGACGGACTCCGGCGGGACAGAACCAGCGGCTCAGCGCGATCCGGGAAGAACACGTGCTCTTCCCGCTTGGCCAGACTCACCAGGGGAAGTGCCGGTGCCCCCGCTCCTCGTGCGGCATCCACCGCCGCCGACAGCTGTCCTTTTCCCCCGTCGATCATCGCCAGGTCGGGGAGCGCTTTCTGCTCGGCGAGCCGGCGCGTCACGAACCGGGTGACCACCTCGTGGATCGCCGCAAAGTCATCCTGCTGGGCGGGGCCCTTGATCTTGTACCGCCGGTACTCGCTCTTTTTTGGGCGCCCCGACTCGAACCACACCAGCGACCCGACGGTGTCCCGCCCCTGGTTCGTCGAGATGTCGACGCAAATGAACGATCGAGGGACGGCGGCCAGGCCCAGATCACGGCCGAGGGCGTAGACCGGATCCGCGGCCCGCTCTTCGATGTCAAACGATTCGATCATCAATGAATCGAGGAGGTGCCGGGCGTTCTGCTCCGCGACGGCCACCACGCGGGCATTCGCCCCCCGCTGGGGCGTCAGCCACTCGACATCCGGAGACAGGGACCGCAGCGCCTCGAAGTCATCGGGTCCGAACGGCAAGAGCACCCGGTGGGCCCGCTGCTCGAGCGGGAGGTAGTACCGCACCAGGAATGCCGACAGCACCGCGGCTTCTGTTTCACCCTCCGCATGCTCGAGGAACCGATGCTCCCGGGCGACGACCCGGCCCTCCCGGACCCGGAGAATGACCCCACAGGCGTCATCACCGTCCCGCGCGAAGCCTATGGCGTCCGCGTCCCCTCCCGCCACCTGCTCCACCGCCTGCGGGCGGTCGATCTGCTCGAGCCACCGGATGGCGTCCCGAAGCTGGGCGGCCCGTTCGTAATCCTGCACCCGGCTCGCTTCGTTCATGCGTTCGCGGAGCCGGGTCCGGACGTCGACCGTCTTCCCCTCGAGGAACAGAAGGACGTCATCGATCATGCGGCGATAGTCCTCCTGCGACTGGTAGTTCACGCAGGGGGCCTTGCACCGCTCGATGTGATAGTCCAGGCAGGGCCGGTCCGGACGCTCTTCCGGAAGCTTCCAGTTGCAGGACCGGACGGTGAAGAGGCGCCGGATGATCTGCAGGGTCTGCCGCAGCGTTCCGACGTCGGTGTAGGGGCCGTAGTACCGCGCTCCCGGGATGGTCACCCGTCGTACGACCAGGATCCGCGGGAACGGTTCGCCCATCGTCACGGCGATCTGGGGATAGCTCTTGTCGTCCCGCAGGAGAACGTTGAAGCGCGGACTGTGGGCCTTGATGAGGTTGTTTTCGAGGAGCAATGCCTCGGCTTCGGTCGGCACGACGATGGTTTCGACCGCCGCGATCTGTCGCACCAGTGCTTCGTGCTTGGCGACGTCCTCATGGTCGGGCCCGAAGTACGACCGGACGCGCGAGCGGAGACTCTTGGCCTTCCCCACGTACAAAATCCCCCCCTCGGCGTCTTTCCAGAGATAGACGCCGGGGCGGTCGGGCAGAGTCGCTAGCGTGCGGACAAGTTCCGGAGGTATTGCCATAGGCGCATCGCGTCAGGGTGCCGGAGCAGTACCGTCACGGCTCCGTACATCACCCCAAACATAGCGAAGGCGAGCGCGGCCAATGGAATGGGGGGCAGGCCCTGCGCGAGGCGCGCGACCACCCACCCCGCCCCTCCCGCGAGGATCGCCCCGCCGAGTGCGGATGCGAAGTACCGCCAATCGGCGGCGTGCAGGATGCGTCCGATCCGGTGATTCAAATCGCGCACGTGGAACACGAGGCTCACCGACCAGCCGATGGAGGAGCCGAGCGCGATGCCGGCGGGGCCGAGCCAGCGAAGCAGCAGGAAGGCGGAGAGGCCGGCAAGCACGAGGCATGAAATGGCGATCGTGACGGGCGTGCGCGTATCGCGCATGGCGTAAAATCCCGATGCAAACAGCTTGACGGACGCCTGTCCCAATAGCCCGATGCCGTACGCGGCGAGCACGAGGCCCACCAGGTGCGAGTCCCGCGCTTCAAAGCGTCCGGTCTGGAAGATCGCCGCCGCGAGCACCGTCCCCAGGGTGATGAAGGCCACGGCGGACGGGAGGACGAAATAGGCGATGCGGCGGAATCCCATCGCGACGCGAGTGCGCAGGAGCTGATCCGCCCCCTCGGAGACGGCTTCGCGCGAGAGATCGGGGAGTGCGACGGCATTGACGGAGGCGCCGAAGAGGCTGACCGGCAGGACCTGCACCAGTTGGGCGTACCCCAGGGTGGACGTGCCGCCATGTCCGGTAAGCGTCGACAAGAGTGCGTCTACCAGACCGGAGAGCTGTGCCGCCCCGGCCCCCACCACCACGGGAATGAGGGCCCGCATGACGTCTCGAGTCCCCTCTGGAATCAACGAGACCCGGATGGGAATCCCCCGCAGCAGCCGCCAGCAGGTGGGGAGCTGAACGGCGATTTGCAACAGAGAGCCCGCGACCGTTCCCCAAGCGAGCGCCAGCGCCAGCTGATGGAGCTGCGCCTCCACGGGCAAGGTCCGGTTCACGTACCACGTCGCTCCCCCGATCATCGCGACTAGCCCTGCGACATTCCACATGGCGGGTGCCGCGTACGGCAGGAAGAAACGCCGGTGAGTGTTC
>DASUBP010000052.1:0-2367 GCA_035763205.1 Gemmatimonadales bacterium
TTACTGGCAGACCGGGGCGCCTTCGGCGTTCGAAGTCGTCGCCGGGGCGGTCGGCGTCACGGCGCCGATGTAGATCGCGCAGGACGTCGGGGTGTTGATGTTCGTGATGCTCGCGGTCCAACCAGCCTGCGTGCCGGTACCCGTGGTGATGGCACCCAGGGTGTTGCCGGTCGTGGCGCACCACGCGGCGGTGCCGGCGGTGGGCGGATTGGTGCAGCTGGTCGTGGTGACGTACTTGAGCGAGTCGGAGAAGTACGCCTCTTCAGCAGTCACGAGGTTGCGGAGGTCCGACTTCATGGACGCCGCATACGCCTTCTGCTTGGTGTTGGCGAACTTCGGGATCGCGATCGCGGCGAGAATGCCGATGATCACGACGACGATCAACAGCTCGATGAGTGTGAAACCCTTGCGATTCATGCGCTTCCCCCTAAGAGAAGTAGATGACGCTGTGAGCGATCCTAGACCGGTGCCCATTAACGCAACGGCCGTGCCAGCCTTTGCCTGAGATGCCATAAACCGTTGTCTCTAATGATTTTACGGGGCCGGCGGACCAGCGTCAGCAGCTGCCCGGAGGCTCGGTAGGGGCCGCAAACTGCAAAGGGGTCTCAAAAAACGGGAGATTTCTGGGACTTGGTGATGAACCTGGATCTTGATCGGGGCGTGGAATGCTCAAGTGATTTGCGGATAAGGATTTGAAAGGTCATTGACGGTCGTCTCATATCGTAACAACGTCACAAACCGACCAAATCAAATGACCCCCGCACCGTTTGTCTTATCCACCCTGGGCTACCCCTCCCTGCGGTCCGCCGCGGGCGAGGCAATCCGCTTTCGGACGAGAAAGCATTTCGCCGTACTCATTCGCATGGCCCTGGCCGCCGGTCATCGCTGCTCGCGCGAAGAGCTCATGGAAATGCTGTGGCCCAGTGTGCCAGCAAAGCACGCCCGGCACTCACTCGCTCAGGCCATTACGGTCATCAAATCGAAAGTGGGTGGAGAACGGATCGTTGCGGCGCGCAGTTCGATCTCGTTGGCGGCCGGCTCCGTAGACGTCGATGCCTTGTCCGTCGGGGACGGCGCCTCGGAGGTCAGCGGCACCTTCCTTGACGGATTCGATATTCCGGGCGCGCGGGGATTCGAGCAGTGGAAGGACGAGTGGACGTCCAAGCTCCTCCCCAAGATCCGCGACTCACTGGTCCACC
This sequence comes from Gemmatimonadales bacterium, assembly GCA_035763205.1. GTDB lineage: Bacteria > Gemmatimonadota > Gemmatimonadetes > Gemmatimonadales > GWC2-71-9 > 40CM-2-70-7. The sequence goes on from DASUBP010000052.1 coordinate 1,200, forward strand.
GCATGGACGCGGCACGGCGCCTGGGTGACTTCGCCACGGTCGAACGCCATGGCGCCACCCTGCTCCAGTTCGACCCGCTGTCGGAGGACGGCGTTCGCGGCGTCATGGAAGCCCGCGCCTGGGTAGGGGATCGGAGCGGTGCCCTCAAGACCTATGAGAGCTATGTCACTCGGCTCGCCGAGGATCTGAGCGCGGAACCGACGGTGGAAATGGTTCGGATGGCCACGCTGTTGCGGGAGGGCCATCATGCCCGGCGTCCGAACGCCGTCTCGGAACCCTACGGCCGGCGTGAGCGGCGCATGGAGGCGGAGACCATCATCGGACGGACGCGCGAGTTCTCCCTGCTGTTCGACAACTGGATCGAGGTGAAGAAGGGAGCGCCACGGGTGGTGGTCATGACCGGTGACCCAGGAATCGGGAAGACCACACTGACGAACGCCTTCGTGTCGAGTTGCCAGCTGGAGGGCGCCGTCGTGGCTCGCGTCCAGGCGTACGATGCCGAGCGAGAGTTGCCGTTTGCCGTCCTGTCGGAGCTCGTGAGACAGCTGGTGCTGCAGCGAGCCATCGGTGGTGCCGACCCGGAAGCGTTGGCGGAGTTGGGCCGGGTCTGTGCCGACGTGGGGAATGCCTTCCCAGGTGTGCCGAAGGCGCCCGACTGGTCAGCGGAAGTGATTCCCATCCGTCTGGCCGATGGCCTGCTGAAGGCGGTCACTGCCGCCGCAGAGGACACCCCGGTGGTGCTGGTCGTCGACGACATCCATGCGGCCGACAATTCCAGCGCCGCGATCCTGCACATGCTGGCCAGGAGGCTGGGACACGCGCGATTCATGCTGATCCTCGCCGGTCGTTCCACCGAGCTTCGGCAAGCAAGTGCGGGCGCATTGGCTGGGGATCCGAGTATCCCCGGGCTGTCGAGTATCGACGTCGGTCCCCTCACGACCGAGGCGTCGCGAGAACTCGTGAAGCGGATCGTGGATTCGACCGATCACCGGGATGCGCCCGTGGACCGGATCGTGGACGCGGGGCGCGGAAACGCCCTGGCGCTCGAGCTGTTGGCCCGGGAATGGCTTGACCACGGGCCCGAGTCTCTCCTGCGAGATCTCGAAGCCATCGACACAACGCCCGCTCCACGGATCGGCCTCCCTCCCGCAGTGCGCAGCGTCTTCGA
>DASUBP010000053.1:0-11112 GCA_035763205.1 Gemmatimonadales bacterium
TGCCATTCGACCACCCGCAGCACCAGCCCCGGTCCATCTTCCGCGCGCTTCACGGCGGTGATGTAGACGTCCGGTTCGGATGTCGCCGCCACGGACCACGCCTTGCCCGCCACGCCGGCATGCTCCGAAGTCGCGACCGCGATCATGGGGATGTTGAATGCCTGGCCCTCACGTTCAGTGAGGCCGGACTGCCACCCGCCCGAGTGCGGATAGATCGCGTACCGGAAGCGTTGCGGTCCGCGATCGGCGAGTGAGTCGGGCCAGAGGGGTGACCGGAGCAAGGACACCCGCATCCGGTGCCCGCGAGTGTCCCAGCCGTACTTCGAATCGTTCAGCACACTGACACCGAATACCGAGTCGGAGAGATCGCCCCACCGGTGTCCGGGGTGTTCGTATTTCGCGCGCTCCGCCTGCGTCGAGGGGTTCGTGGGTTGACCGATGGCGCCGTACCCGATCTCGTAGGTGGCGCTGTCGGCCGTCACATTCCAGTCGAAGGCGGCCTTGAGGAACTTGTGCCGCTCGTGCCAGTCGATCTGGTTGTCGATTTCGAGGTACGGCTCACCCCGGCGGAGGATGATCCGCTGAGTGATGTGCGTGCCGTTCCACGGCTTCTCGACTTCGATCCACCGTTCGACTTCATCGCCTCCCGCCCGGAGCGCCTTCACCGAATCGATCGTCCAGAGCTTGCCCGTGAACCCCGTGTTCCAGGCGTCCCACTGGGCCGGCTCGTCGACCAGGAGCTGGAGCACGTTCGCGCGCCCCGAATCCGACACGGCCTCATGGTGCGCCTTGCGGTCGTAGAGATGGACGATCTGTCCCGTCTTCGGATCGACGTCCACTGAGAGGTACTCGTTCTCGAGATGCGTCCGGGAGCCGGCGAAGGTCCGGTCGTCGGGAATCCTCCCCGGCCGGATCCAGAACACCGTGGCGCCCAGAGACGGCACGTCGGTCGCCCGGAAACGCAGGGAGTCTCCACGAATCACCGCCGGCTGCGTTCTTCCACGCTCATCCGCTGCGACCAGCGCTCCAGACAGGCTCCGCAGTCCGTCCGTCACGGCCACCGATACGAACCCGGTCCGGGCCCACGACGAGGGATTGAACACCGTGACGGGGACCCCTCGGCCGCGCGTATCGAGGCGGGCGGAGAGATCATGAACGGAGCGATCCCGGATGGCGGTCCCCGCGGCAGCGACGGAGTCGTAGGTCGCCATGGCGTCCGTGTAGATGGGATGGATGCCGGACCCGGGGAGCAGGTCATGGAACTCGTTGAAGAGCGTCTGCCGCCAGGCGTGCTCGAGAGAGTCCTTCGGGTAGGGCGCCGGGTCAACCGTCGCGAGGAACTCCGCGGTGCCGAGCAGGGTCTCGCTCTGCCGATTGCGGCGCTTCATCCAGCTTTGGGTCGTGTACGTCGCGCGGTGATACTCGAGATACAGCTCGTCATTCCAGAGGGGCCATTTGTCCATCGGCCGCGCGCCCCGAATGCTCGACAACGCCGTCGTCGGCCTGTCGTCCTTCAGGACCGGAAACGCCGGAAGCCTTCCGAGATCGCCCCGCCGGTCGAGCATCTCCGCCGTAGGGCCGCCGCCATGATCGCCCACGCCGTAGAGCACGAGCATGTGGTGCGCCGTGTCGGTCCGGGCATTGTCCTGGCGCATCTGCTGGGCGAGCGTCGCGCCATCGAGGTCGTGGTCGTAGCCGTAGGGGTTGTAGGCGAAGATCGTCGTCCCGTCCCGGCCCTTCCATCGGAACGCGTCGTACGGAAACGTGGTCGAGTCATTCCAGCGGATCTTCTGCGTGACGAAGAAGTCCATGCCGAGCCCGTGCCAGATCTGCGGCATCTGCCAGGGATAGCCGAAGGAATCAGGGGTCCAGGCCACCTTCGAGCGGCGCCCGAAGAGTTTCTGGAAGTAGCGCTGGCCGTAGAGCCCCTGCCTGACCAGTGATTCGCCGCCGGGCATGTTCTGATCGGCCTCGAGCCACCAGCCACCGACTGCTTCCCAACGGCCGGCATGTTCCGCGGCGCGGATCGAGTCGAGCAATCCGGGCGATCGCTGTGCCAGCCAGTCGTAGTACTGTGCGGCGCTCGCGGCGAAGGTCATCGACGGGAACTTCTGCTCGAGCTTGAGCGCCGTCCGCCACGTCGCCTCGACCACGCCCATCGTCTCGGTGTAGCGCCAGAGCCAGGCGGCGTCGATGTGCGAGTTGCCGACGAGGTGGATGGTGTCCTTCGCGAAGAGCGCCGAGTCCGAGGCGAGACTCTGCGCACTCTGTTTTTCAAGGAGACGATAGACCGACTTGTCGGGCGTGATCATGGCTGAGAGCCAGGCGCGCGCATCGGGCCACGGAACCGAACCGGACGAGTCGCCGAGGGCGGGCAGGAGCGTGAGGTCGAGGGCGACGTCCGAATAGGACCGGTCGCGCACACGCGCGCGCGGGTGATCCCACCAGGCCCTGGTCGAGTCGCGGACGATGGTGATATGCAGCGTGTCCCCGGTCGCGCATTGCGAGCACAGAGACAATGTGCCGTCCGCCGCGAGCATCTTGGATTGACCGTTGATCGAGTACCGAGCAGTGGGGCCGAACTCGGCAGCCAGGAGGTCGACGGACAACCCCACGAAGGCCGGCGGCACGGTGACGGTGGTCTCGAGCGTCGTCCCATGGTCGTTCCAGTTGCCGAACGTGATCCGGGAATCGAGGAGGCTCAGAACCGCGGCCGGATCGAGCGGTGCCGTGCGGGCATCGTCGGTGGTCCCCATGCGCGCCGTCAACATCGCGGTCGAATCGAGAGCGACGCGACTCAAGGTCGCGAGATCGAAGGCACGGTGAAGGGATTTCGGCGTCCCGGGGACCAGGCTGTCAACGGAGTCCGAGCTGAGGCGTTGACCGCCGGCCGACAGCGAAACGACGGCCGACGACGGGGGATTCCTGCCCCACGTAGTGATCGTCGTGCTTCCGGTGCCCAGCAGCGTGTCATGCGACCAGGTCACGGGTCCGGAAAGGCGCAGCGGTCCCGCGGCGACAGTTGAAGCCGGCAGATTCCCCGGCTGCGCGTCGCCCGGACGGCGATTCGCGGCGTGCATCGAGTCGCCGACGATCCACGCACCGAACCCGAAGTCACCGCCGCGATTGACGACTTTCAAGAGGAGTGCGTTCCACCCCTTGGCGAAACGCACCTCGACGGTGTCGCGGTCGTGATCGACGCCGCGGGGAATGTCGTGATAGTGAATCCGCTGGCCATTCAACCAGGCGAGAATGTCGTCGTCACTCGCGAGCACCAGCGTCCGGCTCTCATCCTTCGGCGCGTAGACGTACGTGAACGCGTAGACCACCGTGCGCTCCTTGGCGCCGCCGAACTCCTTGCCCAGGTCGTCGATGCCGCTCGCCGGAATGGTGACGGGGCGCCACGTGCCCGAGGAATCGGGAAACGCCGCGGCCTCGCCGCCCAGGTAATCGCGGGTGAGTCTCGTCGCTCCCGTGTCGGTGGATACCGGGGGAGTGAGGAGCCAGGGGCGAATCGCGATCGGAATCTGAGGAGTGACGTGTGGCTGCTGAATCAGAAGAAGGAGGGCGGCGGTCAGCGCATTCATCATCAGAGCATCTCTCGAGGTGAGGGCGGCCCGTAACGGTCAGCGGGTTCGTGAATTTTCTCCCATTCCTCGCGGTACGCGAAAGGGTCGAGTCCCGACGCGCGGTCCACCGCGAGGATGCCATCCAGATGATCAATTTCATGCTGTACCAGCTCAGCCATGGGACCTTCCAACGACATGGTGTGGGGTTTCCCCTGGAGGTCCTGATAGCTCAGCGTCACCTGGTACGCCCGCGTGACCCGGACGTAAAGGTCGGGGAAGGAAAAGCAGTCGTCCCAGACGAGAAAATCGTCTGGACCCACGTCCGTGATTTCCGGATTCACCAGGTTCCACCGCTGGCGGCCCACCTGCATGAAGACCAGGCGCATGGGGGCGCCGATCTGCGGTGCCGCCAGGGCCCGTCCCATCTTGAACTTCTTCCGGGCCTCGGAGAGGGTATCCCGCAGGTCGTCCGCCACCAGGCGCACCGCGGCCGACGAAGGTTTGTCGACCTTCTGGCAGCGGGCCCGGAGGATCGGGTCGCCGAGCTGGTGAATCCGCCGAACAGTCATGGGGGCCCCCAATGTGGCGATTTGCCGGGCCATCGCAATACGGGCTAACGTAAGTCCATGTCACTGGCGGGTATCGTCCTCGCGGGCGGAAGATCTTCCCGGATGGGCTCTCCCAAGGCCCTCCTCGATTTCCGGGGTGAGCCTTTTGTGCTGCGCATCCTCGAGGCATTCGAAGCACTCGACCTCAAGACGCGCGTGGTGGTAGTGGGCCCTGGTGTCGAGGCGCAGGAGATCAGAAGCTCGCTCTCCCGCCACGAGTGCCTGGTGGTCGAGAACCCCGATGTGGACGGTGGTCCGATCGCGTCGCTACGCGCCGGCCTGAAAGCCATCCAATCAGTCGCGCCCACGGGGGCCGTGGTTTGGCCCGTGGATCTGCCGCATGTCCGGGTCGATACGGTCGAGCGGCTGCTGGATGTCTTTCGCCGCAACAGTCCCTTCGCGGCGGTCCCTAGGTTCGGCAATAGACGGGGTCATCCAGTCATCTGGTCGAGCGCGGCATTCGCGGAGCTCGAAGGGAGCGAGGCTGCCAGGCGCGACGGCGCGCGGGTGGTCCTGCGCGCGCATCAGGCGGACATCAAAGAGGTGCCGGTGGACGACCCGGCTGTGATCGACGACTTGAACACGCCAGAGGACTACGAGCGGCTGGTGAGGGAGATAAATCGAGACGCGTACTGAGAGGGGTCAGGGGTCGGGGGCCAGGGGTCAGGGGAACTCACTGAACGATGAGCACTTACTGGCCCCTGACCCCTGATCCCTGAGCCCTTGTCGAATCCCGACTATTCGACTAGGATTAGGTATCATCGACGACGCAACTTAAGGCTACCAAATCACTTATGACGTCAATCGAAGCCCAGGTCCTCCAACCCTACAAGTACGGGTTCGTCACCGACATCGAGTCGGAAGACGTTCCCCTCGGGCTGAATGAGGACATCATCCGGCTCATTTCCCGGAAAAAAGAAGAGCCTGCCTTCCTGCTGGAGTGGCGGCTCAAGGCCTACCGGCACTGGCTGACCCTGACCGAGCCGACGTGGGCCAACATCCACCACGCCCCGATCGACTACCAGGCCATCCGGTACTACTCGGCCCCGAAGCAGCAGAAGAAGCTCGACTCCCTGGACCAGGTCGATCCCAAGCTCATCGAGACGTTCGACAAGCTGGGGATCCCGCTCGCCGAGCAGAAGCGGCTCACGGGAGTGGCCGTGGATGCGGTGTTCGACTCGGTCTCGGTGGCGACCACCTTCAAGGCAGAGCTCGCCAAGTACGGGATCATCTTCTGCGCGTTTTCGGATGCCGTGAAGAACCACCCCGAGCTGGTCGAGAAGTGGCTGGGTGACGTCGTGCCGGCGAGCGACAACTACTTCGCCGCGCTCAACTCCGCGGTCTTCTCGGACGGCTCCTTCTGCTACATCCCGAAGGGTGTGCGCTCCCCGCTCGAGCTCTCGACCTACTTCCGCATCAACGCGTCGTCGACCGGCCAGTTCGAGCGCACGCTCATCATCGCCGACGAAGGCAGCTACGTCTCCTACCTCGAAGGCTGCTCGGCGCCGGTGCGGGACGAGAATCAGCTGCACGCCGCGGTGGTCGAGCTGATCGCGCTCGACGACGCGACCATCAAGTACTCGACCATCCAGAACTGGTATCCCGGGGACGAGAACGGCAAAGGCGGGATCTACAACTTCGTCACCAAGCGGGGTGCCTGCCGCGGGAAGAACTCCAAGATCTCGTGGACGCAGGTGGAGACCGGCTCCGCGATCACCTGGAAATATCCGGGCTGCATTCTCCAGGGTGACAACTCGATCGGCGAGTTCTACTCGGTGGCGGTGACCAATAACCACCAGCAGGCGGACACCGGCACGAAGATGATCCACATGGGCAAGAACACCCGCTCGACCATCGTTTCGAAGGGAATCTCGGCGGGCAAAGGACAGAACACCTACCGCGGGCTCGTGAAGATCCTGAAGGGCGCCGAGGACGCGCGGAACTATTCGCAGTGCGATTCCATGCTGATCGGGGACCAGTGCGGCGCGCACACGTTCCCCTACATCGACGTCCGGAACTCGTCGGCGATCATGGAGCACGAAGCGTCGACGTCGAAGATCGGCGAAGACCAGATCTTCTATTGCAAGCAGCGGGGACTCTCGGCGGAGGACGCCGTGTCCCTCATCGTCAACGGATTCTGCAAGGAAGTGTTCAAGGAGCTGCCGATGGAGTTCGCCGTCGAAGCCCAGAACCTCCTCGGCATCTCACTTGAAGGGAGCGTCGGGTGAAACACGGGAGCCGGGAGCCGGGAGCCGTCCTGCTCGAGATCAAGGGACTGCATGCGACCGTCGCGACGGATGCGAAGAAGGAGATCCTCAAGGGTCTCAATCTGACCGTCAGGGCGGGCGAGGTGCACGCCATCATGGGGCCCAACGGCTCCGGCAAGAGCACGCTCGCGGCGGTCCTCGCCGGTCATCCGGCGTACACCGTGACCGGTGGCTCCGTGACCTACAAGGGCAACGATCTGCTCGACATGGATCCCGAGGAGCGCGCGCGCGAAGGCGTGTTCCTGGCGTTCCAATATCCGGTCGCGATCCGCGGCATCACGAACTCCTACTTCCTGCGCTCGGCGCTCAATGCGGTTCGGAAGCATCGGGGACAGGAAGAGCTCGACCCTCTCGATTTCCTGTCGGTGCTGGAGAAGAAGCTCAAGCAGATCGGCTGGGACGATTCGTTCCTGAACCGCGCGGTGAACGATGGGTTCTCGGGGGGCGAAAAGAAGCGGAATGAGATCCTCCAGATGGCCGTCCTCGAGCCGACTCTTGCGATCCTCGACGAGACCGACTCGGGGCTCGACATCGACGCGCTGAAGACCGTCGCCGAGGCGGTGAACACTCTGCGACGGCCCGACTCTGCGACCGTGGTCGTGACGCACTATCAGCGCCTGCTCAACTACATCGTTCCCGATCGGGTGCACGTGCTGGCCGGTGGACGGATCGTGAAGTCGGGTGGCAAGGACTTGGCACTGGAGCTCGAAGAGAAGGGGTACGTGGGCGTGTGAACTGGCTCACTGAGTTGCGGGAGCGTGGGGCGGCGCGCTTTGCGGAAGTGGGCTTCCCCACCACGAAGCAGGAGGCGTGGCGTTTCACCGATGTCAGGCCCATCGCCGAGACCTCGTACGGCAAGGCGACGTCCCGGTGGAGTGTGGAGGCCAATGGCGCCAAGGACCTGGTAACCAGCGACCTCTCGAAGGCCGGGGACATCGCCCAGGCGCACCTGGGCCGTTACGCCGACGTCGCCGCGAATCCCTTTACCGCCCTGGCGACGGCGTTCCTGGATGCCGTTCAGGTGATTTCGGTACCCGCCAAGACTGAAGTGACCGCACCGATTCGGCTGTCGCACCGGTTCGAGGGAAATGGCGCCGTCATGGCCACCCCACGGGTCCTGATCGTCCTGGGCGACCAGGCCCGCGCGACGATCATCGAGACCCACGAGGATTCCGGGATCGATTCGTCCTTGTCGAACGGCGTGACCGAGATCGTGCTGGGTGACGGCGCGATACTGGACTACATCCGGGTACAGCGCGAAGGGACGAAGACGAGCCACATCGCTACCACCCAGTCCCACCAGGGCCGGGACAGCGTGTTGCGGTCGACCTCGATCGCGCTGGGCGCCGGACTGACCCGGCACGATCTCGGAGCCGTGCTGGCGGGAACCGGTGGGTCGTTGACGCTCAATGGGCTGTCGGTGATCTCTGGCCGGCAGCACGTCGACTACCACACCACCATCGATCACGCCCAGCCGCACTGCGAGAGCCACGAGCTCTTCAATGGAGTGTTCGACCAGCACGCGCGCGGCGTCTTCAACGGCAGGATCATCGTCAGGCCCGGTGCGCAGCGGACCGACTCGAAGCAGACGAACAACAATCTCCTGCTCTCGGGTGAGGCGCGCGCCGATTCGCAGCCCCAGCTCGAGATCTATGCCGACGACGTGAAGTGCACCCACGGCGCCACCCTCGGCCCCCTGGATCCGACTGCCCTCTTCTATCTCGAGAGCCGCGGCCTGTCGCCCGCCACCGCCAAGAGCCTCCTGACCTACGGGTTCGCGGCGGACGTCCTGACCCGCATCGCCGTCGCGCCGGTTCGCGATGACCTGGACCGCGTGATTCGCGGCCGGCTCGGCGTGGAGTCGCTGGCGGCCGCATGAGCACCACCAAGGCCTGGGACGTCACCCGGGTCCGCCGCGACTTCCCGATCCTCGCCACCCAGGCTCATGGCAAGCCGCTCGTGTACCTCGACAACGGTGCCACGAGCCAGAAGCCGCAGTCGGTCATCGACGCGGTCAGCCACTACTACGAATCAGGGAATGCCAACGTCCACCGGGGCGTGTACGCGCTGAGCGAGTCGGCGACGGCGGCCTATGAGGGGACGCGCGCCAAGGTCGCCCGGTTCCTGAATGCCCGCGAAGACCGCGAGATCATCTACGTCCGCGGTACCACCGAGGCGATCAATCTCGTCGCGTCGAGCTTCGGCCGGCTGAAGGTGAAGGCCGGTGACGAGATTCTCGTTTCCGCCATGGAGCATCATTCGAACATCGTTCCCTGGCAGATGCTGGCGGAGCAGACGGGTGCGGGGTTGAAGGTGATCCCGATGAATGAGCGGGGCGAGCTCAAGCTGGATGAGTATCAGAAGCTCCTGACGCCGAAGGTAAGGATCGTCGCGGTCACGCACATCTCCAACTCCCTGGGAACCATCAACCCGATCAAGGAGATGGTGAAGCTCGCGCACGCGAAGGGCGTTCCCGTGCTGGTGGATGGGGCGCAAGGCGCGCCGCACGTCGTGGTGGATGTGCGGGATCTCGACTGCGACTTCTACACGGTGTCCGGGCACAAGATGTTCGGGCCGACGGGCGTCGGCGTGCTGTACGGCAAGGCCGCTCACCTCGAGGCGATGCCTCCCTATCAGGGTGGCGGTGACATGATCCGGTCGGTGACGTTCGCCAAGACCACGTATGCCCCCATTCCGGCGAAGTTCGAGGCGGGGACTCCCGACATCGGTGGCGTGGTCGGGCTGGGGGCTGCTGTCGACTACCTGGGTGCGTTGGATCGGACCGCCGCCGCCGCGTACGAGCAGGACCTGCTCGAGCACGCCACCAAACAGCTCGGGACGGTTCCCGGACTGCGGATCGTCGGTACCGCGGCTCACAAGGCCAGCGTCATCTCATTCGTGCTGGATGGTATTCACGCTCACGACGTCGGGACGATCGTGGATCAGGCGGGAGTCGCCATCAGGACCGGGCATCACTGTACTCAGCCGGTGATGGAGTTTTTCAACGTCCCAGCAACGGCTCGGGCGTCCTTCGTCTTCTACAATACGCGCGACGAGGTGGACATCCTGGTCGAGGCGCTCAAGGGCGTGCGAAAGGTGTTCGGTTGATGGCCGACCTGTCGGAGCTCTACCAGCAGACCATCGTCGAGCACAACCGGAGCCCCCGGAACTTCAAGACGCTCGAGCATCCGACTCATCACGCCGAAGGCAACAACCCGCTCTGTGGGGACCAGATCAGCCTTCAGCTCACGGTGGATGGTGGCGTGATCAAGGAAGTCGGGTTCCAGGGCTCAGGGTGCGCCATCTCCCGTGCCTCGGCCTCCCTGATGACCTCGGCGGTGATGGGCAAGAGCCCCGCCGATGCCGAGCGGCTCTTTCGGGCTTTCCATGATATGGTGGCAGGAGGGGACGCGGCTCCGGCCGATCCCGCCACGCTGGGGAAGCTTGCAGCCTTCTCCGGCGTGAAGCAGTTCCCTGCCCGGGTGAAATGCGCGAATCTCGCATGGCACACCCTCCACGCCGCCCTGCAGGCTGACCAAACCCCCATCAGCACCGAGTAACTTCTCCTCGCTTTTCGCCGTAGAATTGTTCGCTGTCTCGGTCGTCCCCTCACACCCGTCACCTGGCTCCTGAAACCCATGGCTGCTCCCGCCGTCCAGCTCGACCGGATCACCAAACGCTTCGCCGGCCATGTCGCCGTCGACTCCCTTTCCTTGCAGGTGCCGTCCGGCTCGATCTACGGTCTCCTCGGCCCCAATGGCGCCGGGAAGAGCACGTCGATCCGGATGCTGATGCACATCCACATCCCGGACGAGGGAACGGTGCGTCTCTTCGGTGAGGACGGGAAGACGGGGCGCGAACAGTCCTCCCGTATCGGGTACCTGCCCGAGGAACGGGGTCTCTATCCCAAGATGCGGGTACTCGACGTCCTGATCTTTCTGGCCGAGATGAAGGGAGTGGACCGGCGGAGGGCACGGACCCTGGCGTTGCAGTGGCTCGAGCGGCTGGGGCTGGCGGACTGGAAGATGCGAAAGGTCAACGAGCTCTCGAAGGGCATGCAGCAGAAGGTGCAGGTCATCTCCACGCTGCTGCACGAGCCCGATCTCCTGGTCCTCGATGAACCCTTCTCGGGGCTCGATCCCGTCAACGCGCAGGTTCTGAAGGACACCGTGTTGGAGTTGAGGAACAAGGGGAAGACGATCCTCCTGTCCACGCACATCATGGAGCAGGCGGAGCAGCTCTGTGACGGGGTCTGCATCATCGCGCGCGGCAAGAAGCTCGTGGACGGGCCCCTCGCCGAAGTGAAGCGGACGCATGGCGGGAAGCACGTCCATGTGACGTTCGATGGCGCCGCGGGAGACGCCGAGCGGCTGTTCTCCGATCCGAAGCTGGTCAAGAAGAAGGAGAGCACGGGGCAATACGCCGAGCTGGAGCTCGCCCAGGGAGCGGACGCGCAGGACATCCTGAAGGGGTTGGTCACCTCAGGGGCCCGGCTCGCCAAGTTCGAGCTGGCCGAGCCTTCACTGAACAAGATTTTCGTGGATCTCGTGGGACCCGAAGCCGCGAAAGCGGCGGCTCAGCCGGAGGTCAAATGAACAAGATTTTCGCGATCGTCCGGCGGGAGTTCGTCGAGCGGGTGCGCCAACGCTGGTTCTGGGTGATGGCCCT
>DASUBP010000054.1:0-6342 GCA_035763205.1 Gemmatimonadales bacterium
GAGCTTGAGGACCGCGAGGGATTCGCCATCGGCGAAATGAAAGTTCGCGAGGGTGAAGGTAGCGGTATCACCCTGGGCCTGGATGGCGGCCGGCAAGAGCAGCGCAACGAGGACGGCAGGCAGGCGGCGCATGAGACTCCCCGCTAGAGGTAGCGTTCCTTCAGGATCCGCGCGTGGTGGAAGCAGTGCCCCGCCACGATATAGGCCAGCGCGCGAACCGTGATGGGATTGCCGGAGGCGACACCACCCATGGCGAACATCGACTCCGTAAGCCCTGAGAACAGCGCGATGGTCGCGCGCCGGATGGCCTCGAACTCGGCGCCGATGTCCCCGATGTGACGCTGGTCGGCGGCCGCGGCCGCCGCATACGCCTTTTCGTCGAAACTCGGCAAGGGCGCTTTCTCGCCGCGGGAAAAGCAGAGAGCCCGGGTGGTGAAGATGCGCTCCGCGTCGTTTACGTGCCCCACCACCTGCGCCACGCTCCACTTGGCCGGCTCGTAGCGGAAGGACGCCCGCCCTTCAGGAACCGACTTCACCAGCGCTCCGAACTCCATGCCCTGCCGGGCGAGGATGTCGAGGAGATTCCCTTTCGGAACCTGGTCGATGTACTGCTGATAGTACGGGTTGAACTCGCCTGCTAGCGGACGCTCGATCTCGATCATGGGGCTCCCTTTGGGAAGAAGAGCAGCTCGGCAATGTGGTCCGCGATCTTGCCCGTGTCGCCCCCGTTCCGGTTGCTCAGGACGATGATGGCGGCATGGAGATCGGGGAACCGGACGATGGTGTTTCGAAAGCCGGAGGTTTCCCCGTGATGCCAGAGCCTCCGGGCTCCTCGAAACGTATCCACGTACCAGCCGAAGCCGTATCCGGTTGTTGTGCCGTCGGCGAGACGCTCCGACGTGAACCCCACGGCCAGGCGGGTCTGGTCGAGCAGCTGGGCGCCCTCGAGCGCGTCACTCCACTTCGCGAGGTCCAGGACCGACGAGTAGATCCCACCGTCACCCCGCGTCGCGCTGGTGACGCTCTGGTCGGTCGCCTTGAAGGTCGGCGCCCCCGAGTCGGCAGTGTACCCAAAAGCGCGGGTCGGTACCGGAGGGCCACCCTTTTCGAAGAGCAGGGTGTTGGTCATTCCCGCGGGCTTGAAGACCCGTCCTTGCAAGAACCTGGGGAAGGTCATTCCCGAGGTCCGCTCGACGATGAGGCCGAGGAGAACATAGGCGGTATTGCTGTACTGGAACTTGGTGCCGGGCTGAAAGTAGAGCGTGTCCTTCTTCGAGATCATCGCCAGCACGTCGGCGTCCGACACCTGCGTGGTCTGAGTGTCCGGGATCAGATCCTCGTAGTCCCAGATCCCGGAAGTGTGCGTGAGCAGCTGGCGCACGGTGAGTGGCCGGAGCCGGTCCGGCAATCCGGGAAGCAGATACCCGATCGCCTCGTCATACCGGAGCTTGCCGTCCTTGGCCAGGAGCATGACCGACAGTGCCGTGAACTCCTTGGTGAGGGACGCCAGCCGGTAGTCGGTTTCCGGCGTGGCGGGCGTTGGGGGGTTGAGGTTGGCCAGGCCGTAGGCATGCTCGTAGAGCACGCGGCCGTCCCGGATGACGATGACGCTAGCCCCCGGGACAGCACCGGTGTAGTCGCGGAACAGGGCGTCGATGGAGCCCCGCTGGGGTGCCGGCAGACCGGTCGCGACGGCACACCCCGCGAGAAGCACGAGCGCCAGCACCGGAATCGGAGTCGTCACGCCGCGCACCATTCCTTCCAGGTCGCATCGGCCAGGCCGATGGTGAGCCGGTTTTCGTTGCGGACCAGGGGCATCCTCAGGAGCAGGGGCTCCAGAGAAAGCTTCTCCAGCCACCGTTCGTCGGACAAGCGGGCGACCGAGAGGCCCAGCTCCGCATAGCGGCGGGACTCGCGGTCGACGAGCTCGAGGGTCCCGAACTTCTGGGCGAAGCGCCGCAACTCCCCCAGAGAGGCCGGCCGCTCGTTCAAGTCGACGAAGTGGGTCTTGATGCGCCGCTCCGCAAAAAATCGCAGGGCGGCGCGGGTTTCCGCGCTCTTCTTCACGCCGAAGATCTGGACTTGCTGGGGACCGGCCATGAGAGGGCAATTATAATTCGGGCCGTGAACCCGCGCCTCAAGATCCTCGCTGCCGCCGTCCTGTTCTCGACGTCCGGCGCGGCGATCAAGTATCTCACGCTCGACGTCTGGCAGCTGGCGGGGCTCCGTGGCCTGATCGCCGGCGTCGCGCTCCTCGCGATGCTTCCAGAGGCTCGCCGGGGGTGGACCTGGCGCACCTTCCTGGTGGGGAGCGGCTACGCGGGCGCCACCATCACGTTCGCTTTGGCCAATCGGCTCACGACGGCGGCGAGCGCGATTTTCCTCCAGTCGACGAGCCCGCTGTTCATCCTGCTCCTCGCCCCGGCACTCGTCGGTGAGCGCGCCCGTCGCCGCGACCTCGGCGTGCTGGCGGCGATGGCGGTGGGGATGGCCCTGTTCTTCGTCGGCATGGACCGGCCGGGCCGGGTTTCCCAGAACCCGATAGCGGGAGACCTGATCGCCTTGCTCTCGGCGCTCACCTGGGCGCTCGCGATGATCGGCTCCCGCTGGATTGGGCGTGGCAGCAACGCTCCCGGCGCGGTGGCCGCGTCAGCAGCGGTTGGTAACCTGCTCTCATTTCTCTTTTGTGTCCCCTTCGGCCCGGTCCTCACCGGGTTGGACGCCGGTCAGGCCGGCATCCTCCTCTACCTGGGCATTTTCCAGCTCGCGCTCGGCTACGTGCTGATCTCCAAGGCCCTGCCAGAAGTCCCGGCGCTCGAAGTGTCGCTCCTCCTGCTCGTGGAGCCCGTGGTGAGCCCGGTATGGGCGTTTCTGGTGGTGAGTGAGGTTCCGGGGATGTGGTCGTTGGTGGGAGGGGGGGTCATCCTGGTGGCGACGGTCGCCAACGCACGGACGGGAGTCGCGATACCGCCGGCGGACTGAGGCGTGCCAGCGTAACCAGGAACGCGGAGCTCGGAAGTGCGAACGCGGAACCAACTCACCGGTTCCGCGTTCCGCGTTCCCACTTCCGCGTTCGAGTTAGATCGCGCGATTCCGGCGGGCCGAGCGGCGGCTCCGGATCCGCTGTCGCCGGTGCGATCTCATCCGGCGGATCTTGCGCTGCCGATGGCGGAAGGACCGGCCGCCTCGAAAGCCGCGAGGATGCTGCCGGACACTGGCCGCCGGTGGCGCGGCGGTCTGTGCTTGACTCACCGCAGGCGCGGCGACGGCCAACGCGAGCGCAGCGAGGACTATGGTGGTGATGCGCATGACCTCTCCGTGTGAGTTCTCAATCCTTCGACGTTCAACTCCGCGACGCGTTAACCGTCAGCGAAAGCCTTGCCAGATCGGGGCTTCCCGCGTCTAGCCGGGCTCAATCCTCGCGGCCATATTCGCAGGAATTCCGCCCTAGGAGGCATACGCATGCGCGTGTACAAGACGGAGGACATCCGCAACGTGGCCGTGGTGGGCCACGGCGCGAGCGGCAAGACCTCCCTGGTCGACGCACTCGCGTTCGTGGCCGGAACGAGCAAGCGCCACGGGTCCGTGAAGGACGGCACCGCCCTCACCGATTACACCCCCGACGAGATTCAGCACAAGTACTCCATCAACCTGGCGCTGGCAGTGGCCGAGTGGATGGACGCCAAGATCAACCTCATCGACACGCCCGGATACCTGGACTTCACCGGCGACGCACTCGCCGGCGTCTGGGCCGCCGACGGCGCGGTGGTGGTTCTGGCGGCCACGGCCGGCGTGGAGGTCGGCACCGAAAAGGTGTGGGAGTACTGCGAAGAGCGGGGTACGCCCCGCATCCTGTTCGTGTCGATGATGGACAAGGAGCACGCGGACTTCGAGAAAGTCTTCAATCAGGTGAAGGAGCGGCTGACCGCGAAGGTGATCCCGGTGGAGATTCCGGTGGGTGAAGGCCCCGAGTTCCACGGGATCATCAACCTGTTCTCGAAAAAGTGTCACATGTACAAGAAGGGCACGAAGGCCGGCGAGTATGAAGAGGTCGACGTTCCCCCCGAGTACCAGGATCGCTTCCAGAAGTATTCCGAAGCGTTGATCGAGAGCATCGCCGCCACGGACGACACCCTGCTCGAGCGGTACTTGGGGGGTGAGGAGATCGGCCGGGACGAGGCGATCACGGCCATGAAGTCGGGGATGGCGCGCGGGGAGCTGTTCCCGCTGTTCTGCGGAGCCGCCGAGCTGACTTACGGGACGAAGGCGCTCTTGAGCAAGATGGTCGAGCTCATGCCGTCACCCAAGGATCGGCCCGAGGTGGAGGGCCAGGTGTGGGGGAACGCGCAGAAGGTGGCCTGCGCGCCCGCCGACCAGGGGCCCCTCGTGGCGCGGGTGTTCAAGACCATCTCGGAACCCCACGTCGGCGACGTCTCCTATTTCCGGATCATCTCCGGAATGGTCAAGAACGGCCAGGACGTGTACAACGCGCCGAGGCAGGCGGTCGAGAAGCTCAATCACCTCTGTGTTTCGGTGGGGAAGGACCGGACCGAAGTCCAGGAGCTCCACGCCGGCGACATCGGGTGCGTGGCGAAGCTGAGAGACACCCACACGAACGACAGCCTGTCCACCAAGGAGCACCCGATCGTGCTGCCCAAGATCCCGTTCCCGGAGGCCATCGTGACTTCGGGGATCGAGGTCAAGCAGCGGGGAGAGGAAGACAAGCTCTCGATGGGGCTCCACAAGCTCCATGAAGAAGATCCGACCTTCCAGCACGAGTACTCCTCCGAGCTCGGGCAGACACTCATCCGCGGGCTGGGTGAGCGTCATATCGAGATCGTGGTCGGCCGGCTCGCCCGGAAGTTCGGGGTGCATGCCCTGCTCACGAAGCCCCGGATCGCATACCGTGAGACGCTCCGGGCAAAGGCCGAGGGGCAGGGGAAGCACAAGAAGCAGTCGGGTGGGCGGGGACAGTACGGGGATTGCTGGATTCGTCTCGCCCCGATGCCGCGTGGCACTGGTGTGGTGTTCGAAGATCACATCGTGGGCGGTGTGATCCCGCGTCAGTACATCCCGGCCGTCGAAAAGGGCGTCGAGGAGGCGGCCGCGCGAGGTCCCATCGCGGGCTATCCGGTGGTCGACTTCAAGATCGAGCTGTACGACGGGTCATATCACGACGTGGATTCGAACGAAATGTCGTTCAAAATGGCCGGGATCCTGGCTTTCAGAAACGTGAGTCCCAACTGCAAGCCGGCGCTGCTCGAGCCCATCGTCGAGCTCTCGGTGTGGACGCCCGAAGACGTTCTCGGCTCCGTGATGGGGGACCTGTCTTCGCGCCGCGGCCATATCCTGGGGAGTGAGCCCGACGGGCGACTCACCCGCGTGAAGGCCCACGTGCCTGAGGCGGAGCTCGACAAGTACGCGACGACGCTCCACTCGCTCACGCACGGCAGGGGTACGTACCACGCGCAGTTCTTCAAGTATGAGCAGGCGCCTCCGGAGGTCGCGAACAAGATCGCGGAGACCCGCAAGAAGGAGCTGGAAGAGGCCAAGGCCTAGCGTGGCCGATCTTTTCCGATTCTGGTTTGGCTGGGTCACACCTGTCGGCCGGCGCCGGTACTTCCTTCACGGCGCCGGCCTCATGGTTTTCAAGTACTTCGTGGACGCCGGAGTCATCTGGCTCGCCACCGGCGTGGTATGGACCCCCCTCGACTACTTTGACCCCGTTTGGTCCCTGCGAGCCGCCGCGCTCGGCCAGGGACACGAGCTGCTCGCGTTCCTGCTGGCGATCTGGACCTTGCCGTTCCTCTGGATCGGGGTGTCCCTCAGCATGCGCCGGGCGCTCGACGCCGGCCGCTCGGCCTGGGGCGTCATCGTCTTCTTCATCCCGGGTTTCAACTACCTGCTGATGCTGGTGCTCAGCGTCCTGCCCAGCCGGCCCGCGCGTCCCGACGGACCACCTCGGACCGTGGATCCGCGGCTGCGGAGTGCCCTCTACGCCGTGGCGGCCGGACTCGCGATCACCATTCCCACGGTTCTGCTGGCGCTCTACGAACGCCGCTTCTACTCGCTGGGACTGTTCCTGGGTACCCCATTCACGCTCGGCGCCATCTGCGCGCACGTCTACAACCGCAGGAATCCCGGCCCATTCCGGAAGACGGTCCCCGTGGTGCTCCTGACCGTCATGCTGCTTGGGCTGGTGCTGGTGCTCTTCGCTCTCGAAGGCGTCGTCTGTATTGCCATGGCATTCCCGATTGCCGCCATGGCTGCGCTCGCCGGGGCGATCCTGGGCCGGGCCATTGCGATGAAGTCGTCCGAGATGGGCGCGTCCACCGGGATGGC
>DASUBP010000055.1:0-3335 GCA_035763205.1 Gemmatimonadales bacterium
CTGAATCTGGAGGCCGCTCTCCGGGATGCCGCGCGCGTGCGATTGCGTCCCATTCTGATGACGACGCTCTGCACCCTCTTCGGTCTGCTGCCGCTGGCCCTCGGCCTCGGGGCGGGGAGCGAGTTGCAGCGGCCGTTGGCCCTTACCGTGATCGGGGGCCTCGCCTTGTCGACGCCGATCACCCTGTATGCCGTTCCCGCGCTGCTGGTCGCCATTCGCGGCGGGGACGCGACCCTCTCACGAGTCTAGACCTCCGCCCCAGCTTCCTCTAGGTTAGTCCATACGACCAACTCTCTATGAGAGAGGCGAGTCTCTATGGTGCAACCGAAGAACGCCCACGGGTATGTCCGGCTGACGGAGCCGCTGGTGCGCGACGGGGGGACATTGCGTCCCGCCACGTGGGCCGAGGCACTCGACCGGGCGGCCGAGGGATTCCGGCGGAATCTGAAACCCGGACCCAACCGGCTGGGCATCTTCAGCTGTTCCAAGTCCACCAACGAGATGAATTTCCTCGCCGGGAAACTGGCGCGGGTGGCCTTCGGAACGCACAACGTCGACAGCTGCAACCGAACGTGACACGCTCCTAGCGTCGTCGGTCTGGCGACGGTGTTCGGTGCGGGTGGGGGAACCACTTCGTACCGGGAGGTGGAAGAAACCGAGGTCCTGTTCCTCTGGGGTGCCAATGCCCGGGAGAACCACCCGATCTTCTTCCATCACGTGCTCAAGGCGGTGCACCGGGGGGCCCGGCTCTATGCCGTGGACCCGCGGCGGACGACGTCCGCCCAATGGGCGGACCGCTGGCTGGGCCTCCACGTGGGTTCGGATATCGCGCTCGCCAATGCGATGGCACGCGTCATCATTCACGCCGGTCTCGCCGACGAACAGTTCATCAAGAATGCGACCACGGGATTCGAGGAATACCGGAAGTGCGTCGAGGCGTACACGCTCGACCGGGCCGAGCGGCTCACCGGCGTCCCCGCTGCGGCCATCGAAGAAGCGGCGCTGGCGTACGGGCGGGCCAAGCGCGCGGTCATCTGCTGGACGCTGGGGATCACCGAGCACCACAATGCGGTGGACAACGTGCTCGCGCTCATCAATCTGTCCCTGCTCACCGGACACGTGGGCCGGTACGGTTCGGGGGTGAGCCCGCTTCGCGGTCAGAACAACGTGCAGGGTGGCGGGGACATGGGTGCCATCCCCAACAAGCTCGTGGGGTTCCAGGAGATCCGGGACGCCGCCATCCGGGCACGGTTCGAGAAGGCCTGGAGCGTAACGCTGCAGCCTGATCACGGGTGGACCATCACGCAGATGTTCGAGGCGATGGACCATGGTGATCTCACCGGGCTCTACGTCATCGGTGAGAACCCGGCCCAGTCGGAAGCCGACCAGCACCGCACGCAACGCCTGCTCGACGGACTCGATCACCTCGTGGTGCAGGACATCTTCCTGACCAGGACGGCGGAGATGGCCGATGTGGTGCTCCCCGCGGTCGCGACGTGGTGCGAAGGGGAAGGGACCGTCACTAACAGCGAGCGCCGGGTGCAGCGCGTGCGGCCGGCGCTGGCGCCGCCGGGTGATGCCCGTGACGAGCTGTGGATCCTGGCGCAGATCGCGAAGCGGATGGGGCACGATTGGGGTGAGCCCACCGCGAAATCGGTGTGGGAAGAAGTGCGGACGCTCGCGCCCGAGATGTTCGGCGGGATGAGTTACGAGCGACTCGAGGCGCTGGGGGGCATCCAGTGGCCCTGTCCGGACGAATCCCATCCGGGCTCGCTTTTCCTGCACGAGCGTCTGTGGGCCGAGCCGCGTGGGGGGCCCGCGGCGCCCTTCTCGGTGGTGGAGCACGAGCCGCCGGTCGAGGCGCCCGACGCCGAGTATCCGTTCGTCCTGACCACGGGACGTCGCCTCGATTCGTACAACACCGGGGTGCAGACCATGGGGTACGCTTCCCCCCTGCGCCGGCCGGAGGCGCTCGACATGTCTCCCGAGGACGCGGCGGAGATGGGGCTCGCCGAGGGAGATTCGGTGACGGTGGCTTCGCGGCGCGGGAGCGTGACGGCCCCCGTGCACGTCGAACCCGGACTCCGCCCGGGATTGGTCTTCATGACCTTGCATAACCAGGATGACGTGCGCGTGAACCTGCTCACCATCGACGCGACCGATCCACGGTCGGGAACCGCCGAGTTCAAGGCCTGCGCGGTGCGTGTGACGCCCGCCGCGACGGCGGCAGCCGTCGCGAGCCGCTGAGGTCCAGTGGATCTTCACCTCCGCGATGCCACGCCGACCGAAGCAGAGCGGGCTGCCGTCGACGGCGTCTTGGGCCCGCCGTCTTCCGGGTGGGATGGTGGAGAGCGCGTGGCGGGCCGCGACGGTCACCTGGCCGTCGGGGGGCATGAGGCCCGTGCCCGCCGCCACCTGCTGCTGCCCGCTCTGCACGCAGTTCAATCCCGAACCGGTTGGCTCTCCGAAGGTGCTCTCAATTACCTGAGTGCGCGCCTGACCGTGCCGCTGGCCGAGATCTGGGGTGTGGTGACGTTCTACGCGCTCCTGCCGACGCATCCGCGTCCACCGCGTGTGCTCCATGTCTGCGACGACATCGCCTGCCGCATGCGGGGCGCGAATGGGATCTGCGAGCGGCTGGAGCATGACGTCGGCGCGCCGGTGACCGACGCCGGTCATGGAGAGACGTCCGAGGCCATGGACCCCGGCGAGCACGGCTGGCTCAAGAGTCCCTGTCTGGGACTGTGCGATCAGGCTCCGGCGGCCTTGCTGACCGTCGCGGACGAAAAGCCGATCGAGCGACTCCTCGGGAACGTGACTCCTACCGCCGCGGTGGCCGCGCTCCGGGGGGTGATCCCCGATGAACTGCGTGCCAGGCTTTCCCAGAAGGGAACGCCCGGTCTCGCTCTGCTCGCCCGTGTAGGGGTCGTGGATCCTGCCAGTCTTCGGGCGTATCAGGGGGCCGGCGGGTACCGGGCGCTGGCGAAAGCGTTCGAGCTCAAGCCCGAGGGCGTGATCAACGAGATGACCGCCTCCAAGCTCATGGGGCGCGGCGGCGCGGCGTTTCCGACCGGCCGGAAGTGGGACGCAGTCGCCAAGCAGGGGGCCCGACCGCACTACGTGATCTGCAACGCGGACGAGTCGGAGCCGGGCACCTTCAAGGACCGGGTTCTGATGGAAGAGGATCCGTTCGCGATCGTCGAGGCCATCACGATCGCCGGGTATGCGGTGGGCGCGGAGCAGGGCTACGTCTACATCCGGGGCGAGTACCCACTCGCCATCCGCCGCATACAAGGGGCGATCGATCAGGCCCGTCAGGCGGGGCTGCTCGGTCC
>DASUBP010000056.1:0-5495 GCA_035763205.1 Gemmatimonadales bacterium
CGAAGGAATGTCCGTTCCTCGCGCAGAATCAGCCGTCGGTCGTGCGCAAACGCGAAATTGGCGCGGGCCTCAGGATCCGCTTTGACCCGGGTGCGGTAGGCCTCATAGAGCGCCAACGAATCGAAGGCGACGATGCCCCAGGCCACGTTGTTCGTGCCCTCGTGGGGCAGGAAGTAGCCCAGGAGGTTGCCGCCGAGACGGGGAATGGCCGTGAGCCAGATCGTGGCGTACTGGGCGAAGGCGTCGAGCTGAAAGGGGTCGATTTCGTAGCGGATGAAACAGGCGATGGCCACGGTCCCGTGCCGGCTGGAGATGAACGCATCCTAGCCGGAGGGGTGCTGCGACGATTCTATGGCGGGCGAAACGTCGATTACGCGACGGCGGCGATCAACTCAAAGTTTTTTTTCGCGGCTTCCTTGATTTCAGGCAGCGCCGCGAGGAAGGCGTCGAACACCTGCGTCGACCACCAGTGGCGGCATTTCGTGATCTCGGCCAGCGCCGTCTCGTGGGACATCCCGGGACGGTAAGGGCGGTCGGTGGTCAGGGCGTCGTACACATCCACGATTCCCACGACCTGGGCCGACAGCGGAAACTCGTCCCCCTTCAAGTGGTCCGGGTAACCGGTCCCATCGTAACGCTCGTGATGCCAGCGAATGATCGGCTTCAGGTCCCACGGGAATTCCACGGAGGCCAGGAGCTCCACACCCCACACGGGGTGCATCTGGACCACCTCGAATTCGTCCCGGGTGAGCGGTCCCGGCTTGTTCAGGATCTCGTGCGGGACCTTCACCTTCCCCACGTCGTGGAGGTAGGCGCCCAGGCGAATGGTGGTGCGAGCGACGTCGTCGAGCCCGGCGTGCCGGGCCACGGCGGCCGCGTAGTTCGCCACCCGCTCGCAGTGGCCGTACGTGTAGGTGTCCGTGGATTCGATCGACTGGCCCCAGTTCCGGACCACGACGAGATAGGTGCCTTCGAGGTCGGCGACCTTGCCGCCGACGTTGACCAGATCGACCCGGGCGTCCAGGCGCTGGAACAACCCGTACGACCGGTTCAGGAGCGTCAGGGCTTCCTGATTCCGCCCCATCCCCTGGTAGAGGATCGCCAGCTCACGGGTGGACTCCGCCTCGGACAACACATAACCGACTCCGGCGGCGAGCTCGATGGACGACTTGAGCCGCGACTCCGCGAGAGGAGCCTTGCCGGTCTCCCGGTAGACCATCCCGATGACGCGGTAGGCGGTGGACTTGGAGCCACGGTCCCCGAGCTGGTCGAAAAGCGCCAGCGCCGCCTCGGCCTTGTGGCGCGCTTCCTCGAACATCTGGCGCTGGAGATCCACGTCCGCGTGGTTCACGAGGCAGAGCCCCTGCAGGCTCACATCCCCCGCGCGTTGCGCGATCTCGAGGCTCTGGGTGAAGTACCGGTCGGCATCCGGAAGGAGATCCCGGTCCGCGCTGATCATTCCAAGATTGTGGTAAGCAATGGCGCAGCCATGCTCGTCGTTCGCGCCTTGGTAGGATTCGAGCGAGAACTCGTAGTGGCTGAGCGCCGCCTCCAAGTCCCCCTGGATGTTCGAGATGATGCCGAGGTGCTGCTGCACCCGAGCCCGGAGGGCCTGGAACTGTCCGCCTTCCTCGAGCGCCTGATTCAGGGCGGCGCGGGCCGCTTCGAGGGCGCCCGACTGCAGCTCAATCCCCCCCAGCGTGTTGAGCGCCTCCGCGGCGAGCAGTGCGTCGCCGTTGGCCCGTGCCACGTTGTGACTCCTCCCGACCAAGTCGCGGCCGGTGCCGGAGTCCCCCTGGTTGTGCCGTACCACCGCCAGCCGCCGCAGCGCCTCGGCCAGCACCTTGGTATCGCCGGCCTTTTCGGCGGCTGTGATCGCCGTTTCGTACGCGCTGACTGCCTCGGGGATGCACCCCGCCCGCTCCCGCCCCCGTGCTTCGAGCAGCAAATCACCAGCCGGGCGCACGACCCCGATCATGTTCTTACCACGCCATCGCGTAGTGAGAGAAGTGCCAGACCTGGCCCGTCACCTTCTGGGTGAGGATGTTGTCGACCGAGGCCAGCAGCGACAGAATCGTGTAGTTGTCGCTCGTGTACGCGATCTGCTTCGGCAGGAGAATGCCGACCAGGTTGCAGTTCGCGTAGCTCATGGTCAACGACGCCGACTTGGCGAAGCGCAGGCCTTCCGGCTTGAAGGTGATCGCGTTGATGGTGTCAGCCGAGAGCGACGCCGTGATCGTCACGTTCTGCGACAGGGCGCCCGCGGGCACCGTGAACGTGTGCGGGCCGACCTTCAGCGATCCGCCGAGCGGTCCGATGGTCGCGGTGGTTGTCGCCGGAGCGAGCGGCTTGCACTTGAGCAGTCCGACCGACTGCAGCAGGCCACCGAGCAGGTCGTGCTGCGGACCGGCCGCGACCTTGGTGGCTGCACCCGAGGCCGGCTGATCGGCCGTGACGCCGAGCGGGCCCTGTTCGGTGCAGCTGGCGAAGACGAACACCAAGGCTGCGGTCAACAAAAGGCGCGTGGACCTCATACAACACTCCAGATTGGGGGTGGGCTGACGACATGTGCGTATCGCAGGCCACGTACCTCACTGGATTGTGAGACAGGTCACAAGACCTCGGTGACAGTTTTTCTGAAGCAAATTTAAAGATGGTGAAACTGGGGGTTTCAGCCTTGGAAAACCGTGGTGTTTTTGCAACAGGTGGTGTTGGGAGGACGCCATCCAGAGGTCTTACACTGTCTGAAAATCATGCAGTCTGCCGATATCGATCGACAACCCATCCTCCAGTCCTTTCCGGTCGAACATATCCACGAAACGGGCATTCCAGACGATCTCTGTGGGCTTGTACGACGTCCGGGCATGCACCCGCTGGGCAAACGTCTCGTCGGTCCCCTCGAGCAACACCAGGAACTCCGCTTCCTCGGCGGCCAGCTGTTCGGCAGACGAGCCATTCAGCGGGCTGTTCTCGTCGATCACGTGCACCACGGTCCACGCCAGGGGGAAGAACACCACGCTCGCACGCTCCAGCGTGAGCTCGGCGTAGTCGCGGATGGCTCGGCCTTCGCGGTGCCGCATCCGGCTGAACAGCACCCGGGCGTGGAGATCGATCAGCTGGTTGGTCCGCCGGTTGGTGATCCGGAACTCGAAGGCCTTGACCTCGCCGAACGGGGCGATCAACGCCTTGTTCGAAAACATGATCGCGGCCGTGGGACGGGAGAACCGGGCGAACAGAATCCCCGTGATCAGCGCGAGGGCCATCAGGCCGCACAAAGACTCGAGTGTGACCAGCAAGTTGGGCACAAGGCCCACGGGTCCGACCTGGCCGTACCCGATGGTGCCGAAGGTCTGGACACTAAAGAAGAAGGCACGGAGGTACGACCCTTCCGGCATGGCCGCCGAGGTCCCATTCAAGGCCGTGGGGCCGAGGGACCAGAAGAGGGCCCCGAAGAACAGGTTCACGGCGATGTAGAACGCCGAGATGAGGGACAGGAGCTTGGGCCAGGAGATAGTGAGCAGGGTGTGGTACAGGCTCATGGACTCGAAGTACTTGAGCCCGGTGCGTCGCACGTTGAACGAGCCGTCGCGGTTCAGGAGCCGAAGGCGGCTCTCGTCAGATACGACCGATCCGAACCCGAGGTCCTTGGGAACCTCGCGCCGGCGCGGGTGACTCGGGGGATTGCTCACGAGGCCAATTCTACATAGCTCTGTCCAAATGAGCGACCTGACCCGCAGGGATTGGCTGAAGGCGGTGAGCGTGGCGGCGAGTACGGCACCCGTTCTGGGCGCGGAGTCGACAGCTCCCGGCTCACGGCTCCCGACGAGGCCCCCGCCCCAAATGATCCCCCTCACTTCGACGAGCGAAGTCTTCGTCCCCCCGAAGGGCCGGGCCTTCGAGAAGCTCTCGTTCGACTTTCCTGAGCCCTCGGTCTCGTTCGCAGGGCTGCGGTTCGGCTTTCTGGTCTTCTCGCGAGAGAACATCTACGGCCTGGACCTGGGCCGGACGGTGGTCGAGCCCGCCGGTGATCATGCCGTCACGCTCACCTGCACGGGGTTCGTCTGGGCCGGCGGGCAGGAGCGCGCGGCGGGGCACTTGGTGGCGAGGATCAGGGAGAATCGAGACAACAGCATCGAATGGGACGTCACCGTCGACTTCGATCGGCCCATCAAGGCGGTCACGGCCATCGTGCGCGGAGTCCCCCGCGGGAAGATCTCCGGAGGCGGGAACACTCCCTACGACCCGCATGACGACGAAGTCCTGATCGGCTATCCGTTCGGCGCCGGAGATCTCTTCGGCGGGAACACCGCGGACAGCATGAGCACGCCATTCGCGGCGATCGTGAAGGAAAACGGGTCATGCTGGGCGTTCTCGTCCCTCGACGACAAGGTCCGGGCCAAGAGGCTCTTCTTCCAGCCCGGCGAGTCCTCGTACCGAGTGGAAGCCGTGTTCGAAACCGAAGGGTGGCTCAACCAGACTTCGGTGACGGTGCCGACCTGGCGCCTATCGCGGGA
Source organism: Gemmatimonadales bacterium (assembly GCA_035763205.1). Classification (GTDB taxonomy): domain Bacteria; phylum Gemmatimonadota; class Gemmatimonadetes; order Gemmatimonadales; family GWC2-71-9; genus 40CM-2-70-7. The sequence continues at coordinate 4,515 of DASUBP010000056.1, forward strand.
TGTCTCGCTCGATGACGCCGTGGCCGAGCACTATGCCCACGTCGAGAAGGCGTACCAGATCCCGTCCATCGACACTCGCCCGGACGCACCCGCCTGGCTCAAGGACGTTGCGCTCGTCCTCACGCTCCACGGCGCTCACTATACCGGCTTCCTCTTCAACGACTTCGCGAAAATGAGGGAAATCCTCAATTGGGTAGCGGGCGAAATCCCGCCCAACCGGGTGCTGGTATTTCTGCCCGCGTGGGATGGCCGGTACTACTGGAACTACCCCCTCTATCAGGCCGATGACCGGATGGGAGGGGAGGCGGGCCTCAAGGCGCTGATCAAAGGAGGCCAGGCCCAGGGGTTCCGGTTCATGCCGATGTTCGGCGCGAACTGTGCGAACCGGAAACACCCCGAGTGGGCAAAGTTCGCCGACGCCCGCGCCGAGCGTATCGACGGCGACGCGTTCGACGAGAACTGGGTGGACTGGGACGGAGACCGGCACCAGGACGGCAACATCTCCTACATGAATCTGGGCGTCGACTCCTGGAGAAACTGGCTCGAAGCCCGGATCGCCGACTGCATCGACCGCTATGGCGTCGAAGCCTACTTCCTGGACATCACCGGCGGATGGATCAACACGCCCCAGGCGGACATGAATGAAGGACTCAAGCGCCTGGTGTCGGACCTTCGAGCCAAGTACCCGAAAGTCCTCTGTTGCGGCGAGTTCCACTACGACGCGCTGCTCTCTTTCATTCCTTTCTATCACGTCGCCAGCCGCCGGGCCGCGAAGTATGCCCGATTCTTCTCGCATCTCTCCCATCCGGCGCCCGGCCGGGGAAGCTCGGGGGTGCACGAATCGGGGTTCAGCCAGTTCGATTCCGCAACGCTGTCCCTCTCCCCGGGCACCATTCCCACCCTGCAGGTGGTGGACGACACGTTTACGAAGCAGCGTTCCGTGATGAAGGAATTGATCGCGCGGGCCAAAGAGCGCGCCGG
>DASUBP010000057.1:0-4256 GCA_035763205.1 Gemmatimonadales bacterium
GAGTGCACCGACGCGAACATCACCGTTCCCTTCGCGCAAAGGAGGCACTTCGCGATGCCAATGGGAACCATTTCATCCTCGCCCGACACGGTGGGCGTGGCCGTCGTCAACTACGAGGTCCCGGTGTGCGAGAGCAAGCAGGAAGTTCTGGAGAACTGCCAGCGGATCTCCCGCATGGTGTGGGGAACCAAGCACGGATTCCCCGGCCTGGACCTGATCATCTTCCCCGAATACTCGACCCAGGGCTTCCACCCGACCAAGTGGCGCGACCTGACCACCACGGCCGACGGCCCGGAGGTCGAGATCTTCTCCAAGGCATGCGTGGACAACAAGGTGTGGGGGATCTTCTCGCTCACCGGTGAAGAGAATCCCGCCGGAAATCCATGGAACAGCCTGCTGCTGATCAACGACAAGGGCGAGGTAGTCCTCAACCACCACAAGGTGCTGCCATGGGTGCCGATGGAGCCCTGGTATCCCGGAGACACCACGACTGTGGGCGAAGGTCCCAAGGGCCTGCAGGTCGGCCTCGTCATCTGCTACGAGGGCAACCATCCGGAGATCTTCCGCGACACCGTGATGAAGGGCGCCGAACTGGTGGTGCGCTGCCAGGGCTACATGTACCCGTCCAAGGACCAGCAGAGCATCGTCCAGCAGTGCCGGGCCTGGGAGAACCTCACCTACGTGGCGGTGGCGAACATGGCCGGCCGCGACCTGGTGTACTCCTACTTCGGCCACTCGATGATCGTCGACTTCGACGGGAGCGTCCTCGCCGAATGCGGGACGGCGCCGGACGAGATCACCTACGCTCTGCTGTCTGTACCAGGCATCCGGGACGCGCGCAAGAACTGGACGGCGGAGAACCACCTGTTCAACACCCTGCACCGCGGGTACACGGCGCTGCCGCCGGACGGCAAGGCCGAATGCCCGTTCGACTTCTACAAGCTGTGGGTGAACGAGCCGCAGCGCGCCAAGGAACTCGTCGAGGCGCTGACCCGTCCGACGGCGATTCCGGCCGAGACGAGGTGACGGGGACCTGATCCTTCCACCGCTCGGTAGCGGGGGGAGGGGTCGTCGTACGGGGACGCCTCCTCCCCCCCGGCCATATCCATGGGTTTTCGCCGGGCGCTCCACCGGCGAGCGGGACACCACCCACCGCGAGGATGGCGGCACAGTGCCAGGCGACGAGCGACAGCACGGTCCGCGGCAGAGGGACTCCGCGGACGAGAAAGAGGTGCGCAGCCAGCCGCACCCGCACGGTCCGGCCGACCCGGTGACGGCAGCCCCGGGTCCCATCGCCGCCCAAGCGAGCGCGACGGAGCATCCGGCCGGGGGCTCTAGCCTGCTGCTGCGTGTCGCCGAAGCGCCCCTGGATGACGTGGACCGGGGCGTCATTCGCGCCGACCCGTACGATCTCGCCCGTATCGGCGCGCGTCCCGGCGACGTGGTAGTGATCGCGGGAGAGCGCCGCACCGCCGCGATCGCGCACGCGCTGCCGCCTCACCTGCACGGCACGCATCAGATCCTGATGGACGGGATGGTCCGGGAGAATGCCCGCGCCGTGGTCGGTGAGCGTGTGGATGTTTCCGCGCCGCAGGCGGAGCCGGCCAGAACGGTGCTGGTGGAATCACTGGATGGAGGATCCTTCGGGCCGCGGGAGATCGCCGACATCCGGGAGTGGATGTCGGGACGCGCGGTCATGTACGGCGACCGGCTCAAGGTCACGGCGTTCTCCAAGCGCGGGCACATGTTCATCGTGCGCGGCACCGAGCCGGAAGCGGTCGTGGTGGCCGGGCCGTACACCGACGTCCGCCTCAAGAAGGAGCCCGCGACCCCGCTCGTCGAAAGCCCGTCGCTCCGTGTCAAATACGAGGACATCGGTGGCCTGGACGAGGAGCTGCTGCGCGTCCGTGAGCTCGTGGAACTGCCGCTGAAATACCCGTCGCTATTCGCCCGGCTGAAGATCGAGCCACCCAAAGGGGTGCTGTTGTATGGTCCGCCCGGGTCGGGCAAGACGCTGATCGCGCGCGCTGTGGCGAGCGAGGTCAAGGCCCACTTCATACACGTCAACGGCCCGGAGATCATTCACAAGTTCTACGGGGAAAGCGAGGCACGGCTGCGGGAAATCTTCGAAGAGGCGCAGCGGCGTGCCCCGGCGGTTGTTTTCCTCGACGAAATCGACGCGATAGCGCCCCGGAGGCAGGATGTCTCCGGAGAGGTGGAGAAACGCGTCGTCGCCCAGCTGCTCGCGCTCATGGACGGCCTGGTTCCCCGGGGCCAGGTGGTGGTCATCGGCGCGACGAACCTGCCCGAGGCGGTAGATCCCGCGCTGCGGCGCCCGGGAAGGTTCGACCGCGAGATCACGATGAACGTGCCAACCCGCCCCGGGCGGCTGCGCATCCTGAAGATCCATTCCCGCGGCATGCCCCTTGCCGACGACGTCGATCTGGAAGCGCTCGCCGAGGTCACCGCGGGCTATGTCGGCGCCGACCTGGAGGTGCTGTGCAAGGAAGCGGGCATGCTCGCGCTGCGCGACTGCCTCACCGCCGCGGGAACGCAATCCGACACCGCAGCGGACCCCGAACTGGCCGCCGAGCAGACCAAGATCGATGCCCAGCATTTCCACGAGGCACTCAAGACGATCGAGCCCACAGCGACCCGTGAGCTGGCTCTCGAACGGCCGAACGTCCGCTGGGAGCAGATCGGCGGCCTGCGGGATGTGCGGCAGACCCTGCTGTCTGCCCTGGAACTGCCTCATCAGCATCCCGGGCTATTCGCCCAGGCCGGGATCAAGCCGCCCACGGGCTTCCTGTTCGAAGGCCCCTCCGGCACCGGTAAGTCCCTCACCGTCACGGCGCTCGCCGCCGAGACGGGCATGCGGCTGATCAGCGTCGATGCCGCGTACCTGTTCTCGAAATGGGTAGGCGAGTCGGAGAAGGCGCTGCGGACGGTCTTCAAGAAGGCCAAGCAGTCCGCGCCGTGCATCCTGTTCTTCGATGACCTGCAGACGTTCGCCCCGGCGCGCCGCGCGCTGAGGGACACCGACAGCGGTTTCGCCGAGCGGCTCGCCCGGCAGTTCTTCGCCGAGCTTGACAAGACGATCGGGCTCGGCGACGTAATCGTGATCGGCGCCACGAACCGCCCCGACCTGGTAGACCCCGTCGCGCTTCGCCCCGGGCGGTTCGGGTTCGTGGTGCACTTCCCGCTGCCCGGCACCGGGCAGCGGGAAGAAATCTTCCGGGTCCACCTGCGGCAGGTCCGCCTCGCACCGGACGTCGACGTCCGTGCCCTCGCCGAGGAGACCCCCGGTTTTTCCGGGGCGGACATCGCCGGCGTGTGCGAACGGGCCCTGCTGAGCGAGATCGAGGCGTTCGTCCGGCGCCACGGCGACCGGGCCGACGAGGAAGCCGCGCGCCGCAGCCTCATCCTGTCGGCGGGCGCGCTCCGCGAGGCGCTCGCTCAGGCTCGCGCTGCGCTCCCGCCCACTGCCCAGCCTGAGGAGTAAACCATGCCGACCTGCCCCAAATGCTCGCAGCCGATGGCACCTGACCAGGTCATCACCATCGCCGGCATCCGCGACAAGGCGGTGAGCTGGCAATGCCCTAGCGACCACATCGAAGCCGTAGCCGTCCATCCGGTGCAGATGGCCCATCTGCACATTGGCCAGGAAGAGGAAGACGGCGGCCGGCTCACCCGGCTCATCCACATGGACATGGTCGGCGCGGAGCTGATCCTGTTCCGCGAGATTGTCCCGCTAGCGGGAAAGGGCGGCGAGCACCATGGCTGACCGCTCAGCCCTCCCGCTGGACCAGGCACAATACGCTGCCTATCTGGCGGAGCTGGCAGAGATTGTCCACCGCGATCCTCAGCTGGAGGGCACCGCGGCACTGCGAGCCTTCGTGGAGACCCACCAGGAATGGTTCGGTCCTCGCACCGCCAGAACAACGCTGAGCACCGATGACACAACGCTGCGGACGCTCATCCACATCATGGTGCTCGCCGCCTCCGAACTCGCCGACCTGCACCCCGCCAGCCGCACATGGCTCACCGAGCACGGCCGGGGCCTGCCACCATGGGACGTCACCGTTCCCCGCACGGCGCAACGGCTGGTCACCTTCCGCAGCAAGGTGTACGGGGTGGTCGAATGGCAGCCGGAACCCAGGATCGAACTCGCTCCCAGCCTGACCGAGCAGGAGCGTCGCTGGGCCACCGCGCTAGCCATCGCGATCGGGGAACGTCCCCAGTGGTCCAGCCACGAG
>DASUBP010000058.1:0-3705 GCA_035763205.1 Gemmatimonadales bacterium
ACCGCCCGCTTGCCCAGGGTCAGGTACGGACCGGAGCTGGCCCATTGGGCTCCCGCGTCGGCCCGGCTCGTCGCCACCAGCAGGGCGCGGAGGGGCGTCAGGGCCTCGAGATCGGGGAGCAGGCGAAGCGCACGCTCCACCCGCAGAGACGCCATGCCCTCGCGGGAGCTCTTGGGAGCGGTCACAACCCGTACTCGCGGATCTTGCGGGTCAACGTGTTCCGGTGAATCCCGAGGATGGTGGCGGCGGCGCCGATCTGCCCTCCCGTGTGCGCGAGGACGCGCGCGATGTGCCGCGCCTCGGCCTCCGCCAGGGTCGCGAGCTCACCCGACACCGTACCCGCGAGCGAGCCCTCGTGCCCGCGGATCTCGTCAGGCAGGTGCTCGACCAGAATGGTCCCGCCGTCGGCGACGATCACCGCCTGCTCGATGGCGTTCCGCAGCTCGCGGACATTCCCGACCCAGCGGTGCGCCGTGAGCAGCTCGAGCGTGCGGTCCGAGAAGCCCGTGATGTGCTTGCCGTACTGCGAGGCGAACTGACGCGCAAAGTAGGCGGCCAGGAGCGCGAGGTCGGAGCCGCGTTCCGAGAGACGGGGGAGGCGGACGATGACCACCGCCAGGCGGTAGTACAGGTCTTCGCGGAAGCGGCCCTGCTGAATGGCATCCCGCAGCTCACGGTTCGACGCGGCGATGAGACGGACGTCGATCGGAATGGGATCGCCGCCGCCGACCCGCTCGATTTCCCGCTCCTGCACGGCGCGGAGAATCTTGGCCTGGAGCGGCAAGCTCATGTCCGCGATCTCGTCCAGGAACAGGGTCCCGCCTCTGGCGAGCTCGAAGCGGCCGATCTTCCTGGTCACCGCGCCCGAAAACGCGCCCTTCTCGTGACCGAAGAGCTCGCTCTCGAGGAGGTTCTCCGGGATCGCGGCGCAGTTCAGGGCCACGAAGGGACCGGAAGCCTTCGGACCATTGGCGTGGATCGCCCGCGCCACGACTTCCTTCCCCGTCCCGGATTCCCCCTGGATGAGGACGGTGGCCGTGCTGGGCGCGACCCGCGCGATGAGCTTGTAGACGTCGAGCATCGCGGGGCTCTGCCCCACGAGCGCGTACCGTCCGAGGTCCTCGTTCGCCGTCGATTCGAGAGGGACGGCGATCTCCGACGTGCCCCGCCCCACCCGGCGCAGGGACCGCATGAGCTCCTCGCGGCGCACCGGCAGGGCGAGCAGGTCATGGGTGCCCAGCTGCTCCGCGCGCAGTGCCAGACCCATGGAGGGCCGGTTCGCGAACGCGATGAGGCGCGGCGCCCCGGTGCGCCCGCGGAGGGCGTTCGCCCACCAGTGCAGATCCTCGTCGGGGTGTTCGCCGAGCACGGTCAGCACGACATCCCAGCGGCCCGCGGCCAGCCGGCGGACCGCCTGCGGCAGATCGGCGACGAATTCGATATGTGCCTGCAACTCGGCCGCCCAGGGCCGGATGGTGTGCATCAGCGCGCCGTCGAGCCCCACTCCCAGGACGCGAATGGCCGAGGGAGACTCGGAGAGCCCCGGGAGCGGAGGAGCCTTGGTGGCGGTTGGCATGGGCCTGCTCACGCGCTCCCCAGGTACTTGGCCACGAGGACCAGAGCGTCATCGGTCCCCTTGCCGTGGGTCGCCATGATCCGGGAGGCCGCCCGCTGGGGAGCGTCCTCGAGGGACATCCCTTCGATGAATCCTTCGCGGATGCCATCCGTGGCGAACACCAGGAGGTCTCCGGGATCGAGGGGAAGACTGATGGGGGTGAGGGGCGGGACTTCCCGGCCCAGAACGCCGCCCCGCGTCACGAGACTGGTGCGCGCCTTCCCATCTTGAGCGTGGGGGCGCAGCAGCCAGGCATCCACGTTTCCGACCCCCGCCCAACTCATACGGGACGTGCGGTTGTCGATCGACGCGACGCTCATCACCACACCACGGCTCCCCACGAGCGCGTCGTGGCAGCGCCGGAAGAGCGTGAGGAGTGGGTCCCGAACGGCGGCCTCGACGGCGGCGACGGCCCGTCGGGCGGCCGCGGCGGCTTCGGCTCCGTGCCCCAGACCATCAACCACGGCGATGGCCGCGCCTTCGGGGAAGGTCTTGACGAGGAAGTGGTCCCCGGACTCGTGCTCTCCGGGGAGCGGCCGCGCGGCGACGCCCCATTCGAGGAGTGGGCCGGCGGCCATCCGTTACGCGCGGACCTCACGCCACTTCTTCATGGTTACGGTGGTCCCGTTGCCGTTGCTGGAGACCACCTCGAACTCGTCCATGAGGCGCTTGGCGCCGGGAAGGCCGAGTCCCAGACCGCCGGAGGTCGAGTACCCGTCCTGCATGGCACGAGGGATATCCCGGATGCCGGGGCCGTTGTCACGGGCAATGATGACGATCCCGGTTCGGTCCGCGAAGGAGACGGCGCGAAGCTCGATCTCGCCCCGCTTGGCGTACATGAGGATGTTGCGGGCGATCTCGGAGATCGCCGCGGCGATCACGGTCTGATCCCCGGCGGAGAATCCCGCCTCGGCGGCGATGTTCCGTCCCTGCTGGCGGGTTTGAACGACGTCGACGTCGGCCTGAATGGGGCAGATGACGGCGTCAGGCACGGTCGATACGCTCCCGGGCCTTGGCATCCAGGAATGCCAGGCCCTCCTCGAGGTCGAGCGCGGTCGAGACGCCTTTGAGCGTGAGCCCCAGCTGGACCATCGCAAAGGCGACTTCGGGCTGAATGCCGACGATGACCGTTTCCGCGCCGCGGAGCCGCGCCATGTGCGTGATGTCGCGCAGCGTCCGGACGGCGAACGAGTCCATGACGTCGAGCGCCGTCACGTCCACGATGACGCCGCGGGCGCGGAATTTTCCCACGCGCGCCACCAGCGCCTCACGCAGCTGCGACAGATCGGCGTCGGTCAGCGCGGACTGGATCGACGCGATCAGATAGGTGCCCTGCTTCAGAATTGGGACTTCCACAGGTCCTTTTCTTTCGGCTCAGGTCAGGACGCGGCCGACGTCTCCGACAACGGGAGCACCTTGTAACCGATGAGCCGTTCGGCTTCTTCAATGCCGCCTTGCAGGTCACCCACCGTGGCCATCTCGGAGAGGTCGACGCCGATGGTGACCAGCGTCTGCGCGATCTCGGGCGACAGGCCCGTGACGATGACGGTGGCGCCCAGCAGGCGGGCCGCCTCGACGGTCTGGACCAGGTTGTTCGCCACGTTGGCATCCATCGCCGCGACGCCCGTGATGTCGATGACGACGACCTTCGCACGGTTGGTCCGGATGGCGCGCAGCAGCTGTTCCGTCAGCTGGCGCGCGCGCTGCGGGTCGATGACGCCGATGATCGGGAGAATGAGGAGCCGTTCCCTGACCTGGAGGACCGGCGTGGACAGCTCGCGGATCGCTTCCTGTTGCTGCCGGATGACGCGCTCGCGCTCTTGCACGAAGCCGACCGCCACCGTGTTCGCGATCCGGTTCGCGGCCGGTTCGTACGCGTCGAGAATCCGGTTCAGCTTGGTGAAGTCTTCGTGGTACTTGGCGAAGAGCGAGCGGGCCAGCACGTCGCGGAGGAGGAGCACGATACCGACGACTTCGTGCGTTTCAACGCCTCGCGGAATGATGCGCTCGGACAGGTTGCGCGCGTAGGCCTGGAGGGCCTCGAACGTCCCGGTCTCGAGCGCTTCCACGTAGTTGTCGTAGACCGACGT
>DASUBP010000059.1:0-2785 GCA_035763205.1 Gemmatimonadales bacterium
AACGGCGACCCGGTTGTTGGGCGCGTGCCGAATGCCGTCGAGGGGAAGGACCGTGACGTACGCGAGGTTGGCGAGGAGGTAGAGTCCCACCACGGTGGCGCAGCCGAGCAGCAGGGCGCGAGGCAGGTTGCGCCCGGGATTCTCGATCTCCGCCCCGGCGAACGTGACGTTATTCCAGGCCGATTGCGCGAAGAGTGGCCCCACCATCGCGCGGCCCACGAGCATGAGGAGGGCGAAAGTGCCCACTTGGGCTGCGCCATTCGCGGCGGGACTCCACCAGGACGACGTGCGGGCCGCACCCGCCGCATGATCTCCAAACGCCAGGCCGATGACGACCAGTCCCGCGAGTGCCGCGATCTTCGCCACGGTCGAGATGTTCTGCACCCGCACGCCCTGCTTCAGCCCCCGGGCGTTGGCGAAGGTGAGCAGGAGGATGGAGAGGAGGGCCGTGAGCTGTTCCGTGGACAGGCTGACGGCGAACCCTGATCCGCCGAGAGCGATCGGCGGCACGAGGAATCGAACCGGGGAGATGCCGGGGAGAAGGACACCCAGAAAGCTCGCAAACGCGACGGCGACCGCCGCGATGGTGCCGCTCTGAATGACGGTGAAGAGGGCCCAGCCGAAGAGAAACCCCACCCCCGGGCCGTAGGCATCTCGGAGGAAGACGTACTGTCCGCCCGCCCGGGGGAAGGCGGCCGCCAACTCGGCGCAGCTGAGCGCGCCGGTGATGGTCAGGATCCCCGCCAGCCCCCAAGCCACCAGGAGCCACCCGGGGGCCCCGACGAGGCGCGCCGACTCGGCGGAGGTGATGAAGATGCCCGACCCGATCATCGAGCCGATCACGATCATGGTGGCATCGAAAGAACGGAGCGCGCGCTGGAGGGGCGGCATGGCCGTGTAAGGTTGACACCTGTTGTCGGGATGGGCTAGCCTACCTCGCCCCGCCGTCACAATTCACGAATCGCTCGGAGTGTCCATGATCCGGTTGTTCCGTTGCGCCGCGCTGCTCGCGTTTGCAAGCGCCGCCGGCAATCTTCAGGCGCAGGCCCGTTCGCCGCTCCCCGAGGTCACCGCGCCGCTCAAGGTGATCGACACGGCGTTCATGAATCGCCACGCGAACGCCTGCACGGATTTCTTCGCGTTTGCGAATGGCGGCTGGATCGCGAAGGACACCATTCCCGCGGCGTACTCCTCGTCGGGCGTGGCGCGCGACATGTCGGACCGCAACGAGCTGGCGGTGCGGTCGGTGCTGGAAGACGCGATGGCGAAGCGCGGCAAGGCGCCGGCGGGGAGCACTCCCCGGAAGCTCGGCACCTACTACGCCACGTGCATGGACTCGACGGCGGCGGACGCTGCCGGCATCACGCCGATCAAACCCTGGCTGGCGGCGATCGATTCCATCCAGAGTCCCACGCAGCTGCTCCCGGCGATCGCGGCCCTGCAGAAGCATGGCGCCAACGTCGGGTTCTATTATTTCCCCAGTGCCGACCTTCACGACGCGTCGCACTACATCGTGGACCTCAGCCAGGGTGGCCTGGGTCTGCCCGACCGCGACTACTACACGGACTCAGGATCGGCGGCGGACTCGACCCGGCAGGCGTTCGTGGGACACATCGCCAAGCTGTTCGAGCTCGCCGGCGAAAATGCGCCGCAGGCCGGGAGCGAGGCCGCAGAAGTGCTCGCGCTCGAGACCGAAATGGCCAAGGCCTCCCTCACGCGCGTGGCGCTGCGGGATCCCGCCGCGAGCGATCACTCCACGACGGCCGAGCAGCTGGCCGGCATGACTCCGGGGCTCGATTGGCCGGGTTACTTCACCGCCATCGGCATCCAGGCGCCGGTGCAGCGCCTCAACGTGGGGGAGCCCGACTACTTCAAGCGGCTCTCCCGGCTCATCGATTCGGTCCCGCTCTCCACCTGGCGGGCCTACTTGCGCTATCACGCCATCGGCAGCGTCGCGAGCTGGCTCTCGACCCCCTTCGTGCAGGAGAACTTCGCATTCTCCTCACGGTTCTCGGGCGCGCGCGCTCTCCTGCCGCGATGGAAGCGTTGTCTGCGGGAAACCGACGGTGATCTGGGGGAGGCGCTAGGGCAGGCCTACGTGGCGAAGACTTTTTCGCCGGAGGCCCGGCGGCGGGCGAAGACCGTCATTGACGACATCCGCGCCGCCTTCCGGGAGCGGTTACTGCACCTGACCTGGATGTCGGAGGCCACGCGTGCCGAAGCGCTGAAGAAGCTGTCGTTGATGGGAGAAAAGGTCGGCTATCCCGAGAAGTGGCGCGACTATTCGAAGCTCGACGTGCAGGAGGGCTCGTTCGCCCTGAATGTCGCCCGCGCGAACGTCTTCGAATGGGATCGGACCGTGAACCGGCCGGGGCAGCCGGTGGACACCACGGAGTGGGGCATCACGGTCCCGACCGTCAATGCGTACTACGACGGGTCCAAGAACGAGATGGTCTTCCCGGCCGGCGCGTTGACCCCGCAGACCTTCGATGCGAAGGCCGACGACGCGGGGAACTACGGCTCCTTGGGTGGCAGCTGGGCAGGGCACGAGCTGACGCACGGCTTCGATGACGAGGGCCGGCATTACGACGAGCGCGGCAACCTGCGGGATTGGTGGCAGCCCGCCGACTCGGCGACGTTCACCAAGGAAGCCGACAAGATCGTGGCGCAGTTCTCCGGATATCTCCAGGTGGACACGATTCACGGCAACGGCAAGCTGACGGAAGGCGAGAACATCGCCGATCTCGGCGGGGTCCTGACGGGTTACGACGCGCTGGAACGCGCG
>DASUBP010000060.1:0-6247 GCA_035763205.1 Gemmatimonadales bacterium
TACGCCGTCATCAGCATCTGCACCACTTCGAGCCCGTCATCGAACGTCAGCAGGGGCTCTTCCTTCCCCAGAAACACCCGAACGAAGTGGCGATCCTCGGCCTCGTACCCGTACGCCGCCGCCTCACTCGCCACCACCGGCATCTGCCCGATCTCGGCATTCTGCTTCTCGACCAGGTCTTCGCCGCTCTTTCCCTGCACTTCCCGGCTGAAGAAAAGCTTGAGCCCGGAGTCGAGCGTGTTCCACGACATCGAGTACTCGGGGCCGAGCAGCTCGGCCGAGAGACGCAAGCCCGCGCCGACGAAGCTCCAGGAGGTGGTCGCCTCGCCCAGCACCTTGTGCCCATCGGCGGCCTGGAACTCGATCATCACGCTCGCGAAGTCCTCGGCCGGTGTCTTCGCGTAGTCGACGTCCTTCCCCATGGTGTCGGCCAGCTTCTTCGTGTATTCGGGCCGGCTCCACTTGAGGCTCGCGATGTGCCCGGTGATCCGCACGGGCTTCACGGAAGAGGCGGGAGCACCCGGGGCCGTGAGCAGGTGCCGGACGACGAGCGCCGAATGGCACATCATGTCGTTGAGCACGCCGCCGCCCTGGAGCTTGCCCTGCCAGAACCAGGGCATGTGCGGTCCCGAGTGCTCCTCCGCGGCCCGCGCCAGGTAGGGCCGGCCGGTGAGCTTCGCCCCGCGCGCCCAAATCAGATTCTTGCCGGTCTCGACCTGCGGTGCGAAGCGCTGGTTCTCGAGATACCCGTGCTTGAGCTTCGCCTTCTTCACCAGCTCCACGACCTTCTCGGCCTCGGCCACGTTCCGCGCGAGCGGCTTCTCGCAGGCGAGCCCCTTCAGCTCGCCCTTTCCGCTCGTCATCGCATGGACGATTTCTTCGACGTTGTCGATCCGTGCCTGGTTCGGGCCGCAGAGCCAGAGTGCGTCGATCGCGGGATCCGCCACCATGTCGGCGATCGACTTGTAGGGCTTCGCGTCCCCGACGTCGAGCTTCTTCGCATAGGCCGTGGCCTCGGCGGCTCGGCCCGCATTCGGGCTCCAAACGCCGCGGATATCGGCGTCACGAACCGCCTGGAAGCCGAGCATGTGAAAGCGGGCGTTGAATCCCGAGCCGATGAATCCGATCCCCAATCTGCGGCCGGTCATGAGTAGCGGACTCCCAATTTGGCCAGCGCCTCAGGAGGGCAGCCCTTCCACTCGGGCACGAACGTGTTGCCGATGTACTTGAGATCGTGCACACCCATGCGGCTGGAGTAGAACCCGGAGGCCGTGAGGTCGCGGAAGCTCGTGAAGAATGCCGCTCCCTGCGCGTCCTCCGGCTTGGCCTTCCGGGGCCACGCGATGCGGTCGAGGAGACCCGTCTGATCGGCCGCCGTGCCGTCGACGAACGCCTTCCCGAAGGATTCGTGCGACGCGGTGTCCATCCACGCGAGCCCGCCGCGCACAGGAGTCTGGAGGCTCTGGTCGTCGATGCACATGAAGTCGATGAACTCCGGCACGCCGGCCTGCGTCGCGCTCCCTGACTGCTCATCGGCGGGGATGATCAGGTCCACCAGCACGCGCACCGACCGCCATTCGTGCGCCGTGAAGAACTTCGGCTTGAAGGGCGCCTGCCGGTCGAGCGCCTCCCGGGCCAGGGCGGCCGCCTCACGCACCGATTCGGGTGCCCAGCGGAACGCCGCCGCCACGGGAGCCACCGCCAGGGCTTTCGCCGCGTCGCGGCGATTCATGCTCATCAGAGCGCCCCTTTCTTCATCTGGTCCGCGACGTATTCCGACGTGCGAAGCGAGAGCGCCAGAATGGTCCAGGTAGGGTTCTTGTCGGCCTGACTGACGAACGGTGCGCCATCCGCGACGAATACGTTCTTGACGCCGTGGACCTGACAGTGGGGATCCACCACGGACGTGCCCGGATCCTCCCCCATGCGCGCCCCACCCAATTCGTGGATGATGCTGCCGCCGGTGGAAAGCCCGTATCCCTGTTCCTTCGTAGGCATCGGGTCGAACACGGTCCCGCCCATCTCATCCACCAGCGAGCGGAACGTCTCCTGCATGTGCTTGCATTGGAGATACTCGTGATCGGTCCACTTCCAGTGGAAGCGCAGGACCGGAATGCCCCACTGATCGACGGTGCCGGGGTCGAGCTCGCAGTAACTGTCCTCGTTCGGGATCATTTCCCCCCGCCCCGAGAACCCGACGTACGCGCCGTAGTACTTGCGGTAGTCGGCCTTGAGCTGCTTCCCGTATCCGCCGCCACCCGGATACGACTCGATGCCGCTCAGGAGCCCGTTGGTCGGGATCGACGTGCCACCCCAGACTTCGATGTGGTAGCCGCGCGGGAAATCGAGAGTCTTGTTGTCGAGCCACCAGGGCATGTACACATGCATCCCGCCGACGCCGTCATGATTGTGGGGGACGTGGTCTTCCATCTTCGGGATGTAACCGGAGACGTCGGTCCCCGTGGTGTCCGTCAGGTACTTCCCGACCTTCCCGCCTTCGTTGCCGAGCCCCGACGGAAAGAGTGACGAGCGCGAATTGAGCAGCAGGCGAGAGGTCTCGCACGCGCTGGCGGCCAGCACCACTACCTTCGCGCTGACGTGCCGTTCAGTCCCCGTGTTCTTGTCGATATAGCTCACGCCATTCGCGCGGCCGTCCTTCCCCATCGTGACCTCGCGCGCCATCGCGTGAGTCACCAGCCTGAGCTTGCCAGTCCTGAGCGCGGGAGCGATCAGGACGTTCGTGGACGAGAAATTCGCGTTCACCGAGCACCCGCGGCTGCATTGTCCGCAGTAGTGGCAATGCGCGCGTCCGTTGATCGACTGGGTCAGAATCGAGAGGCGTGAGGGAATGCAGGTGACGTGGAGGCGGTCCGCCGCATCCTTCACCATCAGCTCGTAACAGCGCGGCTTGGGAGGTGGCAGAAAGAGGCCGTCGGGCTCGTTCGGGAGCCCTTCGCGGCTGCCGAACACGCCGACCAGCCGGTCGACCTGGTCGTAGTACGGCGCGACCTCGTCATAGGTGATGGGCCAGTCGTCGCCGAGCCCATCCATGGACTTGTGCTGGAAGTCATAGGGACCGAAGCGGAGGGAGATGCGGCCCCAGTGATTGGTACGACCACCCACCATGCGGGCCCGCCACCAGGAGAACTTGTTGCCGGGCGCCACGGTGTAGGGCTCGCCGTCGATGTTCCAGCCACCGATGCAGGCGTCGAATTCTCCAAAGGGCCGCTGATGGGTCCCGGCACCACGGCGCGGCGTCTCGTACGGCCACTTGAGCATGGCCGAGTCTTTCGTGTTGTCCCAGGGACCGCCGGCTTCGAGCACGATGACGCGCGCACCCGCGCGCGTGAGCGCGTAGGCCGCCATTCCGCCCCCCGCCCCGGAGCCCACGATGCACACGTCGTACGTTTCGTCACGCTGCATCCGACACCCCAAGCAAGTTGACGCCCGAAGCTAGCGCGGAATCAGCGGAGGTGGCAACGTTCCCGCCCATGACTTCCTGGACACGTCGCGAGTTCGTGCAGCAGGCGGGGTTCATCGCCGGCGGGTTGGTCACGGCCCGGACGGCCCGGGCGGCCGGCTCGCTGCGCTACCGCGTCGACGCCGCCGACATTACCCTCGGCAATGACGCCGTCAACGCCACCTGGCATCTCTCCGGCGGCGTCCTCAAAGGGCTCACGATCACCGATATCGGTTCCCACCGGACCCTGCCCTTGTCGGAGGAAGTGGTCACGCTCGTGCTCCAGGATGGGACGGCGATCGCGGCGTCGGAGCTACAGGCCCGGGCCCCGACGTACGAGCGCTTGCCCGGAGATCACCGCGCCTCCCGGTTTGCGGACCGGCTCCCGGGCCACCAGGTCACGGTCGAGCTCACCGATCCCGCGTCGCGCCTGGCGATCTCCTGGCGCGCCATTCTCCGGACCGATTCGCGTTACCTGAGGCAGGAGGTCACGATTCGCGCCGTCGGCGCCGACCTCCCCGTGAAGGAAATCCGGCTCGGCGAGCTGACCCTTCCCGGGGCCCGGATCTCCGGCTCCGTGGACGGATCCCCCGTCGTGACGGACGGCTGGTTCCTGGGCTTCGAGCATCCCTTGTCGCATCACACCATCGAGAATGACCGGGTGCGGTACGGGTTGAGCCGGGAGCTGCCGATCAGGCCGGGGGCGCCTGTGACGTGCTCCTCCGTGGTCGGGCCCGTGACGCCGGGACAGTTGCGGCGGGACTTCCTGCTCTACGTGGAGCGCGAGCGCGCGCATCCCTATCGCCCGTTCCTGCATTACAACTCCTGGTACGACCTGGGCTACTTCTCGAAGTACGACGAGGCGGGTGCCCTCGCGGTCATCGACGCGTTCGGGGTGGAGCTTCACCGGAAGCGCGCGGTGGTCCTCGACTCTTTCCTGTTCGACGACGGGTGGGACGATCCCGAAACGCTCTGGCACTTTCACTCAGGGTTCCCGCACGGCTTCACCCCCATCCGCGCGGCCGCGGCGAAGTACGGGGCCGCGCCCGGGGTGTGGATGTCTCCCTGGGGCGGCTACGGCAAGCCCCGTGACGAGCGCGTGGCATACGGCAAGACGCAGGGGTTCGAGACCAACGAAGGCGGGTTCGAGTTGTCGGGGCCGAAGTATTACCAGCGGTTCCGCGACGTCTGCTTCGACATGATCAAGACCTACGGCGTCAATCAGTTCAAGTTCGATGGGACGGGAAACGTCTCACACGTATTTCCCGGATCCCTGTTCGACTCCGACTTCGACGCCATGCTCTCCCTGATCGGGGACCTCCGGAACGAGAAGCCCGATCTCTACGTCAATCTCACGACCGGGACATACCCGTCGCCGTTCTTCCTGCGTTCCTGCGACTCGATCTGGCGCGGAGGTGACGATCACGAGTTCGCCGGGGTCGGCAGCTGGCGGCAGAAGTGGATCACCTACCGGGATGCCGACACCTACGCCGGCATCGTGCAGAAGGGTCCCCTGTTCCCGCTCAACTCCCTGATGCTGCACGGCATGATCTACGCCAAGCACGCCCACAATCTGGACACGGATCCGAACGGGGATTTCCAGTCGGAGGTGCGGGCGTATTTCGGAACGGGGACGCAGCTCCAGGAGATGTACATCACGCCGGGATTGCTGACGCCCGCGAATTGGGACGCACTGGGCGAGTCGGCGCGCTGGTCGCGTTCGCGCGCTGCCGCGCTGTCCGACACGCACTGGATCGGCGGCGATCCCGCGCAGCTCGAGCCGTATGGCCACGCGGCCTGGACGCCGGGACGCGGGATTCTCTGCCTCCGCAACCCCTCCGACAAGCCGCAGTCGTTCCCACTCAACATCGGGAACGCGCTCGAGCTTCCCGATCATGCGCCGCAACGGTTCATGCTGCGCCGAGCCTACCGGAGCGAGCGGGCGCAACCTCCCATCGAGGCCGGCGTGGACAAGGCCGTCGAGATCCCGCTCGCGCCGTTCGAAGTGCTTACTCTGGAGACGGTCTAGCGCAGCGAATCCCTGTCGTCCCCAGGCCAAGGCCTGGGCCCGACGCAACATCACGCCTAGGCGTGGTGCATGGTCGGGCCCACTCTTACAGAGTGGGAACGAACCAAGATGCCGACCTCCCTCATCGTATCCGGGCATCCCAGTTCAACAGCGCATTCCACACCAGCGGGAACTCGTGGTGGTTCAGGTACCGGTGCAATGCGTCGAAGGTGAACGCGATCACCCGTCCCTTCCCGACCGGCACATCGAAGATCGCGCCCTGACCCAGAATCTCGTTCTCGTTCCGAACCATTCCTGACGCCACATACGAGCTGTCGGCCGCGGATTTCTCCTTTTCCTTCGCCGCGGGTGCCTTCGCGGTCTCCGGCATGCCGAGCATCGGTCCTTCCTCCTTCTCGCCCTTGATGCCCGCCCCGTACTGAAGCACGAGCATCGCGCTGTCGCGGCGGTCCACCTCGAAGAGGGGCCCATTGCCGCGGAAGATCGTAAACTGGCTCGGGTACCCGTAGAGAATGGGCGACGCCGCGTGACGGATCCGGGCACGCACGACGGAACCGGGGTGGAAGAGGCCGCCCGCGCCATGGGGAGAAAGGGCGGCGGCGATGCCGGTGCCCGAGATCATCGAGGTCGAAGAGGCGAGCGTCACGATCTCCCCACCAGCGTCGACGAACTTCTGCAGCTCGCCGAGACCTTCGAATCCGGGACCGCCCGTGATGTCGGGCGACGCCTCGGGCGCACCAAATGCCGGACTCTGCGCC
>DASUBP010000061.1:0-2353 GCA_035763205.1 Gemmatimonadales bacterium
GGCGACACCCTGGTGGTCTTCCCGGCCACGCCGGCCGGGTTCGGGGACACCCTGGTGTTCACGGTGACGTATCGCGGGAAGATCAAGAACGGCTCGGGGCTGACGTTCATCACGACGGACGGCATGCCGCATCGGCCGCGGCAGATCTGGAGCCAGGGCGAAGACCACGACAATCACTTCTGGTTCCCCACGTACGACTTTCCGAACGACAAGATGACCTGGGAGCTTGCCGCCACCGTCGATCGGAACGACATGGCCGTGTCGAATGGCCGGTTCGTGTCGGATGTGAAGCAGGGGGCGACCCACACGCTCACGTGGAATCAGGACCGCCCGTCCGCCACGTATCTCGTGTCCCTCGTGGTCGCGCCACTCGCCAAGATCCACGACACCTGGGAAGGCATCCCCGTCGATTACTACACGTATCACGACGACAGCTCGAGGGCCTGGCGGCTCTTTCACGAGACGCCCGACATGATCGGTGTCTACTCACAGCTCACCGGCGTGAAGTACCCCTGGGCCAAGTACGCGCAGACCACGGTGGCGGACTTCTTCGGCGGCATGGAGAACGTCAGCGCGACCACCCTGGTCGACTGGCTCCCCGATGCCAAGGCGTACGCCGACCGCCCCTGGTACTCGTACATCCTGATTCCGCACGAGCTGGCCCATCAGTGGTTCGGCGACTACGTGACGACGAACAACTGGGCCAACATGTGGCTGAACGAGGGATTCGCGGAGTTCATGCCCGGCCAGTACTGGGGGACCCGCCAGGGTCCGCACGCCGAGCAGGACTACTATCTCGATGAGTACCGGCAATACTTGCAGATCGAGGGGAATCGCTCCATGCCGCTCGCGTCGATGGGATCGAACAACATCTATCCCAAGGGCGCGCTGGTCCTCGAGATGTTGAAGCACTATCTCGGTGAGAAGCGGTTCTGGGCGTCCATCCACCATTACCTCACGACGCACGCGATGAGCGGCGCGACGTCGGATGATCTCCGTCAGGCGTTTCTCGCGGAGACCGGTGAAAACCTGGACTGGTTCTGGAGCGAGTGGGTCTACCAGGCGGGGTATCCGCAGATCACGGTGACCGCGGCGTACGACAGCGCGGGGCACACGCTCGCCCTCGATATCAAGCAGACCCAGCAGGACTCGCTCAAGGCCGACAGTACCGGCCTCAAATTCACCGTTCCGCAGGTCTTCAAGATGCCGGTGACCATTCGCGTCGGGACGGCGAAGGGCGACGTGACGCAGCAGGTCTGGCTCGACTCGCGGGAGCAGAAGGTGACGATTCCCGTGAGCGGCGCGCCGACGATGGTGATTTTCGACGACGGTAACGACGTCTTGAAGCGGCTCGACTTCGACCAGCCCACCGCCTGGCTCGCGACTCAGCTCACGCAAGACGCCGATCTCTGGGACCGCGCCTGGGTGATCGAGGCCCTCGCCCGGCGCCCCGCGGATGCGGCCGCCGGCGCCGCCCTCGCGAACGCCGCCCAGCACGCCGACTACTTCCTCACCCGTCAGCAGGCGGCCGAGGCGCTCGACACCTTCCCCGCCGCGGTGGCGTCACCGGCGCTGACCGCGGCTCTGAAGGACACCTCGGCGGCCGTTCGGGCGGCCGCGATCCGTTCGCTCGCCCACGTTGGCGGCGCCGATGTGGCGACGACGGCGCGCAACCTCTTCGCGTCGGACCAGAGCTATGACGTACGCGCGGCCGCACTCCAGGCCCTCGTGAGCGCCGACCCCGCCGGTGCCCATGCCACCATCGCGCAGGGCCTGTCCACACCCTCGTACCGGGACGCGATCCAGAGTGCCGCGCTGCGCGCCGTTTTCGGGGCGAACGACACGTCGTTCATCGCGAAGGTCGACTCGATGGCCGCCGACCAGCCCATTCCCGTGCACCTCCTGGCGGCCCTCGGGACCAAGGGGAACACGCATGCCCTCGACCTGCTCGCCGGCCATCTCAACGACCCCCGCCGGACGGTGCGCCAGTGGACCTTGCAGGCCTACCACTTCACGTTGGCGAGACAGGACAAGGCGCTCGCGGTGACCCAACTGAAGGCCGCGGTGGACGGGATTCGCTACGCAGATACGAAAAAGGCGGCGGAGGATTTGCTGAAAGCTCTTCAGCAGTAACTAGAGCGCGGCGTCCGTATACAGCTCCAGTCTCCACCCGCGCTGGACTGCCAACGCCCGCGCCAGATCCACCCGGAGGAGTCCGTCGAGGAAGCTCGCGCCCAGCCCCGCGGAGATGAGGGGCTGGGCGGTGAAGGCGAAGCGGCCCACGCCGGCCCAACCGGCGTCGGAGAACAGCGCCAGACGCGCGCCCGGAATGCCAAACCCCAGCTCGGCACGG
>DASUBP010000062.1:0-19812 GCA_035763205.1 Gemmatimonadales bacterium
TCAGTCCCGCGTGATCAGGCGCGCGCTGCGGTCGTAGAAGAAGTAGTCCCAGGCCCAGTCGAGCAGGACGAACAGCTTGTTGCGGAAGCCGATGAGCTGGATGATGTGCACCACCAGCCAGACCACCCACGCGGGAAATCCGGTGAACGCCAGGCCCCGGATGTCGGCCACCGCAGCGTTGCGCCCGATGGTGGCCAGCACCCCGGGGTCCCGATACTGGAAAGGCCGGGGCTCTTGTCCCGCGATCTGACGGCGGATGTTCCCCACCACGGAGCGCGCCATCTGGATCGCGACGGGCGCGAGCATGGGGAGTGGCTGTCCGTCGGACTCGAGATAGGCCGAGTCCCCGATGACGAAGACGCTGGTCTCCCCGGCCAGATGGAGCACGGGGTCCACGGCTACGCGCCCCTGCCGGAGCGCTTTCACGCCGAGCATGGGGGCCAGCGGGACGGCCTCCACGCCGGCGGCCCAGATGAGCGTCCTGGTCGGGATGACTTCCCCGCCCGCGATCCGCGCCCGTTCCCCGTCGAACGCCTCGACCGACGTTCCGAACCGCACTTCGACGTGCTTCTTCCAGAGCATCTCGGCGGTGGGTTGTGAGAACCGCGGCCGCATGCCGGGGAGGAGGCGCTGCCCGGCTTCGAGCAGCAGGATGCGGGTGTCCTGGATATTCAGGGCCCGGGTATCCCGGGAGAGCACGAGCCGGATCAGCTCCGCGAGCGCGCCGGCCATTTCCACGCCCGTGGGCCCCCCGCCCACGACCAGGAACGTGAGCAGCATCCGCCGGCGCTCGAGATCCGGCTCGAGCAACGCCTGTTCGATGCAGGAGAGCACGTGATTCCGGATGTTGACGGCGTCCGACAGCCCCTTCAGACCCAGTGCGTTCCGGGCGATGCTGTCGATGCCGAAGTAATTGGTGCGGCCGCCGGCGGCGAGGATCAGATAGTCGTAGGGGACGTCACCGGCCGACGTATGGACCACCTGCGCGGCCCGGTCCAGCCCGGTCATCTCCGCCATTCGGAATTCGAAGTTCTTCTGCCCCCGCAGAATCCGGCGCACCGGGCGCGCGATGGACGAGGGTTCGAGCCCCGCCATCGCGACCTGGTAGAGCAGCGGCTGGAAGAGGTGGTAGTTGTTGCGATCGATCAGAATGACACGGACGGGAGCCCGCGCCAGGTTCTTGGCGGCCTCGAGACCGCCGAAGCCCGCGCCGACGATGACGACCGTCGGGGTCTTGGTCACGCCTACTCCAGGACGACCGCCGTTCCGTAGCAGAGCACTTCAGTGGCGGCGGACCGGTCGCCGCCGATCTCGGACGTGTCGTAGCTGACGCCGAGGATGGCGTTGGCGCCCATCTCGCGCGCGTGGGTGATCATCAGGTCGTACGCGGTGGTGCGGGCTTGCTCGCACATCTCGGTGTATGCGCCGATGTTGCCGCCGATGATCGATTTCAGTCCGCCCAGGATGCCCTGGCTGATGGTCGGCGCGCGAACGATGATGCCGCGCACCAGGCCCTTGTACTCACGCACACGGCGGCCTTCGACCGTGAAGGTGGTGGACACGAGCATCGAGGACGAGAGGGCCACGAAACCTCCTCAGTGGGGATTCAGTCGGATTCGGACAGGATGGCGATGTCTCTGGACTGGTCGGCGGTGATGCGCTCGCGAACCTTGTTCTTGGCGTCGAGCAAGACGATGACGGGCTGGTGACGCGTGGCCTCTTCGGGCGTGAATTGCGCGTAGGCGATGATGATGACGTGGTCGCCCGGATGAACCAGCCGGGCCGCCGCGCCGTTCACGCAGATGGTGCCCGAGCCGCGCTTGCCCGAGATGGTGTACGTCTCGAAGCGGTTTCCGTTGTTGACGTCCACCACCTGCACCCGCTCGAAGGGCACGATGCCCGCCGAGTCGAGGAGCTCGGCGTCGATGGTGATCGAGCCCTCGTAATGCAGCTCGGCTTGCGTCACCGTGGCGCGATGCAGCTTGGCTTTGCACAGGGTCAAGTACATGCGCCAAAGATAGCAGGGCTTCAAAGGCCGCTTGCTGATGAGGCGGGCGGCCATGTATCATCCGTCGGGCTTACCTGGACGCCCTTTCCGGGGAGATTGGATGTCGTCGACGCAGTCCCTCACCCGTTCGCTCATCGGCCGGAAGGTCCTCATGGCCGTCACGGGCGTGGTGCTCCTCCTATTCGTCTTCGCGCACATGGCCGGCAACCTCCATTTCTTTGAAGGGCCGCAAGCCATCGCGGACTACGCCAGGTTCCTCCGCACCGTCGGTGCACCGGTGCTCGGGTACGGGCAGGCCCTCTGGATCGTCCGGATCATCCTCCTCGTCGCCGTGGTGGTGCATATCTGGGCCGCCTGGTCGGTGACCCGGGCTTCCTGGGCCGCCCGGCCCGTCGGGTACCGGCAGCTCGAGAAGGTCGAGACGACCTATGCGGCGCGCACCATGCGCTGGGGGGGCGTCATCATCCTCCTCTTCGTCGTCTACCATTTGATGGACCTGACGTTCGGCTCGGCGAATCCCTCCTATGTGCACCTCGATCCCTACCACAACATGGTCGCGAGCTTCTCCCGCGTGCCCGTGGCGCTGAGCTATCTCGTGGCCATGGCGGTGCTCTGTCTGCACATGTACCACGGGATCTACTCGGGCTTTCAGACCCTGGGGCTGAACCATCCCCGCTACAACAGGTTCCGGCGGGGATTGGCGGGCGCCTACGCCGTCATCGTGGCGGCCGGCTTCGCCTCGGTGCCGGTTTCGATTCTTGCGGGCTGGATGAGGTAATCGTGGAGCTCAAGAGCGCCGTCCCCGAAGGACCGATCACCGAGAAGTGGGAGCGCCACCGCTTCGAGATGAAGCTGGTGAACCCCGCGAACAAGCGGAAACACTCCGTCATCGTGGTCGGGTCGGGCCTGGCGGGCGCCTCGGCCGCCGCGTCGATGGCGGAGCTCGGCTACCAGGTCTCGTGCTTCTGCTTCCAGGATTCTCCCCGCCGCGCCCACTCGATCGCGGCGCAAGGCGGGATCAACGCCGCCAAGAACTATCCCAATGACGGTGATTCCGTCTACCGGCTCTTCTACGACACCGTGAAGGGCGGCGACTTCCGCTCCCGAGAGGCCAACGTCTACCGGCTGGCCCAGATCTCGGTGCAGATCATCGATCAGTGCGCCGCGCAGGGCGTCCCGTTTGCCCGCGAGTACGGCGGCCTGCTCGCCAACCGCTCGTTCGGCGGCGCGCAGGTCTCCCGGACCTTCTACGCCCGCGGCCAGACGGGCCAGCAACTCCTGCTCGGCGCGTACCAGGCGCTGTCGCGGCAGATCGGGCTCGGCGGCGTGAAGATGCATCCGCGCACCGAAATGCTCGACATCATCGTCGTGAACGGGCAGGCGCGCGGGATCGTCGTCCGCGACCTCGTCTCGGGAAAGATCAGCTCACATCTCGCCGACGCGGTGGTGCTGGCGACGGGTGGGTACAGCAACGTGTACTTCCTCTCCACCAACGCGAAGGGCTGCAACGTCACCGCCACCTGGCGGGCGCACAAACGCGGCGCCCTGTTCGCGAACCCCTGCTACACCCAGATCCACCCGACGTGCATCCCCGTCCATGGGGACCACCAGTCGAAACTGACCCTGATGAGCGAGTCTCTCCGGAACGACGGCCGGGTGTGGGTGCCGAAGGCCAAGGGAGATGCCCGCGCTCCCGGCCAGATCCCCGACGCCGATCGCGACTACTACCTGGAGCGGATGTATCCGTCGTTCGGGAATCTGGTGCCCCGCGACGTCGCGAGCCGGCGCGCGAAGGACATGTGCGACGACGGACTGGGCGTCGGCGGCGGGCACCAGGTCTACCTCGACTTCCGGGACGCGGTGCAGCGGCTCGGCGCGCGGGGCGTGGCGGAGCGGTACGGCAACCTCTTCGAGATGTACCAGCGCATCACGGGAGAAGACCCCTATCAGGTCCCGATGCGCATTTACCCGGCGCCTCACTACACGATGGGGGGGCTCTGGGTGGACTACAATCTGATGAGCTCCGTCCCGGGGCTGCACGTGATCGGCGAAGCGAACTTCTCGGATCACGGGGCCAACCGCCTGGGCGCGAGCGCGCTGATGCAGGGCCTGGCCGACGGGTACTTCGTTCTGCCCTACACCATCGGGAACTACCTCGCGCAGGCGAAACTGGCTCCGGTCTCCCTGTCGGACCCCGAAGTGAAGAAGGTCGAGGCCGAGGTGAACGAGAAGATCAAGAAGCTCTTGGGCGTCAGGGGCACGAAGAGCGTCGATGCGTTCCACCGCGAGCTGGGCCGGCTGATGTGGGACGAATGCGGCATGTCGCGGAACCGGGCCGGACTCGAGTCGGCGATCGACAAGGTCCGCGCGATGCGGGAGAGGTTCTGGAAGGACGTGTTCGTCGCGGGGGCCGGCGAGGACCTGAATCAATCTCTGGAGAAAGCGGGCCGCGTGGCCGACTTCTTCGAGTTCGCCGAGCTCATGTGTGAAGACGCGCTCCACCGCGAGGAGTCGTGCGGGGGGCACTTCCGGGAGGAGTACCAGACGCCGGACGGCGAAGCGAAGCGTGATGACGCGCGCTTCTCGTACGTGGCGGCGTGGGAGTTCGCCGGCGTCGGCGCCGCCCCGAAGCTCTCCAAGGAGCCGCTGGATTTCGAGTACGTCCACCTCGCCCAACGGAGCTACAAGTGAAGCTCGTTCTCCACGTGTGGCGGCAGGCGGGCCGGGACGCCCAGGGCGGCTTCGTCCGGTACGAGGTGGCTGACGCGTCTCCGGATATTTCGTTCCTCGAGCTCCTCGATATGCTCAATGAATCCCTCGTGGCGAGGCGCGAGGAGCCGATCGCGTTCGATCATGACTGTCGTGAGGGGATTTGCGGGAGCTGCGGGGTGGTCATCAACGGCCGGCCGCATGGCCCGCAGCGGCACACGACCGCCTGCCAGCTCCATCTCCGGAGCTTCCAGGATGGCCAGGAGATTTGGGTGGAGCCGTGGCGCGCTAGAGCATTCCCAGTATTGAAAGATCTGATGGTGGACCGGAGCGCGTTCGACCGGGTGATTCAGTCAGGCGGGTTCATCACCGCCCGCACCGGCGGCGCACCCGATGCCAATGCGGTGCTCGTGCCCAAGCGCGATGCGGACCTGGCGATGGACGCCGCCCAGTGCATCGGCTGCGGTGCCTGCGTCGCGGCCTGCCCCAACGCATCCGCGATGCTCTTCGTGGCGGCCAAGGTGAGTCACCTGGGGCTCCTGCCCCAGGGACAGCCCGAGCGCTACTCGCGGGTGGTCAACATGGTCGAGACAATGGATGCGGAGGGCTTCGGCGCCTGCACCAATCACGGCGAGTGCATGGCCGCGTGCCCGAAGGGGATCAGCGTGGACTTCATCGCGCGGCTGAACCGCGACTACCTCAAGGCCACCCTGGCGCCCCCGCCCGAGGGCGCCGCGTGGAGTGGCGCCTAGAGCGACACCGCCTTCATGGTATCGAGGACCGACTGGGCCGACTTCGCGAGGTCGGCCTTTTCGTTGGCCGACAGCTCGACGTTGACGATTTGCTCGAGGCCCTTCCGCCCGATCTTGCACGGCACGCCGGAGTACATGCCCTTCAGCCCGTATTCCCCTTCGAGCCACGCGGAGCACGGCAGGATCCGCTTCTGATCCTTGACGATGGCTTCCACCATCTCCGCCGCGGCGGCCGACGGGGCGTAATAGGCTGATCCGGTTTTCAGATACTGGACGATCTCCGCGCCGCCATTCCGCGTGCGCGTCACGATGGCGTCGAGCTTGTCCTTGGCCAGGAGCTGGGTGACGGGGATCCCGGCGACCGTCGTGCAGGAGATCAGGGGCACCATCGTGTCCCCATGACCTCCGAGCACCATCGCCTGAATGTCCTTCACGGACACGTCGAGCGCCTCGGCCAGGAACGCGCGATAGCGCGCCGTGTCGAGTACCCCCGCCATGCCGATCACCCGCTCGCGCGGGAAGCCGGTCACCTGCTTGGCGACCCAGCACATGACGTCGAGCGGATTCGAGATCACCACGACGATGGCGTTCGGGGACGCCTTCTTGATCTCGGCCGAAACCGCCTTCACGATGTCCGCGTTGGTGCGGACCAGGTCGTCGCGGCTCATCCCCGGTTTGCGGGCGATGCCGGCCGTGACGACGAAGACTTCACTGCCCGCCGCCGCCGAGTAGTCGTTCGCGCCGATGACGCGGGTGTCGAACCCCTCGATGGGGGCTGACTCCCACTGGTCCAGGCCCTTCCCCTGCGGGACACCCTCGACGACGTCCACCAGAACGATGGTCCGGGCCAACTCCTTCTCGGCCAGGCGCTGGGCCGCCGTCGCTCCGACGTTCCCCGCGCCGACCACCGTGATCTTGTTCAGCATGTGATGAAATCCCCGGAATGGGTGCGAGCAAAAGCTAACATCGCCCGCCTAGTGGTGCGCGCGGAGACTGTCGGCCGCGGGCGTGATCTGCATGACCTGATAGTTGTCGATCCGGTACGCGACCGAATCTCCGGGCCGGATGCCCCAGAACGTGCCCCCTGCCGAATCGAGGGTGAGCGACAGCAACGGCGTCTTGCCTTTCCCGTGCACGGTGACCGCGCGCTGCCCGCGGGGGGTCGTGTGGCGCAGCGAATCCGCGGTGCGCAGGCCGCCGAATCCTTGTGCGTCGAACGTGCGGAACTGCGCGAGCAGGATTCCCACCTTGGTGGAATCCGCCTTCTGGCCCGCGACGGTCCAACCCGAGCCTTGCTTCTGCACGGTAAAGCGCTTGCCGTGCAGGCTGATATCGATCGCTTCGACGGAGTCCGGGGTGATCGTTGCGATCCGGTGATCTCGCCAGGTATCGGCCTGCCGCTGGATCAGGTACGGCATCGTCCCCCGCCAGAGGTAGGCGGTATCGGATTTCGGCGTGCGGACGAACGCCGTGCCGTATTCGGAACCCGACTTGCCGACCAGGAGGGTGAAGCGCGGCTGTGCGGCGGGCCCCACGCGAAGCGTCCAGGCGGTGCTGTCGAGCCCCATGCGCCCGAAGGATGATGGGCTGATCGAGGCGATGTCCCGCGGGGACGTGTCACCGATCGCCTTGAGCAGCTCGCTTCCCTTCCCCGGCGTCGCGGGGAAGCCGTTCGCGGTCCAGACGCCGGGAGCCACCTGCGCCAGCCGGACCGTATCCCGCCCGTGCAGAATGGCGATGGTGTCCGTCAGCGTCGGCGGCAGGACCGGCAACACCAGGGCGCCGCGCACCTTGTCCGAGCGATGGGCGAAGAGCGCCGAGAGGCCCCAGAGCGCGAGCAGGACGACCACCGCGATGGCGAGACGCCGGAGTTGGAGGGCGCTCATGCGGCCCCCTGAGCGAGCGGACGGTACGGCTGGCGGGTGCGCGCGCGCCGCCGGGCGAGGCGGAGCGCTCCGAAGAGCGCGACGACCAGTGGTACGCCGATGATGTTTCCGTACCGCACGGCGCCCCGGAGCGCGGCGTTGGTGAACGCCAAAGGCGGTGGCGTCCGGTCCTTGGAGCGGATGCTGATCAACGCCTCATCCTGCGCCAGCCAATCGACCGCGTTCAGCACGAAGACGGCGTTTTCCGGAGAGTTCTGGGCGAAGTGATCACTGGCGAAATCCCCGTTGCCCACGACGACCAGACGGCCGGCTCCGGGCGACTTCGGCTGCACTTGCACGGCCAGGATTCGCTGCGCCGTGTTGGCGCGCGAGAAATCCTGCTGGGGAGAGAGGATCACGTTCTGCTGCATGAGCCCCGCGAGCTTCGAGGTCACCAGAAGCGGGGTCACCGTACCCTTGGGGGCACCGGCGGTGTCGATCGAGCTCGTCCACGGCAGCAGCACGCTGGGCAGCTCAGCGTCGATGACGGACGCTTTGGTGGAAATTCCGCGAGGCCAGAGCGGATAGGGCAGCACGACCTGTCCGAACTGGCTCGGCAACCCGACCTGGGCGTTGGCCGCGATGTCGTAGACCATGTCGGACCTGATGCTCACACCCAGCGCTCGCGTGAGGGCGTTCCAGCCCACGGGGCGCGACATGGCGAATTGTCCCTGCGGTGCCCGAGTCATCCCCCCTGCCATGAGCAGGATGTTGCCTCCGCGGGCGAGGAATGCCCGCAGTGGCGCGAGCTGGGCCGGGGGCAAGCTGTCCACCGAACCGGAGAGCACCAGCACCTTGGCCTGAGCCGGAATGCTCGTGTCGGCCGCGAGCGCGATGGTCCGGAGGTCGTAGCTGCGTCCGAGGGCTTCCTGTACGGTCGCGAAGCTCACGTCTCCGTTCGGCGACCCCCCCTCCCCGGCACGAATCCACCCCAGCACCGGCTTCGAGGTCTGCGTGAGCTCGCGGATGAAGGACGTGAGCCGGTATTCGAGGTCGTCGGATTTCCGGATGAAGGGGATCTGCCGCGTGTCGTTCGCGAACTGGACGGCGAGGCCAAGGTAGCCCTCCTTCATCTGCAGAGACCCCTGGCCCACGACGTTGAACTGCACCGGCGGAATCCGCAGCGCCTCGGCCTGGCGGGCCGCGGAGCTGTCGTGCGTGGGGTCCAGTACCACCACGCGCACCTTCCCCCGCCCCGCCGAGCGGTAGTCACCCAAGAGGTCATCCACGTCCCGCCGCAGGAACGCGATCTCGGGCGGCAAGGAGCTCGACGCGAAGAGCTTGATCGTCACGAGGTCCGGGAGCTGCTTCAGCATGGTCTTCGTGGCGCGCGACAGGCTGTACTCGCCGCCCGGAGTGAGATCGAGCCGGCCGCCGATGTGACGGCCGAAGAGGTTCAGTACCACCAACCCGACGACCGCCAGGCTGGTGCCGAGCCGGAGCCGGCGCAGCTCCTCGCCCGCGGGCGCGAGCTTTCGCCCGGCGAGACCCAGGTAGGCGAGTGCCAGGAAGACGGCGGCCAGCGTCACGAAGTAGACCGCGTCCCGCAGGTCGATGACCCCGCGGGCGATCTGCTGGAAGTGCGGGAGCACGCCGAGTGACGCGGCGACGTCGCCCAGCGCGGCGGGCAATCCCACGAGCAGGGGGTCCAGGCCGACGAGCACCAGCGCGAACATCACCAGCACACCGACGATGAAGGCCGTCACCTGGTTCTTGGTCACGCTGGAGGACCACACGCCGATGCCGGCCAGACCCGCGGCCAGCAACGCCGCCCCGAGGTACTGCGCGATCAGAATCCCGATATCGATGTGCGCCCCGAATGCGAGACCGAGGGGGATCGTGATCGTGGCGGCGAGGGCGATCCAGAGGAACAGGACCTGCCCCAGGTACTTGCCGATCAAGAGCTCGAGCTCGGTGATCGGCTGCGCCAGGACCACCTCGATGATCCCTGACCGTGCGTCTTCCGCCAGCGCGCGCATGGTGACGGCGGGCACCAGGAACAGCAGGAGCCACGGCAGGAGATCGAGCATGGGCCGGAGCGACGCGACGCCGTACAGCTCGACCTGCCGGAAACAGAGGAAGTCGTTCACGCCCAGGAACACCACCAGCAGGATGTACGCGGTGGGCTGGTCGAAGAGGGCGCGAAGCTCGCGCCGCGCAATCGCCTTGATGGCGTTCATGCCGCGCCCCCCGTGAGCTGGCGGAAGAGCGCTTCCAGACTCCCCTGTTCCTGGTGCAGCTCGTAGAGCGTCCAGCCTTCGCGCGTGGCCAGGGCGAAGATCTCCGGTCGCAGGTCCCGCTCCGACCGGACGGAGAGCGTCACCCGGGTCCGGCCCGACGGCGTGTTGGTGGGATCCGCGGCGGTCACCCCGGCGAGCGCGCCGAGCTTCTGGGCGACACTCGCTCCCGAGGCTTCGACGGTGATCTGCACACCCCCCTCGGCTCGTTGCAGCAGGGCGTCGACACCGCCATCCGCCACGATCTTGCCCTGATTGATGATCAGGAGGCGCGAGCAGCTCTGGCGAACTTCGGAGAGTACGTGGGTGGAGAGCAGGACGGTTCGATCCCGCCCCAGATCGGAGATGAGGTGACGGATCTCGACCCGCTGATTGGGGTCCAGTCCTTCGGTGGGCTCGTCGAGGACCAGCAGGTCCGGTTTGTGGAGAATCGCCTGCGCGAGCCCGGTGCGCTGGCGGTACCCCTTGGAAAGCTCGCTGATCGGGCGGTAGAACACCGGCTCGATTCCGGTGGATGTCACCGCTTCATCCAATGCCCGCGCCCGCTCCGCGCCCGTGATCTCTCGCAGGTCGGCGATGAAGGCCAGGTAGTCGGCGACGAGCATGTCGCCGTAGAGCGGGTTGCTCTCGGGGAGGTAGCCGATGCGGCGCTTCGAGCCACGCGCGTCGTTGCCGAGGAGGGCGCCGTCGAGCGTGATGGTGCCGCCATCGGGCTCGAGAAATTGGGTGATCATGCGCATGGTGGTCGACTTGCCGGCACCGTTGGGGCCCAGAAAGCCCACGACTTCGCCCCGGTCGACCGAGAAGGACACGTCGTCGACCGCGGTCACACCGTCGAACCGCTTCGCGACGTTCTGCAATGTGAGCAATGACATGTGTGTGGAGTGTGCTGGTGGAGTCGCCGAGCATCGTAACTACTCCCGGCGCCGGATGGAAGCCGTTTCGATGCGAAGCGGAGGCGACTATCCGCCCCGGGTGTGCATCTCCCGGTGGGGGTCCGCGCGCAACTCGGCTGCTGGGATGAGCGCCGCCCGTTGCGACATGCCGAGGCGCTTCTCCGCGCCGCGGTCACGGCGGTCCCGCCAGGTCACGCCGATCATGGTCGCCAGGTCCTCGTCGCTCACCCCGCTGCGCAGGGCCTCGCGGAGGTCCAACCCCCGCGAAGCGTAGAGGCACAGGAACCAGGTACCATCCGCGGTGAGCCGGGCGCGGTCGCAGGTGCCACAGAACGGCGCACTCGTGGACGCGACGATGCCGAAAGGAGTGCCGTCGGGAAGGCGGAATCGCTCGGCCGGTGCGGCGGTGTGCCCGGGGTCCGGGGCGGGCTCGGGCGTCCCATACCGAGTTGTGATGCGGTCGAGTATCTCGGCCCGTGTGACCACCTGTTCGGGGGACCAGTGGGTGGCGCCACCCACATCCATGTACTCGATGAACCGGACCTCGACTCTGCGCGCCCGGCCGAATTCGATCAGGTCCAGAACTTCGTCGTCGTTGAAGCCCCGCACCACCACGGCATTCACCTTGACCGAGCGGAACCCGACGCTGCAAGCCGCGTCGATCCCCGCCAGCGCCGCGCTGTGGCGGTCAGTGCGCGCGAACGCTTCCATCCGGTCGGCGCGCAGCGTGTCCAGGCTGACCGTGACGCGGTCGAGTCCGGCGCGAAACAGTGCCTCGGCCCAGCGGCTGAGGAGCAGCCCGTTGGTCGTCAACGCCAGATCGGACAGCTCCACTTCCCTCCGGAGGAGCCGCACGAGTTCGGGAAGGCCCTGCCGGAGCAACGGCTCTCCTCCGGTGAGCCGGACGCGGCGCACGCCCAGGCCGGCGAACACCCGTACCAGCCGGACGATTTCCTCGAAGGTCAGGATCGACTCGCGGGGCAGCCAGGTGTATTCATCCTCCGGCATGCAGTACCGGCAGCGCATGTTGCAGCGGTCGGTCAGCGAGACGCGCAGGCTGGTGAGGGGGCGGTGCATGCGGTCCAGAACCGGAAGGTTCACTGCGGCCCCACCATGGAGGGATGTCCCGACGGGTCCACCCAGGTCGCGGTCCCGTCCGCCCGCAGCTCTTTCTTCCAGACGGGGAGCCGCTTCTTGACTTGCTCGATCACGTACCGGCAGGCTGCGAAGGCGTCGGCCCGGTGCGGTGTCGCTACGGCGATCGCGACGCTCGCCTCCTCGGCGGCCACCAACCCCAGCCGGTGCCGCACGGCCACCCGCGCCTCGGGCCATTGACGGCGCGTCTCCGACACGATCCGGTCCAGCTCCGCTTCGGCCATCGCGTCGTAGGCGGAGTACTCGATGGCGGTCACGCCTCCATCGTCAGGGCCGTCGCGTACGGTTCCCAGAAACGCGCACGTCCCGCCGCAGTGAGGGGCGGCGACCTCCGCCAGGAGTGCCTCAATCGAGAGGGGGGCCGTCGACAGGTAGGTCATTACCCGCCCGCGAGTGGCGGCAAGAAGGCCAACTCGTCGCCGTCGGCGACCGGGGCGTCGAGACGGACGTGACGCAGATTGAGCGCGGCGAGGGGCTGGGCCGGAAGGGCGGACGTCCCCGGCCATTCATCCCGGATCCGCTGGATCACGTCCGAGACCGTGGCGGGGAGCGGCACCGACAGCGTGCCCTCGCTGCGCCCCGCCAGCTCGGCGTAGCGCGCGAAGAACCGGATTCGCACCGTCCCCACTGCTCCCGCGACGCGACTCATCGGGGAGAACCTACAGGCTTCTACCGGCCGGTGGTACCCGTGGCGAGTCCGTGCCAGATCCTGGCTTGTTGGGGGGTCGGTGCCTTCGCCAGTTCCACACTGATGCTTTCGACCTCCCGCTCACGGACCGTCGCGTGGAGCGTGAGCTGCTGACCGGCGCGGTGCACTACGATGTCGAGGGCCGAGCCCGCCTTCCTGTGATACCGGGAGCGGAACTGGGGGCCGAAGTCGGCGGTGGTGGATACGACGACGTCCCCGATCCGGACCAGGGTGTCCCCCACTTGCAGCCCCGCGGCGGCGGCCACGCTCCCGGGCGTCACGCCCGTCAGCACGGCGAAATTGGCACCCGACGTGGAGACCCCAAGGGTCGGCACGCTCGTGTGCTCGACGTGATAGTCGATTCCGGCTTTCGCGAACACCGCCGCGTAGGGCAGTGAATCGCGGCCATTGATGTAGCGCTGGTAGAAGGTCGCCACGTCGGGCATTCCGTTCTCGCGGAGCAGATCCAGCAGATTCGCCGTCGAGAAGCCCTTCCCCGCCTGGTAGTACCGCGTCCAGAGCGCGCGCATCACATCGTCCAGGGAATGCGCGTTGTCGGATGCATCGCGGATGGAGATGTCGAGCAGGAGTCCGGTGAGGGAGCCCTTGGGATAATAGAGCTGCGAGCTGTTGACGTAGACTTCGTCGATCCAGGTGGCCTCGGAGCCATCCTCTTCGCTCCAGGGCTCGGGCGCGGAATTCACCTGATCGATGTTCTGGCGGACGTGATCCAGAAAATCCGAGTCGCTCCAGAGGTGCGCACGCCAGTTCGTGAGATCGGCGTAGTAATCGGTCACGCCCTCGGACCACCAGAGCAGCGGCGTGTATTGCTCGTCCCGGTATTCGTACGGCCACATCTCAACCGGCCTGATCCGTTTGACGTTCCAGAGGTGGAAGAACTCGTGGGACATGAGCGGATTCATGAACCCGCCGAGGGTACCGTTGGGGTCGGCGAACCCGGGGCCCGCCGGCATGATGTCGAACTGCCCGTAGAGGTGCTCGAGTCCCCCCGCCCAGTTGATCGTGTCCCGCACGACGTCGAAGAAGACGGTGTAGACGTCGTAGGGTGCGCCTCCCATCAACCGGTCTTGCACCTCCGCGATCTTCGACACGGACCCGCGCATCGAGGCCTGCACCGCCGGCGTGTAATCGGACGCCGGCCACACCGCGATACGGATCCACTTGCCGCCCGCCTGCAACGAGTCGACGCTGAAGTGCCCGAGGAACGTTTCGGCATCCGCGAGCTGGTCGTAATTCGGCGCCGTGTACACGCCATGGCCGGCGGATTTCAACGCCGTCGTCACCCGCCAACCCTCCGGGACGGCGAACCGCACCTCCGCGGGACGATCCAAATGCCCGGGCTGGTACAGGAACAGATTGGTGCCGAGGAACTGCGCGAGGTCGCCGTGGATGCGGGCCATCGAGAGATCGATCGTGTCTGCCAACTCGTCGAAGGAGACGGTGATCGCGGTGGCACCGCCTGTCGGTACCCGCCACGTCGTCTTGTCCGCGCGATCCCAGAACAACGTCCGCCCCGAGTCGTCACGTGCGCCGAAGTGCCGAACGAAGCGGGCGTAATTCTGAATCGTGTAGTTCCCCGGGCTCCACGCCGGCAACGCCACGTAGAGCGTGTCCAGACCTGAGGTTGGGAACGTGGCTTCGACGTGGAACAGCTTGTTGCTGGGATCGGGAACCGAGACCTGGTACCGGACGGTTTGCGCGGAGAGCGGTAAAGCGATGAGGGCAAAGAAGAAGTGGCGCACGACAAAGCTCCGGTTTGTTGGCGAACGACATGGAAGGGGCTTAAAACAATGCGGCCCCGACGTTTAGTCGGAGCCGGGAGTTTCACTCGAGCGATGAATGGTGCTTAGGAGACGACTTCCTGCCCACTCGCGTCTGCGACCATCGCACGCAACTCTTTGCTGGGCTTGAAGACAGGCACCGGCCGAGCTGCGACTTCTACCGGATCGCCCGTACGGGGGTTCCGGGCCATACGGGTCTTCCGCTGGCGGATCTTGAAGGTGCCAAAACCGCGTATCTCTATGTTGTGCTGCTCAGATAGCGCTGCCTTCACCGCGTCCAGGAAGGAGTCGACCACGCGGGCGCAGTCCTTCTTGGAAATCAGAGGACCCGCAGTACGCGCGATTTGGGCGGTCACCTTCTCGACGAGATCTGCCTTCGTCATCCGTTCCCCCTGAGGGCACAAGGGTACCAAGACCGGGGGGCATATTACGAGCTAGCCTATTGACTGTCAAGAGCTTGGAGGAACTCTCCGAAGTGTCCCTGGGCGTCATGGGGGCCTGGGGAGGCCTCAGGATGGTATTGGACGGCGAAAATCGGGGCTTCCCGGTGACGCACCCCTTCGACGGTCCCATCGTTGAGGTTGAGATGCGTGACCTCAAGTGACTTCGCACCGGGGACCCCCCCGGTGTCACCCTTCACCGCAAAACCGTGGTTCTGGGACGTGATAAGTACCTGTCCCGTCTTCACATCCCGAACGGGATGGTTCCCGCCCCGGTGTCCGTACGGGAGCTTCACCGTCTCCCCACCCAATGCCAGCCCGAGCAGCTGATGGCCGAGACAAATGCCGAAGATCGGGAGCTTGCCGTCCGCGAGGGTGCGAATGCTATCGATCGCGTACCCCACCGCCGCGGGGTCCCCGGGGCCATTCGAGAGAAACACGCCGTCCGGCTGGAGTTCGCGGACCTGAGCCGCGGTCGTCGACGCGGGGACCACCGTGACCCGGCATCCGTTCTGGACGAACAACCGGAGAATGTTGCGTTTCATCCCGAAGTCGTACGCGACCACGTGATGCTTCGCGTCCTCCGGGCCTTCGGAATAGCGGGCGTCGATCGTCGCCTTACTGGCGAGATCGAGGCCGTTCATGTCGGGCGAGGCCGCCAGCAGCCGGCGCACGTCGTCACTGGGTTCGTCGCCCAGCGCGAGGGCCCCGCGCATCGCACCCTTCGAGCGGATGTGACGCGTGAGCTGACGGGTGTCGACGTCGGTGATGAGCGGGACGCGCGCGTCCGAGAGCCACTCAAGTAACGGACCGGTTGAGCGCCAATTCGAGGGCTGGATCGACAGCTCGCGCACGACCACACCCGCGACGCGTGGCCGGTCCGACTCGACGTCCTCGGGATTGATCCCGTAGTTGCCGATCATCGGCGCCGTCATCACGACGAGCTGTCCGAGATACGAGGGATCGGTAAAGACCTCCTGATATCCGCTCAGATTCGTGGTGAAGACGACTTCAGCACACGTGGTCTCGAATGGGAGTGGCGCGGTTCCGGGGAACCAGGCGCCATCCTCGAGGAGCACGTAAGCCGGTTTCAGATCAGGGGCGCGGTGTGGGGGTGTTGGGTGCCGCGGGTTGCGACGTGGTGGTCGGAGCCGGCGTGCTCTGCAACGGCAACGGAGCCGGTTGGGACGCCGGTGCCTGAATCTGGCCCTGGAGGACCGAGCGTGGCGTCCCGGTGCGGGACGACATGAAAGCCAGGACGAGTGCGAGGAACAGGAAGATACCCGCGCACCACCACGTGGCCTTGGTCAGAAGCGTGACCGTCTGCCGGCCGCCCATGAACATGTCGGTGCCCGCGCCGCCGCCGAGGGACGCGAGTCCCCCACCCTGACCGGCCTGGAGGAGCACCGCGGTGCCGAGGATGAGGGCGTCGAGCAGCAGGAGAACGAGGAAGAAGGTGTACATGTCGGGGCGTATGATACCTAGGGGGCGCCAGTTCGCACAAGTTGTGCCCAGCCATCGGGTTCCAGTGAGGCCCCACCCACCAAAACGCCGTCAATTTCGGCTTCGCCCAAGAGCGCCGCGATGTTGCCGAGGTTCACGCTCCCCCCATAGAGGATTTGGGGGTGAGGGGCACCATGCCCCGCCAGCCACCTCCGGATCTCCCGGTGTACCGCGCCGGCATCCTGAGGGGTGGCGTTCCGTCCAGTTCCGATGGCCCAAACCGGCTCGTACGCCAGCACCACCATCTCCACCTCGGCGGCGCTGAGTCCATCGAGGGCTCCCGCGAGCTGTCTGGTCACGACGGCCAGGGTGTTCCCCGCCTCCCGCTCCTTCAACTCCTCACCCACGCACAGCATGGGGACCAACCCGGCGGCAAGTGCGGCCCGGACTTTCCGGGCGGTCTCCGCATCGGTCTCTCCGAAGATCTTCCGGCGTTCCGAGTGTCCGACCAGGGTCGCCCGCGCACCCGCTTGAGAAACGATTCCCGCCGACAGCGCGCCGGTGAAGGCGCCCTTCGGCTCCCAGTGGATGTCCTGCGCGCCGACCCGGATGTCGGGCCGGCCTTGCAGCGCATTGGAGACCGCTTCGAGAGACGCAGCGGGCGGAAAGAACCAGACCTCACGTCCGGGGATTGGCGCCGATTTGGAGAGAAAGGCCGTGCAGTAGGCTCGGGCATCAGCCGGCCCGAGGTGCATTTTCCAGTTTGCCGCGAAGAGCAGTCTTCTCACGCGTCTTCGAGGGCCACGACGCCGGGGAGAGGCTTCCCTTCCAGAAACTCCAGTGACGCGCCTCCGCCGGTCGAGACGTGCGAGAGCTTGTTCTCGAGTCCGGCGACCGCGGCCGCGGAGTCACCGCCGCCCACGATGGTGACGGCTCCCTTGGCGCCCGCTTCGACGAGCGCGTTCGCCACCGCGCGGGTACCGACGTCGAATGGCGGGGTCTCGAAGACGCCCATCGGGCCATTCCACAAGATCGTCTTGGCCTTGAGGATCCGGGCTCGGAAGTCCGCGGCGGTCGCCTGGTCGATGTCGAAGACCGCCCAGCCGGCGGGGATGGCGTCCGAAGCGACGCTCGTCCGCTCGCCGGACCGCTCGAGGGAAGGGGCGATCACGGCGCCCCGGGGCAGAATCAGCTTCTTCCCCGCCTTGGTCAGGAGGGCCTTCGCGAGATCGATCCGGTCACGCTCGACCAGGGAGGTCCCGACTTCGAACCCCATCGCGGCGAAAAACGTGCACGCCATCGCGCCGCCGATCAGCACTTCGTCCACGCGCGGCAGGAGTGATTCGATCACGTCGATCTTGCCCGAGATCTTGGCGCCACCCAGCACGGCGACGAAGGGCCGCTTGGGAGCGGCCAGGGCCTCACCGAGGTACTTGAGCTCCTTCTGCATCAGGAACCCCGCCACGGCCGGCTTGAGAATGTGCGCGACCGCCTCCGTGGAGCTGTGCGCGCGATGCGCCGACCCGAACGCATCGTCCACGTAGAAATCCCCGAGGGCCGCGAACGTCTTCGCCAGCTCCGGATCGTTCTTCTCTTCTCCGGGCCAGAAGCGCGTGTTCTCCACCAGGGCCACACCGCCTCGCGGCATGCGCTTGGTGGCCGCGATGCCCGCCGCGGGGTCGGCGATGAACTCGACGGGTGCGCCGAGCAGCTTCTCGAGCGTCGGGACGACCTGCTTGAGGGAGTACTGCGGGTCGGGCCCGCCCTTCGGCCGCCCGAGATGCGAGAGCAGCACCACCCGCGCGCCGCCGTCGCGGAGATACTTGATCGTGGGGAGCGCGGCACGGATTCGGGTGTCATCGGTCACGGCGCCGTTCTTGAGCGGCACGTTGAAATCCACCCGGACCAGGGCACGCTTGCCGTCGAGCGCCTCCTTGGGGAGGTCGCTCAACGCCCGCTTGGTCACTGCCTGGATCCGATGTACGAGAGCAGATCGACGCAGCGCGCCGAGTACCCCATCTCGTTGTCGTACCAGCTGGTGATGTGGATGAGCTTGCCGTCGATCACCGCCGTGGACGGCGTGTCGACCACGCTCGAGTACAATGAGCCGATGTAGTCGTGCGAAACCAGCGGCTCATCGGACGTGGCCAGGATTCCCTTGAGCGGGCCGCTCGCCGCGGCCGCCTTGAAGGTCTGGTTGACCTCCTCGACGGTCGTGGACTTCGACACTTCGGCGATGAGCTCCACGACCGATACGTCGGGAGTCGGGACGCGCAGAGAGATGCCGTCGATCTTCCCCTTCACTTCCGGGATCACCAGGCTGGTGGCCTTGGCAGCTCCGGTCGTGGTCGGGATGATCGAGAGCGCCGCGGCGCGCGCCCGGCGGAGGTCCTTGTGCGGCAGGTCGAGGATCTGCTGATCGTTCGTGTAGCTGTGGACCGTCGTCATGAAGCCATGCACGAAGCCCCACGTGTCGAGCACCACCTTCACGACGGGCACCAGGCAGTTCGTGGTGCACGACGCGTTCGAGATGACGGTGTGCTTGGCGGGATCGTACTTCGTGTGGTTGACGCCCATCACGACCGTGATGTCTTCGCCCTTGGCGGGCGCGGAAATCACCACCTTCCTGGCCCCGGCCGTCAGATGCTTGTTGGCGTTGTCTCGGTCCGTGAAGCGCCCGGTGCTTTCGAGCACCACGCTCACTCCGAGATCCTTCCACGGGAGCTTTTCCGGTTCCTTGATGGCGGAGACCTTGATCTCCTTGCCGTTCACGATCAGGGCGTCCGGCTTGGCCTCGACGGTGCCGGGGAATTTCCCGTGGACCGAGTCGTACTTCAGAAGGTGCGCCAGCGTCTTGGTGTCGGTGATGTCGTTGACGCCGACGAACTCGATCGCGGTGTTTCCGGCGGCGACCGCCGCCCGCAACACGTTGCGGCCGATCCGG
This sequence comes from Gemmatimonadales bacterium, assembly GCA_035763205.1. Classification (GTDB taxonomy): domain Bacteria; phylum Gemmatimonadota; class Gemmatimonadetes; order Gemmatimonadales; family GWC2-71-9; genus 40CM-2-70-7. Next base: position 19,000 of record DASUBP010000062.1, read on the forward strand.
CCGAACCCGTTGATGCCAACCCGCACTGCCATTGCGCGCTCCTACGTGAAGTCGGGAATGACGGCGCGGCCGAACGTGACGGCCGCGATGTGAGTGGCGCCCCCCGTGGCCAGGGCCTGGGCGGCCGCCGCGAGCGTTGCGCCGGTGGTAAAGACGTCGTCCACCAGGACAATTGGCGATTGTGGATTTCGGATTGCGGATTGTCCGGTACGCTGGCCAATCCGCAATCCCCAATCGTCAATCCGCAATTCGAAAGCTCCCGCCACGTTCGCCAGACGCGACGCTGGTGTCAACGTGGTCTGCGTCGCGGTCTCACGCACCCGCGCCAGCAACCCACTCAACACCGGCACTTGCCACGCCGTTCCCAGTGCGCGCGCCAGCACTTCACTCTGGTTGTATCCACGCCGCGCCAGGCGCTTCGGGGCGAGCGGGATGGGCACCAGCGCGGCACCCTTCGGGGGCGCCGGCAGGTGGCGCGTCATCACCGCCGCGAGGTCCCCCGCGACCCGCGGCAGTCCCCCGTACTTGAGGGCGTGCACCGCCGTTCGGGCAGGCACGTCGAGCCACACGGCGGAACGGACACGTTCGAACGCGGGGACCCAGGCGTGACAGAGGCGGCAAGGACCGAAGTGGGGCTCCGGCTGCCCGCAACGCTCGCACCAGGGCGGCACCACGGGGCGCCAGCGGTGACGGCACCCAGGGCACACGATCCTGTCGGATTGGAGGTACGGCAGAAGGGCGTGGCAGAGAAGGCACTCGGCCGGCAGAAACAGCTGGGCGAGCGCGCTACGCACGGAGCGCGCGCTCCACGGC
>DASUBP010000063.1:0-6025 GCA_035763205.1 Gemmatimonadales bacterium
CTGAAGAAGGACGGCACGCCGCTGTGGTCCCTGCTGACGACATCCCTGGTGCGGACGGCGGATGGCGGACCGGCGTTCTTCATCACCGTCATCGAGGACCTGTCCGAACGGAAGCGGCTTGAAGCGCAGCTTCTGCACGCGCAGAAGCTGGAGGCCGTCGGGCAGCTCGCCGGCGGCGTGGCGCACGACTTCTCGAACCTGATCGGCGCCATCCAGGGGTACGCGCAGCTGGTCGAGCGCACCCTGGCACCCGAGGACCCCCGGCGAGCCGACATCGGTGAAATCCGGAAGGCGGGACAGCGCGCCGCGGGCCTCATTCATCAGTTGCTGACCTTCGCCCGCCGGCAGGAGACGCAGCCGCAGCTGGTCGACGTGAACGGCCTGGTCACCAACCTCGGTCGCCTGGTGAGCCGCGTCCTCGGCTCCAACATCAAGGTGTCGTGGGGTCTGAACGAAGACCTGCCCGCGATCAAGGTCGATCCGGGTCAGTTCGAACAGGTGATACTGAACCTGGCCATCAACGCCCGGGACGCGATGCCGGATGGCGGAACCCTCGGCATCGAGACGTCACTCGTGCAGGTGGATCAGAGTCACGTGAACCGCCAGCGCGGCTCCCGGCCCGGGCCTCATGTGATGGTGACCGTCTCCGACACGGGGACCGGCATGCCTCGGGAGGTGCTGGACCGGATCTTCGAGCCCTTCTTCACGACCAAGGGTCCCGATCGCGGCACCGGCCTCGGCCTCGCCATCTGCTACGGGATCGTGAAGCAGGCCGGTGGCAACATCTGGGTGTACTCGGAACCCGGACACGGAACGACGTTCCGCCTCTATTTCCCCGCCGTCCTCGAGGGCGCCGGCGCCATGTCCCTCCCCGAATCGGACCCCGAGCTGCCCGGCGGGAGCGAACGCCTGTTGCTGGTGGAGGACGATCCTCAGATGCGGGCGCTCGCGCTCCGGGTCCTGTCCGACTGCGGCTATGACGTCACCGCGACGCCGGACGCTGAAACGGCGATGGCGGAGGTGGCGTCGGGCGGGCTCGACCCGGCCCTGCTGGTCACCGATCTCATTCTCCCCGGCGTCACCGGATTGCAGATGGCTCAGGCCCTGCGCGCCGAAAAACCCGGGCTCCGCGTGCTGTGCATGACGGGACAGGCGGATCGGGTCTCGTCGTCGAGCCGGCGGCAGCAGGGGTTTGGGTTGATCGAGAAGCCCTTCACGGCGCAGGCGTTGGCGCGGGCGGTGCGGGACGCGCTGGACCAGCAGCCGTCAGCCATCAGCGATCAGCCGTCAGCGAATTGAATACGCCAGCCTGCTGACGGCTGACGGCTTGGCATCCTAGATTCCCACTCATGCCTGAGACTCCGTTGGTCTCCCACATCTCCGACACCGCCCGTTGGGTGGCGATGTACCGCGCCTTCGAGTCGGAACGCCCCGACGCGATCTTCCACGACCCCTACGCCCGCAGGCTCGCGGGGCCGGTCGGCGAGCGGATCGCCGCCGCGATGGGTGGAACGAAGTGGGCGTGGCCCATGATTGTGCGCACCGCCGTGATGGACGAGGTGATCCAGCGGGTGGTGGGCGAAGGCGCCGACACCGTCCTCAATCTGGCCGCGGGTCTCGACACCAGACCCTGGCGCCTCGACCTCCCGTCGTCGCTCACGTGGTGGGACGTCGACTACCCGGCCACGCATGAGTACAAACGGGAAGCGATGAAAGACGAGGGGCCCAAGTGCCGGATCGAGTGGGCCGCCGCGGACCTTGCCGACCGTGGCGCCCGGAAGGCGCTCTTCACACGCGTGGGCCAGTCGGCGAAGCGGGTGCTCGTCGTGTCAGAAGGCCTGCTGATCTATTTGGATCCGGCTGAGGTACGCGCGCTGGCGACCGATCTCCACGAGCCGGCGTCGTTCGCGAACTGGCTCATCGACCTCGCGTCCCCGAAGCTCCTCGAGTGGATCCAGCGCCGGAACATGGGGAAGGCGACGGCCGCCGGGGGCGCCCCGATGAAGTTCGGTCCGGCCGAAGGCACGGCGTACTTCGAACCCAGTGGCTGGCGGGAAATCGAGTGGCATTCGACGGGCGAGGAGGCCCGACGCCTGGGCCGGGAAATGTCGCTGGCGTGGTTGTGGCGTCTGATGGGGGTATTTTCGTCGGCCGGGACGCGCGAGAAATGGCGCCGCTACGCGGGTTACGCGTTGCTCGGGAGGGTGTGAAGTTCGTCTCGGTTTGCGACGCCGCCTTCCGACCGTAGATTCTCGGCTCCCCATCTCTCCTCAACTGAGGTCCCCAAATGCGTTCAGCTCGAGCTTCCGTCGTGCTCCTTGCCGCGCTCGTGGCGTCCTGTGACCGTACACCGCCACCGCCCGCCGCGCAGACTCAGGCGAATGCCCTCCGGATCGTCGCGAGCGACTTTTCGTACGTGAGCCCGGACACGGTGCCGGCTGGACTCACCAACATCGTGATGGTGAATCAGGGGAAGGAGCCCCACCAGGCCGCGATCTTCCGGATGGACTCGGTCAAGACGCCCGCCGAAATCCAGGCTGGACTGCATTCCAACGTCATCCCGAGCTGGGTCATCGTCACCGGTGGCCCGAACGGCGCCAATCCCGGCGACTCGAGCAACGTGGCGGCGGTCCTGCAGCCCGGGAACTACATGATGGTCTGCTTCATGTCGGGCGCGGACGGCAAGATGCATCTCGACAAGGGCATGGCCAAGACGTTCGTCGTGAAGCCCGCCGGCGTCCCGATGGCGCTGCCGACCGCCGACATCACGGTCACCACCAAGGACTATTCATTCGAGATCTCCCCCGCCATCACGGCCGGGACGCACACCATCCGTCTCGTGAATGTCGGCCCGCAGCTGCATGAGATCACCTTGGTCAAGATGGCGCCGGGAAAGACGATGAAGGATGCGCAGGCCTGGATGGCGGCGGGCATGAAGGGCATGCCGCCGTTCATGTCCTTCGGCGGCATCGCCGGACTCGCGGTAGGTCAGGCCGCGAACTTCACGGCCACGTTTACTCCTGGCGACTACGTCATGCTCTGCTTTGTACCCGACGTCAAAGACGGGAAGCCGCACCTCGCGCACGGCATGGTGATGCCGTTCAAGGTAAGCTGAACTAGAAGAGGGCGAGCTGGCACACCGGCGAAAAGCTCTGCCGGTGGTGCCTGGTAGGCCCAAGCCTCGCGACGGCTTCGAGATGATCGGCGGTCGCGTAACCCTTGTTCGATTCCCACGCGTACCCCGGATGGCGCGCCGCAAGGCGCGCCATCAGCACATCACGGACCGTCTTGGCGATGATCGAGGCCGCGGCGATGGACGAGCATTTGGCGTCCCCATCCACGATGGCCTGATGGGGACGACCGAGTTCCGGACAGGGCATGCCGTCCACCAGGACGTCGGTGGGATCCAGGCCGAGGCGCGCGAGGGCGCGGCGCATCGCGAGGATGGCGGCGCGGCGGATGTTCCAGCGGTCGATCTCGTGGACGCTCGCTGCGCCGATGCCGATCGCACGCGCGCGGGAACGTATTTCGAGGGCGAGGCGGTCGCGGGCCTTGGCGGTGAGGACCTTCGAGTCGTTCAGCCCGCGAATGGGCTTCTGGTCCGGATAAAAGACGACGGCCGCGGCCACCACCGGTCCTGCCAGGGGGCCACGGCCGACTTCATCGATGCCGGCGACGACCATCCGCCCCTCGCGCCAGAGCGCGCGTTCGCGCTCGAGCGAGGGGCGGCGGCCGCTCACGCCTGGGTCTGCTCCGCCGCCTGAGTCCCGGCCGTATCGCCGCGCTTCTCGCGGATCCGGGCGGCCTTGCCGGCCAACCGGCGCAGGAAGTACAGCTTGGCCCGGCGCACGCGGCCCTGGCGGACCATCTCGATGGCGGAAATGGACGGCGAGTGCAGCGGGAAGATGCGCTCGACGCCGACACCCGCGGAGATTTTCCGGACCGTGAAGGTCTCGTTGATCCCGCCGCCGCGCCGGGCGATGCACACGCCCTCGAACGCCTGCAGACGCTCCTTTTCACCTTCACGCACGCGCACCATCACCCGGACCGTATCGCCGGGGTCGAAGGCCGGGATGTCCGTCTTCAGGCCTTCACGCTCCACCGCTCTGAGTCGCTCCATAACTGCTCCCTGTTTCTGTAGGGCAACCTACGCGCCCTGATGTTTCTCCCACAAGTCCGGCCGTCGTTCCCGCGTCAGCCGTTCGGCCTCGGCAGCCCGCCATGCCGCGATTTTCGCATGATCTCCGCCGATCAGAACCGGCGGGACCGCCATTCCCCGGTACTCCGGAGGCCGCGTGTACGACGGCGGCGCCAGCAGGCCGTCGTAGTGCGAATCCCCCGCCGCGGACTCGTGATCGCCCAGGGCGCCCGGCAACAGCCGGACCACCGCGTCCACCAGGCAGAGCGCCGCCGGCTCACCCCCGGTCAGCACCGCATCGCCGACCGACACTTCCTCGGTGGCCAAGCCGTCGGCCACCCGCTGATCCACGTCCTTGTAGTGCCCGCAGAGCACCGTCAACTCGGCCGCCAGCGACCACCGCACCGCGTCATCGTGCGTCAGGGGTTTCCCCCGCGCCGACATCAGCACCACCGGACTGCCGGCCGCCGGCTTCAGGTCGTCGAGCGCCTCGAAGAACGGCTCAGGCCTCAGCACCATGCCCGCGCCGCCGCCGTACGGCGTGTCGTCCACGGTGCGATGCCGGTCGTGCGTATAGTCCCGCAGCTGCACCACCCGGTAGCGCACCAGGCCTGACTTCGCCGCGCGACCGAGGATACTCGCGCCAAGGGGCCCGGTGAACATCTCGGGAAAGAGGGTGACGAGACTGACCGTCAGCATCCCTTATCCCTCGTCCTCCACGGCCAGGAACTGATCGCGCCACTCTTCCACCGCGGCGCGGCTGCTCACGCCTTCGAATCCCACCAGCCATTCACGGTGATAGGCCCGGCGCCGGCCCAGGATCAGCGGACCGGCCAGCACCTGCCGCGTTTCATCCACCACGTACATCCGCGCCTTCGGCACCAGCAGGCTTCCGGGATCCGCCACCAGCGGGAAGATGGCCACCTCCCCTTTCTGGCCGTGCGGCTTCCGGAGCCGCGCGATTACGCGGGGCGTTGGCCGAACACTCCCGCTTTCTTCAGCAGGGAGCGCACCGTATCGGTCGGCGTCGCGCCCTTCCCGAGCCAATACTTGGCCCGTTCCGCGTCCACCTGAAGGGTGGTGGGCTTGGTCTTGGGGTTGTAGTGCCCCAGCGTCGCCACGAACCGGCCGTCGCGCGGAGACTCCTGATCCGCCACCACGATCCGGAAGTGCGCCTGGCCCTTCCGTCCCATCCGCCGCAATCTGATTCGAGTCGCCATACAGTTCCTTACATCCTCTTGATGAGCTTGCGCATCTGCTGGAACTGTTCCAGCAGACGGTTGACTTCCTGCACCGACGTGCCCGACCCCTTCGCGATCCGCAGCTTGCGCGATCCGTTCAGCACCGACGGATCGGCCCGTTCGCCCGGGGTCATCGACAGCACGATCGCTTCCACATGCTTCAACCGCTTGTCGTCGGCGGGGATCTGTTTCAGCGCCTTGGCATTCACGCCCGGCAACAGTCCCAGGACCTGCTTCATCGGTCCCATCGCCTGCATCTGCTTCAGCGCCACCAGGAAATCCGCGAGGTCCATCCCCCGCTTGGAGCGCGCCTTCTGCTCGAGCTTCTGCGCCGCCTTCAGGTCGATCGCGGCGGCGGCCTTTTCGACCAGCCCCACCACGTCGCCCTGGCCCAGGATCCGGCCCGCCATCCGCACGGGATCGAATGGTTCGAGCGCTTCGACCTTTTCGCCGACGCCGACGTACACGATCGGCACGCCCGTCACGCCGTGAATCGAGAGCGCCGCGCCGCCGCGGGAGTCGCCGTCCATCTTGGTGAGAATCGCGCCGGTCAGGCCCACGCTCTCGTGGAATCCCTTGGCAATCTTCACCGCGTCCTGGCCGGTCATGCCGTCGGCCACCAGCAGGACGTCCTTCGGCTTCACTG
>DASUBP010000064.1:0-2184 GCA_035763205.1 Gemmatimonadales bacterium
CCCGGCGACGTGCTGGTACTCGACAGTCCCTGGGCCACCAACTACAACACCTTCGTGATGAATCGCCTCCAGTTCACGGATCCTGAGGCGATGATCAAGCACGTCCACGACCAGGGCTTCAAGCTCTGTCTCTGGCTCACGGCCTTCATCAATAAGGAGTCGATCAAGGCGCCTGAGCCCGAGTTGGTCGGAAAGATCCCGGAGACCGAGGCATCGAATTACGAGGAGGCCGCGAAGAACGGCTACTTCCTGAAGGATTCGACGGGCGGTGTGTACCTCGCGACCTGGTGGAAGGGGAAGGGTGGGCTGATCGACTTCACCCAGCCGGCTGCCGTGCGCTGGTGGCAGAATCAGGTGCGCCAGGCGGTCGCCATCGGTGCCGACGCGTTCAAGGCCGACGGAGGGGAGGGCAGCTTCATCGCGTACCCCGAGTCCCTCCGCACGCGGTATTCCGTGCTCTACAACCAGGCACTGGAGCACGTGATCGATACGGACCTCCATGGCGACGGCGTGCTCTTCAGCCGCTCAGGATCCGTGGGCAGTCATGACCTCCCGTTCATCTGGGCGGGCGACAATCAGGCCGACTTCAGCAAGGACAACGGCCTGCCGAGTGTGGTGACGGCGGGGTTGAACGCGGGGCTGTCCGGCGTGTCGATGTGGACCAGCGACCTCGGCGGGTATGAGAAGACCGCGCGGACACCCGGTGACGACACGGTGTTCGTCCGCTGGACCGAGTTCTCCGCCTTCTCGCCCATCATGGAAGTGCACTCGAGCATCAACCTCGGCCCCTGGGACTACGGGGATGAGGCCTTGGACATTTTCCGCCGATACTCGCGCCTTCACATGAGCCTGTTCCCGTACCGGTATCGGGCGGCGCAAGAGAGCCACCGGACCGGGATGCCGTTGATGCGGGCCCTCGTATTCGAATTCTCCACCGATTCGGCCGCCCGGACCGCCACCGATGAGTACGAGTTCGGGCCCGATCTCCTGGTGGCTCCGATGGTGACCGCCGAGACGAGCCGCACGATTCACATCCCCCGTGGTGAATGGATCGACTACTGGTCGGGGGCACCCGTGTCGGGTCCCAAGGACACGACGGTCGCCGTACCGCTCGACCGGATTCCTCTCTTCGTGCGCGCGGGTGCGATCTTGCCGAAGATCCCGGAAGACGTCATGACGCTGGTGCCCAAACTCGATGACCGGCGGATCTACGAGATCTATCCGGGACCGGGGCGGACCCTGATGGATTTTGAAGGGAGGCGGCTCGATCGCGCGGGAAACAAACTCCGCATCGGGGGCAAGGCGGCGCAGGTGACGTTGACTTGGCGTGGCGAGCGTCCGCGGGGGGTCCGCGTCAATGGGAAACCAGTTGCCCTCAACGCCGACTCGGTGTCCGTGACGTTCTCCCACCAGGGAGAGACGGTTGTGGCGTGGGAGCCCTAGCTTGGCAATGCTCCCATCATGCGCACGGGATCACTCCCCGGAGTGCTTGGGTTCGAGACTCTTCAGGTCTTCCAAGTAATCGGCGTTGGTGCGGTCGATCGCGGGCCAGTCCGACAACCGGTCGGGGACGAACGCGCCGTACAGAAATCCCATGGCGCCCCGCAGGGTGTCCGAGGTCGGATTGGCGTATGCGACGGAGAGCCGATACCGGCGTCCCGCCTCGAGGTGAGGCCCGTTCCCCCACACGGCCAGCAGGCGACGCGACATTCCCAACACCCGGCCCGTCGAGTCCCGTCGCGCGGGGACGGTGACGATCACCGCACCGGTGGCCGGGTCTTCGACACGGACCCAGAGCCCCTGGTCGTGGAGGTGCCCGGTGGCGGCGAGGAGGTGGCCGCTGATGGGCAGGGAGAAGTCGACGCTGGTCACGCTGCCTCCGGGAGGCACCGAGAAGCCATCAGTGCCCCCGGCCACGAGATGGGCGTCGACGATGAGCGGCATGACGGGAATCACCGGGGGCAGCTGGTTCGGGGGCGCCCAGTGGAAGGTCAGCCGCACCTGCACGCCCGTAAGCGCATTCGCTCCTTCGTTGTCCCACATCAGGTAGAGCCCGATCCGCTGGCCGTGATCGAGGGGGAGCCCCAGGGACTTGGGGAGCGCGACGTCCTCCGTCTCCTGGCCGAATCCGATGAACCGTTCGGTGAGGGGGTACACGAGCTGCCGGCGATCGAAGTTGATGAG
>DASUBP010000065.1:0-4186 GCA_035763205.1 Gemmatimonadales bacterium
CCTGATCTCGCCCAGCTTCAGGAGCTTTCGGAGCGTTCGATCGCGGCGATGAAGCCCGTGCCGGGACTGGTCGAGCTCAAGTCGTCCCTCGAAGGGCGGAAGCCCGAATTCGTCATCGACGTCAACCGCGATCTCGCGGCGAACGTCGGACTGTCGGTGGGCGCCATCGGGCAATCGCTCCGGCCGATTCTGGCCGGGCAAACGGCGGGCACCTGGGAGGATGAGACCGGTCTGGCGCACGACGTCATGGTGCGGCTGGCACCCGAATACCGCCGGTCCGAAGTGGATGTCGCGCGCATTCCGGTGGCGTCCAGCCAGACCAATGCGAAGACGCACACGCCCGTCATGGTGCCCCTTGGACAGGTCGCGACCCTCGCGTCCAGCGGCGCGCCGAGTGAGATCAAACGCCTGAACCTCGAGCGCGTCGTGGAGATCGAGGGCAATTACCAGACCCGCCCGCTCACCGCGGTGATGCAGGACGCCCAGGCCAAACTCGCACAGGTGCCCCTGCCCGCCGGCTACCGGTGGGACGTGGGCGGGGAGCAGAAGGACTTCGCGGAGACGGTGGGCTATATCCTGGAGTCGCTCTTCCTGGCCGTGGTCTTCATCTATCTGATTCTGGCGAGCCAGTTCGGGAGCTTCCTGCAGCCGTTCGCGATCATGTTGTCGCTCCCGCTCTCCCTCATCGGTGTGATGCTGGGTCTGATGGTGACGCACGGGACGTTCAACATCATGAGCATGATCGGCGTGATCATGCTGATGGGATTGGTGACGAAGAACGCCATCTTGCTGATCGACTTCGTCAACCAGGCTCGCGAGAAGGGCAGCGACCGGCGGAAGGCGCTGATCGACGCCGGGGAGCTGCGGCTTCGGCCCATCGTGATGACCACCCTGGCCATGATCTTCGGCATGTTGCCGACGGCACTGGCGCTGGGCGCGGGCTCCGAGTTCCGGGCGCCCATGGCCGTGGCGGTAATCGGCGGCCTGATCACGTCAACGCTCCTGACCCTCGTGGTGGTCCCGGTCGTGTACACGTACCTGGACGACTTCGGTGGTTGGGTCGGAGCATGGGTGAAGGGTTGGACGAGTGCCCCCGAATCCGTTCACGCCCCGAAGGCGGCGGCGGCTCCGGGAGACTAATTTCACGGGGTGACGCCCTCCCCCGAGCGCGAGCAGACGAGGCGGTGGGTGGTGCTGGCGATCGTCGCCGGCGCCGCCTTCCGCCTCGTTCATTACGGGCTGAACCCTTCCCTCACCCTCGACGACGCGATGTTGTCGTTCAACCTCGCGTCCCGTTCCTGGGCCGGCCTTGCGCACCCCCTCGCATTCCAGCAGACCGCGCCGATTGGCTTCCTGTGGGCATCACGGGCGGCCACACTCCTGGGCGGCTTGAACGAGTTTGCCCTCCGGGCGGTGCCCGTACTCGCCGGAGTGGCGACCCCGTACGGCGTCTGGCTACTCGCGCGGCGACTGGTGAGTGCGGGAGCCGCCGTAGTCGCCGCCTTCTTCGCCGCGCTCTCGCCCATTCTCATCCAGTACTCCATCTCCGTGAAGCCGTACGAGACTGACGCGCTTTTCGCCGTAGGGGTCGCCCTCGCGGCCCTCACGACCCTCGACCGGCCGGTGCGCCGGAACTGGGCCGCGCTCGGCGGCGTCGGCGTCGCGGCGCTCCTGTTCTCGACCCCAGCGGTCTTCGTCCTGGCTGGTTGCGGTCTCGCGCTGGCCCTGACCCTCCGTCGCCGGGCGTTGCTTCCTCTCACGCTGGTTGGAACCGCCTGGATCGCGCTCTTCGCCGTGTTGTACTGGACCGTCACCCGGGCCGAGGCGGTGAGTCCCTACATGCAATGGTTCTGGGACCACAAGTTCCTCACCCCCGCAGTCGTCCTCTCGGAGCCCGGGAGGGCATGGGATATCGTGCAGCGCCTTCCCACTCAGGTGTTCACCGGTGACGCGCCACAGCTCATCGCGTTGATCCTGTGCTGGTTCGCGGCGGTGGCCGGCGTATGGCACATCTCCCGCACGCAGGGCGCGCGCGTGTGGGTACTGCTCGGGCCCATCGCGTTCGCCCTGGTTGCCTCCATGTTCCGTCGCTATCCTGTGGCGCCGCGCCTGTTTCTGTTCGCCGCTCCTCTTGTGGCCGTGATACTGGCCGCGGGCGTCGAGCGGGGAAGAATGCATCTGGCGGCCGGAGCGGGGGCGCTACGTCTCGGGTTCGAAGCCCTCGTGGTCCTGTGGCTCATTACCATCGGGGTCTTGAGCGCGAACACGTCACGACTCTGGGCGCCACCCACCCGTCCATTGATTCAGGAACTACGGCGCCAGCGGGTGGACCATGAGCCCCTCTATGTGTTTTCCGGGGCGGCTCCGGCATGGCTTCTCTACGCCACGCATTGGGATGATCCGTCGGACACGTCTTTTGCGATGACCGTGGCGGCCGCCGAGCGGTGGGATGGAAATGCTTTTCAGAACGCGGCCTCACGCGGACATGCCGTGGCGGACACCGAGGGCGGTCGACTCATCGGCGTACAGGGTGGATTTCCGGTGATCATCGGGCTCTCAACCGGCATCGCCTGGCGGGAAGGGCAGTGGCTGAGTCAACTCCAGCCTGATTCCGGCTGGGCGGAAAGGGAGGCTGCGCGGATGGATGCGGTAACGGATTCGACGGCATGGATGCTCTTCAGCCAGCTCGCGCGCCGGGAAGTCCCCCTTCTGGTGCACGCGCTCGCCACGCGCCACGGGCAGGTGATCCTCGAACAGGGGAGCCGGGGAGCGTTCCTCTATCACATCCGGTTTTTACGCACTCGATGAACCGGCCTCGGTTGGTGCTGCTCCTGGTCTGGTTGCTGTCGGTCGGCTACGCGGCATCCGGACTGACGCGCGGTTGGTGGCCTCACGACGAAGGCACGCTGGGTCAGAGCGCGGATCGGGTGCTGGCGGGCCAGCTGCCGCATCGGGACTACGACGAGATCTACACCGGCGGGCTCGCGTTCGTGGACGCTGCGGCCTTCAAGGTTTTCGGTGACACACTCGTGTCTCCCCGCCTGGTGCTGCTCCTCGTCTTCGCGATCTGGGTTCCCGCGATGTTCTACGTGGCCTCCCGGTTCTTCGGCCCGGTCGGCGCCGGAGGTGTCACTCTGGCCGCGGCGGCATGGAGCATCCCGAATTATTCCGCGGCCATGCCCTCCTGGTTCAACTTGTTCTTCGCGGGGTTGGGCGTCGCCTGCCTGGTCCGGCACACGGAAACCGGAGCGGCGCGCTGGATTTTCTGGGCGGGCATCTGCGGCGGCCTGTCCTGCCTCTGCAAGATCATCGGACTCTACTACATCGCGGGTGCGTTGCTCTTCCTGGTGTACCGCGAGCAGTCGGCGGCCAACGGAGCTTCGGAACCCGGTGCGCTGTGGTTCCGCGTGGTGGTCGGGAGTGCCCTCCTGGTGTTCGCACTCGGGGTCCTCGATCTGCTCCGCGGCCGGTGGACTGGCGGCGATCTCGGCCTGTACGCATTCCCATCCGCCGCTCTGGTGGCCCTGCTGCTCGCGGGCGAGCCGGGACGCGGCTCCGGTAGAGCCCGTTTCAGCGCGCTGGCGCGGAGCGTCGGCATCCTGGCGGCCGGCGTGGCCCTCCCCGTGGTGCTCTTCCTGATCCCGTACATACTCTCTCATAGCGTCGGTGCGATCGCCTACGACGTATTCGTGGCGCCGACTCGCCGGTTCATGTTTGCGGCCATGCGGGCCCCAGGGCTCAACACGTTCCGGAACGCGTTGCTCTTCATCATTCCGGTGGGACTCTACTGGTGGCTCCCGACCTGGAGACGAGGGATCGCCTGGGTGACCGCGATCCTGCTCGCGGCGGTGTGGGTCCTGACCTTCAAGGGGAACTATTACAGAATCGAGTGGAACGCGTTCGTGTGGATCGTCCCGCTGGCGGTCGCCGCTGGAGCGATCATCCTGTGGCCCCGCACCGGCGGTGGTCCGCCGACTGTGAAGAGACAGCAGACGTTCGCGCTCCTGGCCGTGACGGCCGTGGCGACGCTGGTGCAATTTCCCTTCAGTGCCCCGATCTACTTCCTGTATATCGCGCCGCTCGGCGTGGTGACGGCCGCGGCGGTACTCGAGATCCAGTTCGAAGGGGCGGCGGCGTGGCCGGTGTTCGGGGGCGCGTTGCTGCTGTTCGCCATCCTGTTCCCGGT
>DASUBP010000066.1:0-2016 GCA_035763205.1 Gemmatimonadales bacterium
GATCACTACGCCAACTCGGTGGTCGCCCTTCGGGCGTCGACCGGGAAAGTCGCCTGGTCGTTTCAGGTGGTGCATCACGACTTGTGGGACTACGACGTGCCGGCACAGCCGGTGGTCTTCACGCTCCACAAGAATGGGCACTCGTACCCCGCGCTCGCGGTGGGCACGAAGATGGGGCACCTGTTCATCCTCGACCGGCGGAACGGGAAACCGCTGGTTCCCGTGACCGAGCGTGCGGTGCCCCAATCGAACATCCCAGGGGAAGTCACGTCCCCGACGCAGCCGTTCCCGCCCCCCGCCTACCGCTTCGTTCCGGAGACCCTGTCATCGGCGCAAGCTTTCGGGATCGATGCGGCGGGCAAGGCGTTCTGCCAGGCCTGGATGGACTCGCTCCGCTACCAGGGAATCTTCACGCCCGCATCGCTCCAGGGCTCCATCCATTTCCCCGGCCACGTCGGCGGTTTCAACTGGTCGGGGTTCTCGATCGATGAGGCCGATGGCATCCTCGTCGCGCCCGTGAACGAAATCGCGATGGTCGTGACCCTGGTTCCCCGCGATTCACTCCCGGCGGTCCGCGCGAGGCACCCGGATACGGAGTTCGGTTCTCAGCGCGGGACACCGTTCGCGTCCATGCGCCAGAATCTGCTCGGCCGGAACGGCCCGCCGTGCAACGCGCCCCCCTGGGGCGAGCTCGTCGGATTCGATCTCGCGCATGACCGCGTCAAGTGGCGTGTGCCCAACGGGACCATCCCCGGCCTCGAGGCACGGCAGACGGGCTCCCCTTCGCTCGGCGGAGTGTTGTTGACCAAGGGCGGGCTCGCGTTCATCGGCGCGACGTTGGACAACCACTTCCGCGCCTACGACATCTCCACGGGGAAGGTCCTGTGGGACGTTCGTCTCGCCGCCGGAGGCCACGCGCTGCCGGCGACGTATTCAGTCGGGGGCCGCCAATACGTCGTCATCGCCGCCGGGGGCCACGACCGGCTGCACATCGGCCCGCCCCTGCTCGGCGATTACCTCTACGCCTTTGCCCTCGATGCTCCGGAGGTCGAGGACACGGCGCACGACGTGGCGGGTCCCTGGACGGGGGACCTGCGGATTGAAGACCACGAGCGTTTTCCGATGACCTTCTCACTCTCGCCCGCGGGTGACTCACTCACCGGGGAGGCGAACGTCGGGGATGGCGCAATCACCGGGCCACTCAGCGTCCACCATGCGGGGACGATCGTGACCTGGCGCTTGGCTTTCACCTATCCGGCCAAGTCGTGCGGTGGAGAAATCACAGGCGGGGGAATGGAAGCCGATCAGGGAAGGCTGCTGGTCGGCACCCTGACCGTGCACTCGACCTGCTCGGACCACGACGAACCGGGGACCTTCTCGTTCAGACCCGCTTCTGCACGTCCTTGAGATACTTCTCGATGGTACCGGCGTGGCCGAAGACGAAGCGGGACATGAAGCGGAAGATGACGTTGTAGACCTCGCCGTCCTCCGTGATCCGCAGCGTGGTCGAATCGGGGCCCGCCGGCGCGAGGACGTAGGTCCAGCTCCCGCCAAAGGGCAGGCTCTTGTCGGCGATGGTGGTGACCAGCTCCACGCCGGGCACCGCCTGCGTCACCGCGAACGTGATGGTGCCGTCGGAGGAGACCTCTGTCCACTTCGACAGGCCCCCGCCCGATGGCAGCATCTCGACGCTCTTCACGCCGGTGCGCCATTTGGGAAAGTCGGCCGGCGTGCTGATCAGCGCGAACAGCTTGTCCGCGGAGATCTTGAAGGTCGCCTCCCGGCTCACCTGGTGCTTCACCGGGAGCAGGGCTCCGATGACCGCCACGATGACCACCACCGCGACGACGACCCCGACGACGATTAGGACGATGCGCATAGAGTCAAGATCCCCCCTTCGTGCTTGAGCAGCCACTCCTTCCGGGCCATCCCGCCGCCGAAGCCGGTCAGGTCCCCATTCGCGCCGATCACGCGGTGGCAGGGAACCACGATGGCCACGGGATTCCGCCCGTTCGC
>DASUBP010000067.1:0-2988 GCA_035763205.1 Gemmatimonadales bacterium
GCGACGTTCACGATGGGAATGGCGCTGGTGGTCTTGGGGCGGGGGATCCGGGTCGGGAAGGTATTCGGACGCTGGCTCGCGGAAACAGGAACCGCCACGGGACTGATCAACGTCGCCGTGGCGGTTCTCTTTTCCGAAACCTCTCAGGTCATGTACGTCGGCCAGGGCGTCATCATCGCCTGGCTGGCCGCTGTGGCCGTGATGATGCTGGCCTTCTAGATCTCGAGCCGGATGATTTTCTCGGCGCCTGCGTCCCGGCCGAGGATGAAGACCCGCAGCGTCACCACCTGACCGTGCTTCAGGTCCTTGATCGCCGCACGATACTCTTCCCAGTTCCGCGTCGGCTTGCCGTTCACGTTCATGACGATGAACAGCTGACCACTCTCATCTTGCGGGAAGATCAGGCCGTAGGCCGGACCTTCGGGAGCCACGCTGGTCACGGCCATCCCGCCGCCGAAATCCGATACCCGGGCGAGCCGGCTGTCCTGGCCCAGGTCGTCGGGTGTGAGGGGCTGGACACCGATCCCCAGCACCCGGCCACCGGTCCGCGGCGTCGCGGCCGGTTCATCGGACCCCCCGGCGTCACCCTTGGTGCTCCGCGCCAGCTGCTTGTCCATATCGGAGCTGGCACTGATCACCTTCACGGAGATGGTCTTCTGTCCGACACCTTGGCGCCAGAGCGTGACCGCCACCCGGTCGCCCGGCTTCTTGAAGCCGATGATCTGCTGCAGCTGCGCCGTGTAGTTGACCGGCTGGCCGTCGAGCGCGGTGATCACGTCACCCTGCTCGATGCCGGCGTCCTTGGCCGGGGATTCACCGCCCGGCGTGTAGTCGTCCACCACGACGCCGTGGATGTTGTCGTCCGGCATGCCGACCGCCTTGGCGTCCGCTTCGCCCGCATCCGTCACGGTGACGCCGATGACCGACCGGGTCACGTGCCCGGAGGCCACGAGCTGGTCGAAGACGGTGTGGACGAGGTTGATCGGAATGGCGAAGCCATAGCCCGTGTAGTAGCCGGTGCCGGAGGCGATGGCGGAATTGATGCCGATCACCTGACCCTTGATGTTCACGAGGGGGCCACCCGAATTCCCCGGATTGATCGCCGCGTCGGTCTGAATGAAGTCCTGAATCTGGAGCCCGCCGCGGGCCAGGCCGAGCAACGGACGGCCCTTGGCGCTCACGATGCCGGCGGTAACGGTGAAGTCGAACTCCTCACCCAGCGGGTTGCCGATCGCCAATACCCACTCCCCGATGTTCGTCGAATCGGAGTTGCCGAGCGTGACCGTCGGCAGGTTGAGGGCGTCGATCTTGAGCACGGCGACGTCGGTCTGGGGATCGGTCCCCACGACGCGCACGTTCTTGAACTCGCGCTTGTCGAAGAGCTTCACGTTGACCCGGTCGGCGCCGGCGACGACGTGGTTGTTGGTGAGGATGTAGCCGTCCGCGCTGACGATGAAGCCGGTACCCGAGCCCTCTTCGACCTGGGGGTGCCGCGGCTGTCCCGGGATCTGGAAGAAATCCCGGAACGGGGCGGGGACCTGCGAATTGTCCTGCCGCTCGGTGCGCGCCGACGACACGTACACCACCGCGGGACGGACGCGGTTCGAGATGGCGACGAAGGCGTCGCCGATCTGCGCGGCCGATTTGGCCTGCGGGACCTGAGTCTGCGCGGCGGTCGAGAGTTGCGGCAACACGGCCGCGGTGCTCTTGGGCGTCAGGTTGAGAGCCGACGCGAACAGCAATCCGAACACGAATGCTACGCCGACCAGAGAAACGAACTTCAGCCAATCTCGTGTGCGTGCCGACATCGCCATCTCGCTTTGCGTTAAGGGTTCGTCACTTCTTGTTCTTGTCGTCGTCTACGATTTCGTAGTCCGCGTCGACGACGTTCTCCTGCTTGGCCTCGGTCCCCGCGTTCGGCTGGGCTTCCGGCCCCGCGCCCGGTGCCGAGCTGGGGTCGGCTCCACGCGACTGCGCGTAGAGTGACGCACCCGCGGCCGAATAGGCCTGCTGCAGCTCCTCGAGCGCCTTGCCGATCCCGGCGGCGTCTCCGGCGCGCAAAGCCTGCTTCGCGCCGTCCACCGCCTGGTCCAGCCGGGTCTTCAAGCCCTGCTCGAGCTTGTCGGCCCATTCCTTCGAATTCTTCTCGACTTCGTACACCATCGCGTCGAGCCGGTTGCGGCGCTCGATCTCCTCACGGCGATCCTTGTCTTCCGCCGCGTGGGCCTCCGCCTCCTTGACCATCTTGTCGATGTCTTTGTCACCGAGCCCGGACGACGCTTCGATCCGGATCTTCTGCTCCTTGCCGGTCGCTTTGTCCTTCGCCGAGACGTGCAAGATGCCGTTCGCGTCGATGTCGAACGTGACTTCGATCTGCGGCACCCCGCGCGGAGCGGGCGGAATCCCCGTCAGCTGGAACTTGCCGATGGTGCGGTTGTCGCGCGCCATCTGCCGTTCGCCCTGCAATACGTGGATCTCCACCGTGGTCTGCGTATCCTCGGCCGTTGAGAACACCTCCGACTTCTTGGTCGGGATGGTGGTGTTCCGGGGAATCAGCACCGTGGTCACGCCGCCCAGCGTTTCGATCCCGAGCGAGAGGGGCGTGACGTCGAGCAGCAGGACGTCCTTGACCTCGCCCGCCAGCACGCCACCCTGAATCGCGGCGCCGATCGCCACCACTTCGTCCGGGTTGACGCCCTTGTGGGGCTCCTTCCCGAAGAACTTCTGGACGACTTCCTGGACCTTCGGCATCCGGGTCTGACCGCCGACCAGGATGACCTCGTCGATCTCCGACGGCTTCAGCCCCGCATCCTTCAGGGCCTGTTCCATCGGCGGGATGGTGCGCTGGACCAGGGTGTCCACCAGCTGCTCCAGCTTGGCCCGGGTCATCGACAGGTTCAGGTGCTTCGGTCCCGACTGGTCCGCCGTGATGAAGGGGAGGTTGATCTCCGTCTGCATCGCGGACGACAGCTCCATCTTGGCCTTCTC
>DASUBP010000068.1:0-10503 GCA_035763205.1 Gemmatimonadales bacterium
GGCGACGGACGAGGAGATGCTCGCGGCCGTGCGGCAGGGCTTCAAGGGTGAGGTCGTGATGGGGAGGGATCTGGGGGAGTACTGACCCGGGACGGCGGGCATGGTCTCTCGATAGCCCCGGACTTGCGTCCGGGGTTATGAAAACCGCAACAGCCATTTGCAGTGATCTCAAGCTCAGTCGAGGTGGGGGTAGCGCAGTTCATAACCCCGGGCGCAAGCCCGGGGAATTTGAGGGGCTGGGTCTACATCGGTTTGTCCGCAAAATGACAAGCTGCCCACTGTGCATCCTCGAGCTCGCGTAGCCCGGGAACGTCCGTAGAGCACCTCATGTCCTTCAGCGGATGCGGGCAGCGGGGGTGGAACCGGCACCCTGACGGCGGGTTCGTCGGGGACGGCACGTCGCCGGACAGGACGATCCGGTTGTGCGGAGCCTTGGGGTCGGGCACCGGGACCGCGGAGAGCAGGGCGCGGGTGTAGGGGTGCCGGGGAGCGGAGTAGATCTGGTCGACCGGTCCCCGTTCGACGATCTGTCCGGCGTACATCACGGCCACGTCGTCGGCGACGTGACGGACCACCGCCAGATCGTGCGCGATGAAGAGATAGGTGAGGCCGTGGGCCCGCTGAAGCTCGCGGAGCAGGTTGAGCACCTGCGCCTGCACGGACACGTCGAGCGCGGTGACGGGCTCGTCGCAGATCAGGAAGTCGGGGCGGACCGCGAGGGCGCGGGCGATCCCCACCCGTTGCCGCTGGCCACCCGACAGCTCGTGCGGATACCGCGGCGCGAATGACGGGTCGAGTCCCACCTCGCCGAGCAGTCCGGCCACTCGAGCGGGGCGCTCCGCCCGCTTCGCGAGACCGTGGATGATCAGGGGCTCCGCGATCGCGTCACCCACCGTCATCCGGGGATTCAGCGAGGCCGACGGATCCTGGAACACCACCTGCATCCTCCGCCGCAGGGCCCGCAGGGGACCGCTCTTCAGCCCGAACACGTCGATCCCGTCGAACGTGAAGCGCCCCTCGGTGGGCTCCACCAGGCGCAGGAGGGTACGGCCGACCGTGGTCTTTCCGGAGCCCGTCTCCCCGACCAGCGCGAGCGTCTTCCCGGCGGGAATCGAGAACGAGACGCCATCCACCGCGCGCACCGGCGCCGACGACTTGAGCCCGAGCCACCCCCGTCGGGTGGGGTAGTGTTTGACCAGTCCGTCGACTGCGACGAGCGCGGTCACGGGGCCTTCCGGCGGTTGGGCTCTTCCACCAGCCAGCAGCGGGCGGATTGGCCCGGCCGCGGTCCTTCGAGCAGCGGCGGCTCCTGGGTGCGGCAACGGTCCCAGGCATGCGGGCAGCGGGGGTGGAACCGGCACCCCGCGGGCCAGCTGGTGGCGGGCGGCACCGTGCCGGGGATGCCGGTGAGTTCTCCCCGTCCACCATCGAGGCGCGGCACCGAGGCGAGCAGTCCCGCCGTGTAGGGGTGCAGGGGGCCGGCGAACAAGTCGGCCGTGCCGGCCGTCTCCACGACCTGTCCGGCGTACATCACGACCACCCGATCGGCGGCCCCGGCCACGATGCCCAGATCGTGCGTGATCAGCATGACGGCCATCCCCATCTCCGCCTGCTTCTTCTCGAGCAGCTCGAGGATTTGCGCCTGCACGGTCACGTCGAGCGCGGTGGTCGGCTCATCGGCGATGAGGACCTTGGGGTGGCACATGAGGGCCATCGCGATCATCACGCGTTGGCAGGTGCCGCCCGAGAGCTGGTGGGGATACTCGTACGCCCGGCGGTCCGCGTCGGGCACGCCGACCTGGTTCAGCATGTCGACGGCGCGAATCCATGCCTCGGGCTTCGAGACCTTGAGATGCACGCGGGCGACTTCGGCGATCTGCTCGCCCACGGTGAACACGGGGTTGAGGGAGCTCATCGGCTCCTGAAACACCATCGCGATCTGATTCCCGCGCACCGCCCGCAGCTCGCCGGGCGAGAGGGTGAGGAGATTGCGGCCTTCGAACTCGATGAGGCTCCCGGGCATGATGTGACCGGGTGGCTCAGGAACGAGGCGCAGGACCGAGAGGCTGGTCACCGTCTTCCCCGACCCCGACTCGCCCACGATGCCGAGCGTTTCGCCCGGGTAGAGCTCGAGGGACACGCCATCCACGGCACGGGCGGAGCCGGCACCCGTGACGAAGTAGGTCTTCAGATCCCGGATGGACAGCAGGGGGCCGTTGGCGTCGCTCAAGCGTGCTCCGGGCGTGGATCGAACGCGTCGCGCAGGGCGTCGCCCACGGCATTCCAGGACATGACGACGAGGGCGATGGTCAGGCCCGGAAAGAAGCTCGTCCAGGGCGCGAGCGCCAGTTGGGCCTGCCCGTCCGCCACCATCGTCCCCCACGACGGCGTGGGGGGCTGTACGCCGAAGCCGAGGAACGAAAGGCCCGCCTCGAGGAGCATGACGTTGCCGACCGAAAGCACGGCGGACACGATGATCGGGGCGAGGGCGGACGGGAGCAGATGACGGATCAGGACCCGCGTCGGGGAGGCGCCGAGGGCGCGCGCGGCGTCGACGAACGGACGGCCCCGAAGGGAAAGCGCTTCCGCTCGCACCAGGCGGCTGGTCGTGAACCATCCGGTCAACCCGAGGAGCAGGACGAGAATGGACAGGGGGATCCGGTTCCAGTACGCGACCGCGAGCAACAGCATGAAGATCCGCGGGACGGCGAGGCCCACGTCCACCAACCGCATCAGGATGGCGTCGATCCACCCCAGCGCATATCCGGCCACCGCGCCGATCGTGACACCGACGGACATGGCGACCAGCGTCGCCAGGAGCCCGATACCGAGGGACACGCGTCCTCCGTATACGAGGCGGCTCCAGATATCCGAGCTGTAGGCGTCGGTGCCGAAGGGGTGGGCCCACGACGGCGGCATGTTCTGCAAAGTGACGATGCCGGGTTGCGCCGCGGGGTCGTACGGTGCGACCAGGGGCGCCAGGAGAGCGGCGATCGTGAAGAAGAGGAGGATGCGTACTCCCCAGACGGCCGACCGGTGCGCGAAGAAGCGCCGGCCGCTCCCGGTGCGTCGCGCTCGCAGCCGGAGGAGCTCGACGGCACCCATCGCGAGCACGAGTGCGCCCACGAGGGCGACCGTGGGTCGGGCCGTCACGAGGCGCGCTCGCGAATTCTCGGGTCCGCGGCGGCGTAGAGGACGTCGGCCACGAGTGAGCCGGTCACCACCATCGCGCTGGCGACCATGGCGATCGCGGTGACCAACGCGTGGTCACGGGCGAGCACGGCATCGGTGGCCATGCGTCCCATCCCGGGCCAGGAGAAGACGCTTTCGATCAGCACCGAGCCGGTGAGCAGGAAGGGCAGGGACAGACCGGCGAGCGTGATCAGCGGCAGCAGGGAATTCCGAAGCGCGTGGACGAGGATGACGCGCCGCTCGCTCACGCCCTTCGCCCGTGCGGTCCGCACGAACTCGCGTCCCAGCGTCTCGAGGAGCGCGGCGCGCTGATACCGCGCCGTGCCGGCCGCGCCGACCAGGCCGAGCGTGAGGGCGGGAAGGGCCAAGTGATGGATGCGGTCCCCCAGCTGGCCGAAGAACGGCAGACTCTCGTACAACCCGGGCGAGGTCGGGAATCCCGCTGGAAACCAGTGCAGCCAGTCGGCGAACACGAACACCAGAACGAGACCCAACCAGAACGCGGGCACGGAATAGATGAACAGTGTGACGTTGGAGAGAATGAGGTCGGTCGCGTGCCGGGCGCGGGCCGCCAGGATGATCCCAAGGATGAGTCCCAGACCCAGATCCAATGCGAGTGCGGTGCCGGCGAGGAGGAGGGTGTCCGGGATGGCGGTCGCCAGGGCACTCCGAACCGTCTGACCACGGCTGAAGGCGTAGCCGAGGTTCCCCTGCGACAGGTTCTTGAGATACAGCACGTATTGGACGCGAATCGGGCGGTCGAGCCCGAATTGCCGGTTGAGGCGCGCGACGACGGCGGTGTCGAGTGGCCGGTCCGGCGGGGGCAGGAACGGAGACCCCGGCGCCAGGTGGATCGAGACAAAGGTGAGGGAGACGACGGCGAAGACGATGGCGGCCGCCGCGGCGATGCGCCGGATCAGCCAGGTCCCGCCGCCACCCACGTCAGGGTCCCTAGCGATCTCGATCGATGAGGCGGTCGGCGGGGATCCGCCAAGTCCACGCGAGGGCCCAGTAGGAATCGGGCCTGATCGTGAGGTCCGCGATGCGCGAGCTGACGGCGGCGACGTTGTCCGGCGCGGCGAGCCAGATCCCGGGGGCATCGGCATTGATGATGTTCAGCGCCGCCCGCCAGTAGCCGCGTGATTGCTTCACGGACACCGTGCCGGACGTGGCCTCCGTCACCATGCGATCAAAGTCGTCGTTGGTCCAATGGCTGAAGTCGTCGGGCGCGCCCCGGACCCAGTGCTGGGCGATGCCGGACGCGGGGGTCGGATCCGAGTTGAAGCCCTGCAGCACCGCGTCGAACTTGCCCGACACCAGCCGGTCGCGGATGAGATTCTGATCCAGCGGCTGGATCTGCATGTCTACACCGACGGACTTCCACTGCGCCTGCATCAGCCGCGCGAAAGCCATGCGCGCGGCGCTGGTCGAGGTGAAGATCACCTCGAACGACAGCCGCACGCTGTCCTTCATCCGGATGCCATCGGCTCCCAGCCGCCATCCGCGCGCCGCCAGCATTCGGGCGGCACCCGCGCTGTCGAACCCGATGGTCCGTACCGAGTCCCAGATGGGCCACCACTGCGGGATCGGGCCCGGCGGAACCTTCGAGTACGGGCCGAAGATGTTCGTCGACATGGCCTGGCGATCGAGCGCCATCGTGAGCGCCCGCCGGACCTCCCGGTCGCCGAAGACCGGGTGTGGCCTGGAGCTGTCCCCGTTGGCCCGGGTGTTGAACTCCAGGTACATGTAGTTCGACCCCGGGTAGGGGACTACGGACACGCCCGGGGTCTTCTTCGCCTGGTCGATGTTGGCGGGCGAGCCCAGGAAATCGAGGGCATCCGCCTGGCCGGTCACGATGTCGGAGACGGCGGCCTGTGGCCCGCTCACGATTTTCCAGATCAGCTTCCGGATGTGCGGGCGGCCCAGGAAGAACGTCGAGTCCGCCGTCAGCACGTACGTCTGCCCCGGCGTCATGCTGGTGAACCGGTAGGGCCCGTCGCCGACGGGGTGTTGCCCGTAGGCCGCCGTGAGCCAGTCGGTCCGCGGGACTTGCGCGAGCAGATGCTGAGGGAGGATCCACATCTGGTAGACGGCGTCGTAGAATGCCGTCGGGTACTGCTCCTTGAACCGGAAAACCGCGGTCAGGGAGTCTCGCACGGTCACGGACGCGATTTTGGTCAGGGAGTTGCGCGCGGAAGAGCCGACCACCGGGTCGCGGTACGCATCGAACGAGAACGCGACGTCGTTGGCCGTCACCGGAACGCCGTCGTGCCAGCGGGCCCGCGGATCGAGATGGAAGACCAGCGTCTTCGCGTCGTCCCATTCCCAGCGGGTGGCGAGCCGTGGGATCCATCCGGAATCACCGACCGTGTTGATGGTCATGCCGAAATCGGCGAGCCGGAGGAACAACTGCTCGTCGATGTCCCGCGCGCCGGTGTTGTCGATCACCGGGGGGAGCAAGGTCTTGGGGTTGTTCGCGGTGACGAACACGACCGTACCGCAGTAGTCGCCCTTGCATGAGCCCGAGGACGAACAGCCGAGGGCGAGTGGCAGGGCACCGATCGCCAGCAGAGACACGCGGAAGTTCATACGCCGCCTAACATTCAATGTCCCGTCTATCGGCGCCAGGTCCAATCGGCTTCCGCAAAGCGCCCCGGTGGCACCGAAGGGGCGGGCGCCGGGATCGGTGGGGGGGTCCAGGACGAAACGATGGCGTCGGCCACGTCATCGAATGACACTGCGCGCTTCGCGAGGTTCGACAGCGTCGTCTCACCACCGGCTGGGGCCGGCCCGCGGGTCACCGACCGCACCAGTTCCTGAGACCCGTCGAGCAGGATCGAGCCGTGCTGCAGAAACGCGCTGCCGCTCGCGACCTGAGCGGACCCCACGATTTTCCCCCTGCCGGCCACGACCTCACCGCCCACGGCCGACGCAAAGCAGGCGCCCGCACCGATCGACTCGGGACGAGCAGCGGGTGCGACGGTCGCAACCACGCCCACCGTACCCAGCGCCGTCGCGATCCGTTCATGAATGATCCGGTACGCCTGGGCCAGGGTGCCGAACGCCGCGATGGGCGCGGCGACGGCGTAGGTCAGCTCGCGGTCGTGCCACACCGCGCGCCCACCCGTGGGCCGGCGCACCACAGAAATGCCACGGCGCTCGATTTCCGCGCGATCATATCGGGTGAGGGCCGGTTCGTTACGTCCAAAGGAAAGACAGGAAGGGGTCCAGCGATACAGCCGGAGATACGCCCGGCCCGTATGGCCGGCTTCTTCAAGGAGGGCCTGGTCGACGGCCATATTCATGGCTCCACGACGCCCGGCGCGCTCAACGATGACGGACCAGTCCATGATCTAGACGGCTAGACGGGTGGACGGCTAGACGAGGGCAACTAGCCGTCTAGCCGTCTAACCGACTGTGGCGTACGACTCCACCGGCGGACACGTGCAGATCAAGTTCCGGTCTCCATACGCGCCGTCGATCCGGCTGACGGTGGGCCACACCTTGTGTGCGCGCGTGGCCGGCGATGGGAAGGCGGCCCGCTCCCGCGAATAGGGATGCTTCCACTCGTCCGCGAGCAAGTCCGCCAGCGGGTGAGGCGCATTGGTCAGGAGATTGTCCTCGCGGTCCGCCTCGCCGCGCTCGATTTCCCGGATCTCGTTCCGGATCGCGATCAAGGCGTCGCAGAACCGGTCCAACTCCACCTTCGGCTCACTTTCCGTGGGCTCCACCATGAGCGTGCCCGCGACGGGGAAGGAGACCGTGGGCGGGTGGAAGCCGTAGTCGATGATGCGCTTGGCGATGTCCTCGACCTCGACTCCCGCCGACGTCTTGAAGGGCCGCGTGTCGAGAATGCACTCGTGCGCGATGAGCCCGTTCTTCCCGGCGTAGAGGAGCCCGTAATGACCCGCCAGGCGTTTGGCGATGTAATTCGCGGACAGGATCGCGAGCTTGGTCGCCTCGGGGAGCTCTTCCTTCCCCATCATCGCGATGTACGCCCACGAAATCGGCAGGATGCTGGGGGAGCCCCAGGGCCCCGCGGAGACCGTCCCGCAGCTTTCCGTCGCCCCGAGGGGCACCACCGGGTGATCGGGGAGATGACTGGCGAGGTGCGCGGCCACCCCGATCGGTCCCATGCCGGGGCCGCCGCCGCCGTGAGGAATGCAGAACGTCTTGTGAAGGTTCAGGTGGCACACATCGGCGCCGAAGTCCCCGGGCCGGCAGAGGCCCACCTGGGCATTCATGTTGGCGCCATCCATGTAGACCTGGCCGCCCTGCGCGTGGACGATCTTGCAGATCTCGCGGATCGAAGACTCGAACACGCCATGCGTCGACGGATACGTCACCATCAACGCCGCGAGCGTGTCCTTGTGCTGCTCGGCCTTCGCGGCGAGATCGGCGACGTCGATGTTGCCCTGCGCGTCCGTCTTCACCACCACCACGTTCATGCCGGCCAGTACGGCGCTCGCGGGGTTGGTCCCATGCGCCGACTGGGGAATGAGACATGTGGTGCGATGCGCCTGGCCGCGGGCGCGATGGTACGCACGGATCACGAGGAGACCGGCGAACTCGCCCTGCGACCCGGCGTTGGGTTGCAGGGAGACGCGCGCGAACCCGGTGATTTCCGCGAGCCATTCCTCGAGCTGCCGGAAGAGCTCGGTGTACCCCTGCGCCTGATCGCGCGGGGCGAACGGATGGATCCTCCCGAACTCAGACCAGGTCACCGGAATCATCTCGGTCGTGGCGTTCAGCTTCATCGTGCACGAGCCGAGCGGGATCATGGCCGAGGTGAGCGACAGGTCCCGGTCTTCGAGTTGTTTGAGATAGCGCAGCATCTCCGTTTCCGACCGGTGCCGGTGGAATACGGGGTGCGTGAGATACGGGGTGGTGCGGGCCAGTCCCTGCGGGATGGCACTCTTCGCGGCCGCGATCAGGTCTTCGAGCTTGAAGGGCAGCGGCTTGCCGAGGGCGAGCACCTGGGCCAGGTCCTCGACATCTTCGAGGCCCACGGTCTCGTCGAGCGCGACGCCGACGCGGGTGGCGCCGAGGGGGCGGAGGTTGATCCGCCGGCGCTTGGCACCGGCGATCACTTCCTTGATCTTCGCCTCGTCGCCTTCGATCACGATCGTGTCGAAGAATGCGGCGTGGCCGATCTTGTAGCCCAGACGGCGAGCCCCTTCGGCGAGAATCGCAGCCAGGCCGTGCACGCGCTCCGCGATCTTCTTGATGCCGTCCGGGCCGTGATAGACGGCGTACATGCTCGCCATGACGGCCAGGAGGACCTGCGCGGTGCAGACGTTGCTCGTCGCCTTCTCGCGGCGGATGTGCTGCTCGCGCGTCTGCAGGGCCATCCGGAGTCCGGGACGGCCGGCGCGATCCTTCGAGACGCCGATGATGCGTCCGGGCAGATGCCGCTTGTACGCGTCCTTCGTCGCGAAGAACGCCGCGTGCGGCCCGCCGTACCCAAGCGGCACACCGAAGCGCTGGGAGTTGCCGACGGCGATGTCCGCACCCCACTCACCCGGAGGCGTCAGCAGCGTGAGCGCCAACAGATCGGTCGCCGCGGTGACCAACGCGCCGGCGGCGTGGGCCTTCTCGGCCAGCGCGCGGAAGTCCTGGATGTCCCCCTCGGTTCCCGGATACTGCAGCAGGCAGCCGATGGTCCCGGGCTTGAAGGAAAAGCTCTTGGGGTCCGCCACCGTCACCTGAATGCCCACTGCTTCGGCCCGGGTCCGGACCACGGCGATGGTCTGCGGGTGGCAGTTGGAGTCGATCAGAAAGGCGCCGGGGCCGTCATGGCTGGTCGCGGCGGCGGTCAGATGCACCGCCTCGGCGGCCGCCGTGCCCTCGTCCAGGAGCGAGGCATTCGCCACCTCGAGTCCGGTGAGGTCCGAGACCATCGTCTGATAATTGAGAAGCGCCTCGAGCCGTCCCTGGGCGATCTCGGCCTGATATGGCGTATACGCCGTGTACCAGCCCGGATTCTCCAGCACGTTGCGCAGCACGACGGGGGGCGTGATGCAGTCGGAGTACCCCATCCCGATGTATGACCGGAAGACCTGATTCTTCGACGCGAGCGCGCGCAGGGCCGCGAGGGTCTCGCGCTCGCTCCGCGCGCTGGGGAGGTTCAGGGGTTTCCGGAACCGGATGTCATCGGGGATGACGGCGTCGATGAACGCGTCCAGAGAGGCGTAGCCGACCACCTTCAGCATCTCGCGGACCTCGTCGGGGTCGGGCCCCAGGTGCCGGGATGCAAAGCGGTCGGGATGAACGAGGGATGCGGGGGCGATCGCCATGGATTTTCTGCCGCCTGACGTCTGAAGTCTCGAGGTCTTACTTCCCGATGTGCTTCTCGTATGCAGCGGCATTCATCAGACCTTTCAGGTCACCCTGGTCCTTGATTTTCAACTTGATCATCCAGCCCGCGCCGTATGGCTCACGATTCACGGCCCCCGGGTCCTTATCGAGGGCGGGGTTGCTTTCCACCACCGTGCCGGCCACCGGGCAGTACAGGTCGGAAACGGCTTTGACCGCCTCGATGGTTCCAAACACCGCCCCCTTGGCGAACGAGGCGCCTGCCTTCGGCAGGTCGAGGTAGACCACATCCCCCAGCTCACCCTGGGCGTAGTCGGTGATGCCGACTTGGACGACCGACGCATCACTCGTCGTTTTGACGTACTCGTGTTCCGCGGTATAGGAGAGGTCGGCGGGAACGTTGGCCATGGCGCGGGTCCGTGTTGGAAGGTGTGGGAAATCGGGGCGAAGGTTATCAGGTATTTGCGCGTTTCGTCAACTCATCGAACACAGCCCTGGCCTTCTGCTCTAACGCCTCTTTCGACCCGTCATTGTCGATGACGTATTGGGATTTCCCGCGCTTCCGGTCCGACGGCATCTGGGCCGCGATCATGGCGTCGGCCTCGGCATTGGTCAGGCCCCGCAGGAGGCGGAGCCGGGCGCGACGGACGGCGGGGGGTGCGTCCACCAGGACCACCGCGTCGAAGTCCTTCGGGTCCAAGGCCTCGAAGAGCAGGGGGATGTCGTTGATCACCACCCGGTCCCCCCGGGCCCGGGCTTCGTCCAGGAGCTGTGCCCGACGTCGCTGTACGGCGGGATGGACGATGCCGTTGAGTGCGCCGAGCGCCTGATCGTCTCCCATCACCTTGGAACGCAGAGCGGCCCGGTCCAGAGCGCCGTCGGACGTGAGCACGTCCCCACCAAACCGGCGGACGATGGCCGCGAGGACCTCGGTGCCGGGAGCCTGGGCTTCCCGGGCGAGCTGGTCGGCGTCGATGATCACGGCTCCCCATCTCC
>DASUBP010000069.1:0-7072 GCA_035763205.1 Gemmatimonadales bacterium
CTCCTGGGGGAGCGCGCGTCCGGGGATGTCGTCCGCCCCGGTGCCGAGAAGACGGTGGTCGAAGGGGCGTTCGATTTGGCCGGGACTCCCGGCATCGCGGCCGTCCGCGCGGTCGCGGACGAGCTCGGCGTCGAGCTCTCCGAAGAGACCCTGGTCATCCGCCGGGAGGTCTATCCCGAGGGCCGCTCCCGTGCCTGGGTGAACGGGTCTCCGACCACGGTCGGCGTGCTCGCGCAGCTGGGGTCGGCGCTCGTGGACCTCCATGGACAGCACGAGACCCAGTCACTCGTGAAGGGGGAAGCGCAGGCCGGGATTCTCGACGCCTATGCCGACGCGCAGGTCGAGCGGACGGCGGTGCGCGACGCCTATGCGCGGTGGCAGGGCGCGGTGACCAGGGAAAACGAGCTCAAGGGCAAGCAGGAGGAGGTTCGCCGGAAGGCGGACTACCTGCGCCATGTCGTCGAAGAGATCACCCAGGCCGCGCCCAAGGTCGGGGAGGACGAGGTTCTCGAGACCGAAGCGAAGAGACTGGCGAACGCCGAAGAGCTGGGCCGGCTGGCGCGTGAGCTGGAGGAGGCGGCGGATCAATCCGGACTCTCGAAGGGCGCGAGGGTCCTGGCCGCACTCGAGCGGATCGATCCGGCGGTGGGGAAGTGGCGCGAGATGCTCGACACGGCGTTCACGAACCTTCAGGAGCTGTCCGCCGCCGCGCGGGACTACGCCGCCTCGATTGACGCGGATCCGGCGCGCCTGGCCACCATCGACCGCCGCCGCGACATCCTCGACAAACTCACCCGGAAATACGGCCCCGAAATCCCCGACGTCCTGGCCACCCGCGACGCCTCCGCACGAGAGCTGGACCTGCTCGACACCGCCGAGCTGGACCTGCGGTCTCTCGCCGAGGCCCGCGAGCAGGCCTCGCGGGATTTCGTCCGGGCCTGCGAAGCGCTGTCGAAGAAGCGGACTGCGGGAGCCAGGAAGCTGGGCAAGGCCGTGAACGAGATCCTGCCGTCCCTCGGGTTGGGTGGAGGGACGTTTGATCCTGGACTGCGACCCCTCCCTACTCCCTCCTCCCAAGGTGCCGAGCAGGTCTCGTTCGAAGTCGAACTCTCTCCCGGCATGGGCTCGAAGCCCCTCTCCCGCGTCGCGTCGGGCGGGGAGACATCACGGCTGATGCTGGCCCTCAAGGTGGTCCTCGCGGGTCACGACGCGATCCCCACCCTCGTGTTCGACGAGGTGGACCAGGGAATCGGCGGCGAGGTGGGCGGGAAGGTGGGAGAGGCGCTGGCAGAGGTGGCTGATGGGCGTCAGGTGCTGGTGATCACGCACCTTCCGCAGATCGCGGTGCGCGCGGACCACCACGTCGTCATCACCAAGGGCGCGCGGGGCGGAGTGGCCACCAGCGATATCAAGGAGACCTCAGGGGAGGATCGCACGCGCGAAGTGGCGCGCATGCTCGGCGATCCCGACCTCGAAGCCGCCCTCAAGCATGCCCGCGAGCTGCTTAGAACAGCCCGTGAAACGTCCGGAAGACGATCCGGAACGTCGTCGCCGCCGGAACCGAAGTCCCCGCGCCAAAGCCGCTGACCGTCTGCTGAATCGAAAATCCGGTCTCCCAGACCGGTCCCTGGTACGTGACGGCCAATCCCAGTTGCGTGAAGTGCCGATTCGTTCCGGGATCGAGCACCGCGGCGCTCACCGGCGCACCGAGATTCCCCGCGACGCGGAGTGAGTCGGCGGGGGACTGGTAGGTGTACGTGTCGAGCCCCTGGCGGTAGTACGACGCCGTGAACCCTGCCGCAAACGTCTTCGAGAAGCGGTACATCGGCGCGACATCGATGCCCAGGTAGTTGCCGGGCTTCCAGTTGAGCCGGGCACTCGCCCCGATCGGCACCCAGAAGGCGCCCCGCGGCGCGACCCGCGCATCCCGGAAGCCCTGCATTTGCACGCCACCCCGGACATTCAGATTCAGCCAGAGCCGATTCCAGAGCGTGAGCTCCTGGATGTAGCCGAGCTCGACGTCGGTCTGGTGATCGCCCGACGAAATCGCGAACGGATCGTTGGGGGAGGCCAGGTGACCGGTGGGCAGGCGCACCGTGACCTTGAGCGCGCCCGCATACGTGGACGTCACGATCATGCGGTATTTCGCCGAGACTTCGGCATCCCCGGGCCAGTACCGGTAGAACTTGGGCGTCCGCTGGATGGGCGCGTACTCGTAGCCGAAGGCCGGATCGCTCAGGACCTGCTCGATATCCGTGGACGCCGCGGCAAGGGTCGGAAGCCCGAGCGTGTCGGCGAATCCCGAAATCCCGAATGAGTCCACGAGCTGGCGTTGGAGGGTGATGACGGTGGTGTCGATGGCCTTGCCGGCGGCGGAGCTGGCGAGCGGGAGGAAGGGAGACTGGCTTGACGGACCCGTACCGTAGACTGCCTGGCCCAGCGCGTTCCGGAGGGCCACGCCTTGATTGTACAGCGCCTGCGCTTCGGTGCAGCGGGGGACGCAGGTCCCGCCCTGGATCTCGTTGTTGAGCGCCGTGAGGGCGTTGTTGAAGTTCGCGAAAAAGGTGGTGAACGCCGTGCTCCCCAGCAGAAGGGGATTGAGTCCCAGGTTGCCGTGTGCCGAGTCGACGTTCAGCGTCTCCCGGACGTCCACCCGGACCAGCGGGACCATCACGCCGATCGAGAGCCGGTCGGTGAGCCCGACCTCGGCGGAGAGAGGAATCACCCGCCGTTCCGAACGGATGTCGAGCAAGGTGCGGCCGAGACTGGCGGAGAACGCATTGATACCGCTCGCCGTCTGAATCGCCGACTGCATTCCCGAGAGGGACGGGACTTGAGCCGCGCCGAGTGAATCCGAGGTCAGGAAGCCACCGACCGGCTGCCGTCCTTGCGGTCCGAAGGCGGCCTCCCAGGTCTCGATCACGGGCATGAACGACAGGCGGACTTTGCCCTTCCTGGGCGTGTCCGCGCGTTCCGCCGCCTGCGCCGGAAGGGCGCCGGGGAGGACCAGGACGAGGGCGAGAACGGCGAAGGTCTTTGTCATGAGACAGAACGGCACCCGGCGGTGGCCGGGTGCCGTTCCGAGTACCCCAATCTAGTCAGCCCGTTTCGCTCAGGGGATGGTCTTGAGCGACGTGCCGTACTTCGCGTTGATCACGGCGATCAGCGTGTTCGCCACGAGCTTGTGGGTCGCGGCGCTCGGGTGCACGCCGTCAAACGAGAACGCCGTTCCGAAGGGAGCCGTCGTGGCCCGGGGATCGGGGGGCGCGTGCGGGAAGAAGGCGACCTGGGTCGTGTCGGCCTTCAACTGCGCGAGCGCCACGTTCGGATCGAAATACGCGTAGCCCCGGGCCGTCGCCTGCGCGCTGATATAGGCGTTGAAAGCCAGTACGGAGTTGTGGAGTTTCAAGAACTCCGGCTTGGTGATGACGAGGTCGTCGGTCCCGCAATTCAGGACGAAGGGACCGCCCGTCGGTGCCGCCTGGGCCGCGGCGATGAGCCCCAGCCCATAGAAGAACGGCACGAGAGACGAGTCGCCGACGCCGCCCAGGGCGGACGGGGCGCAGCTCGCGTCCACCTGGAAGCTCGGCAGGGCTGCGAGCTTGGTCGCCTTCAGCTGGAAGTACACGGCGCCCAGCGACGCGTACGGAATCTGGGTGACGTCCGCCACGCCGATCAGCACGCCGCCCTTGACCGACCCGATTGCATCGATCGAATCGAGCATCGCCTTGTACTCGGTCTTGAACGTCGCCGTATCCGTGACCTCGAGCGAATCGCCCGGATGGGTCTGATCGGTCGCCGCGCCGAGGACGTCGTTGTTGCCGATCCACACCGTGACGAAGGTCGGCTGGACCTTCCGCATCATGCCGATCTGGGTCAGACCACCCAGGAACAACTGGGTGAGCAGGTTCGAATTCGACCCCGCCACGAGGTTGTTGGTGGGGGACGATGCGGTCGCGCCCGGCACCGCCACGTCGCTGATATACGGCGGGGGCGGAGTCTGGCCTTCCCGGAGCAGGCACGTCTGCGACGTCCCGCCGCCGAGCCGGGCCTGTGTAAAGACGTTGGTATACGGCGGCGCACATCCCGGCTTGTTCAAGAGCGGCTGGTAGAACGGCGTATGCATCTGCCGCGCGACCAGCACCGCGTACGCCTGGCGCTGCGTGCTGTCGTTGATGCCGTTGGACTGGAATCCCGCGGTGATCGAATTCCCCATGGACACATAGCGCGTGAAGAGGGGGCTCACCGGGTCTTCGGTGGAGTTGTGGAACAGCTCGTCGTTGTTGCAGGCTGCCGCCGCGCCGAGGAGGATCCCGAGCGCCGCCAGGTACCGAATGGTGGTCTTGGTCATTGGGGTCTCTCGCTCAGAAGGTGTAGGAGAGGCCGGCGCCGAGGAGCACGGCCTTGAACGTGTAGAGGCCGGTGTTCAAGGTGCTGACCTCGGACACGCGCCCGCGCCGATCGTTCTGCTTGAGATACATGACACTGGCGTCGCCGTGCAGCGCGCCGGTCAGCTGGTACCCGACGCCGAGGATGAACGAGTTGCGCGAGCCCTCGGGCAGGCGGGGCGTCACGGTCTGATCGGGGGCCGCAGCCGTGTTAAACACGTACCCGCCACGGAACGTCAGCTTGGGCGAGTACGCGTACTCGGTGCCGAGGCGGACACCATACGAATCCCGGTACCCCTCGTAGTCGCTCAGCGGGGGCGTGCCGGCGTTGGCGAAATTGACCGTGAGCTGATTGAACCAGCCCCAGACGACCGTCTGGAGGTCACCTGACAGGTGCCATTTGTCGTTGAACTTGTAGTCGAACCCGATGCTGCCCTGATCGGGGAGGGTGACGTCGGTGGTCGCCGCGCTGCCGGACAGCGGACCGCCGGAGGCGAATTCGGATGGAAGCACGGCGTCCAGCGGGAGGGGGCTGTTGATCAGGGGCGGAGCATAGAGCACCAGTCCCGTCTTGATCTCCTGGAAGCTGGCGTTTCCCGTGAAGTGAATCGTCTTTCGCGTCAGGAAGTGTCCGCCGAGGGTCAGCTGATCGTTCACCTTGAAGATCACGCCGCCGTTGAACGCGATTCCGTTCCCGCTTGCGGACAGGTCCGCATTCGCGAAATCCGTGTTCGTCGGGATGCCGACCTGGGCGAACGTGAGGCCGGCGGGCAGTCCCGCGGGTCCGGTGATGGCGGTCGGCACCAATTGCTGAGAAAGATCAAGGTGCTGATGCAGCGCCACCGACGCGTGGACGTACGCCACGCCGAGGCCGAAGGAGAGCCGCGGCGTGACCTGGTACGAGATGGTCGGCTGAATGTAGTAGGACTTCACCTGGGTGTCGTATCCCGCGAACCGGCCCGCGAAGGACAACGGCCACTTGGTGCCGAGGCCGTACGGCACGTAGAAGCCGAGGCCGATCCCGATCTTCTCGTTCAACCGGTGGGTCAGGAAGAAGTTCGGCACCACGAAGGTCTGGCTGGTCATGCCGGTGTGCTGCAGGAACACGTCGTCGGTAAAGCCGCCGGTGGGGCTGATCGTCGTCAGTCCGGCACTGAAGTGCGTTCCGGAAAGGGACGACAGGCCGGCCGGGTTGAAGAAGACCGCCGAGCCATCCCCGCAGGGGTTGGCGGCGACCGCACCGCCCCGCGCCATCGTACAGGTCGACAGCTCGTACACGCCAAATCCCTGCGCGCCAAGCGCCGCGGGGATGAGTCCGACGGCGAGCACCAACGCAGTCCCTCGCATACGTAGTGTCTCCGGATGCTGGTGGGGAGATGGTGAAACAGGCTGGAAGAAACTAGGATTGGCCCCAACCCTTGTCAAACCAAGTGATGAAAGAATCGTTCACGTTGTTTCGCGAGACCTATGGCGTGGCCCCCACCATCGGTGGATCGGCGCCGGGCCGCGTCAACCTGATCGGCGAGCACACCGACTACAACGGCGGGCCGGTGCTCCCCATGGCGATCGCGCGCCGGACGGTCGTGATGGCCGGTCCCGGCGACCCCGGCGTGATCGAGGTGATCTCGGCGCGTGACGGCGAGTTGCGGCGAGTGGAGTTTCTCCGTGAACCGGGCGAGGGCACCACGGGCTTCGTGGTGGGAGTCGCCCGGTCACTCGACCGCTTGGGGATCGCTCTCCCGAACGGCGGCCGGGTCGCCATCACGTCGGACGTGCCGATCGGGGCGGGGCTCGCGAGCTCCGCGGCGCTGACGGTCTCCGCCGCGTGTGCGTTGGCCGCGCTCGCGGGGCAGAAACTCCCGGCGAAGGAGGCGGCGCGCGTCGGGTACCAGGCCGAGCATGATCACGTTGGCGTGCGATGCGGGACCATGGACCAGACGATCGCGGCGCTGGGACGGAAGGGGCACGCCCTTCTGCTCGAGTGCGCGACCGGCGCGACGAAACAGATCCCGTTCCGGGGCACGCTCCTGCTCGTCGATACCGGCGTGCGTCACGACCTTGCCCACAGCGCGTTCAACACGCGTCGCGCCGAGTGTGAGGCGGCACTCGAAGCGCTGCGGAAGGTGCACCCGGGGTTGCGCTGGCTCGCTCTGTGGCCCGCGGAGGAGATCCCGCGGCTGGCGCGGCTTCTCCCTTCGCCGTTGCGTGCCCGGGCCCAGCACGTAGTGGGCGAATCGGTGCGGACGCGGGCGGCCGCGATGCTGCTCGCCCGGGGCCGGCTCGCCAACTTTGGAAAGCTCATGTACCAGTCACACGAGTCGTGCCGCCGGCTGTACGAGTGCAGCGCGCCGGAGCTCGATCTCGTGGTACAGGCGGCGAAGCGGGCCGGGGCGATGGGGGCGAGAATGACGGGGGCGGGGTGGGGTGGTGCGGCCCTGGTTCTGATCCGGCCAAAAGCGGCCGAGCGGACCGGAAGCGCGATTGCGCGCGCGTTCGAGCGGCGTTTCGGCCGCGCGCCGGTCATCACGCTGCTGCAGGGCGGGGCAGGGGCGCGGGTAGAGAAGGTGCGCGGCTAGATTAGTTATCCCCGGGGCCATGCCCCGGGGATAGGAGGATGGGTGCCATTTCCTGATTGGGCGTTGGGCGTCGCGCTCATTTGCGTGGCGTTCTTTGGTGGGGTGGGG
>DASUBP010000070.1:0-6657 GCA_035763205.1 Gemmatimonadales bacterium
CACCGGTTCCGACCACGACGGTCCGCAACTGGGTCGCGCCGACGAAGGTCGCGATGTTGATGGTCGAGCCGGTCTTTTGGAGATGCCGGAAGTACCCGTCGAGATCGCGCCAATCCTCCGACAGATGATACTTCTTCATCATGTCGGAGTCTTCCGCCACGAGGGCGTCGGTGAGCGGAAAGACCGACCCTCCTTCACCGGTCACCTCCGTCGTCACACCCTGCGTGACCTTCGACAGCACCCGGTTATCGCTGAGGGCGTTCATCTCGGACTGGCCGAGCATGTCGATGAATCCCGGAGCGACGATTTTTCCGGAGACATCGAGCGTCTCCCGGGCGGCCGCGCTCCCGAGCCTTCCGACCGCCGCGATCCGGTCTCCCGCGATCAGGAGGTCGCCCTGGTAGCGCGGATTTCCGGCGCCATCCACGATCCATCCCCCTCGCAGCAGGACGTCGCCCGTGCCCCGGCGCGGGGCGGCCGCGGGGCGTTCGCACGCGGCGGCGACCAGCGCCGCCGCCATCAAGGTCAGTGCTCGTGCGCCCACTGCAGCCTCAGCGAGTCCGGGTGATAGATGTTCCCGCGCAGCATCACCCAGGCGATGTCCTGCGTGGATTCGATGTGCTGCGAGGGATCGGAGTTCAGCACCACGAGGTCGGCCAGCCGGTTCGCTTGCACGACGCCCAGTGAGTCGGCCTGCAGCAACTCGGCGCCATATCGCGTGGCGGCGGTGATGGCCTCGAGTGGCGTCAATCCGGCTGCGACCAGCATCGCCATCTCCCGATGGAGTGAGCCGCCCGGCGCGAGGCCCGCGGAGGGCGCGTCACTCCCGGCGGCGACGAGGCCACCGGCATGCCGGAAGTCCCGGACGAACTGGTTCTGCCGGGTCCGGGCGCTCGTGAAGGCGCTGATGTCGCGGGTGGACCAGCCGGTCTCCTTGAGGAACCCGGCGAGGTCCCGGACGCTCCCGCGGCTCGCGGGCACGTCGGCCCAGCCGGACCCCGACATGAGCGAGGAGTCGCTCAACCGGGCCATCGCATCATGTGCGACCAAGGTGGGGACCAGCGAGACGTGGCTCCCGGCCAGGGTCCGGGCCATGGTGCCGACCGAAATGGAATCGAACGTCGACCACCCTTTCTCCTCGGCCGCCCACCCCGCCCACCGGTCGGCATAGGCCTTGAAGATCGGTGCCGGGTTGTGGGCCATCGCCGACACCACGCCGGTGAGCTGGTCGAGGATGGCGACGCCCATGTGAACCGCGGAAGCCGCGTCGGTCCGGCCGGCGGTCAGCGCGACAGGGGTCTTCAGGGCACCGGCTTCGTCGAGGATCGCCCGCAGCATCGTCGGCGCGATCCCGGGCCCGGCCATCACGTAGTCGACCCCGGCGTTGATGCGCGCATCCACCGCCTTGCGCGCGTCCTCGGGCGCCGCGGCCGCGACCCAGGCGGGGTTCCCGGCGGGCGCGGCGTCGATGGCGGAGCCGGGCGTGTACATCCGCGGCCCCAGGATGGTGCCCAGTGCCACGTCGTTGCGGAGCGCGATCAGGGTGTCTTCCGGCGAGTCGCCGGCGTCGCGAAGGCTCGTGACGCCCCACGCGACGAATCGCGGCATCGCCCACCGCTCCGAGCGCGCGTGCGCATCGATCAGGCCGGGGATGATCGTCTTGCCGACGAGATTGATGACCTGTGCGCCGCGGGGCACATGGACTTCGTTCACCTGACTGACCGCCTCGATGCGGCCGCCGCGGATGAGGATCAGCGCGTCCTTCACCGGCGGACCACCGCTGCCGTCGATGAGCGTGGCGCCCTCGAGTGCGATCACGCCCTTGCCGGGAGCCGTGCACGCGGCTCCGAGAAGCGCCAGGGCCGCCGCCAGCGTGCCGTACGTCAGACGGTTCACGGTTTGGGGTCCGAAGAAGTGTGATCGTGCACGATGTGCCAGCGAGTGCCGTCGTGCGTCAGGATCAACGTGAAGGGTCCGCTTGCGGTCAGTGAGTCGCCCCGGTGGAGATAGAAGTGGGCGGTCGCGAACGCCACGGCCGGCGCCAGAACGCGCACGTGGACGTCGTCGAACGTCAGGGAGTCCCGATGCCTGCCCGGGGCGAAATACGCCGCCTGGTAGTGATCGAAGAGCGGCTGCCACCCGTGCGTGAAGTGACCGCCCGCGAGATAGGACGTGAGGGTGTCGTGCGCGTAGTCACCCATGAACCCGGCGAGGTCACCGTGGTTCCAGCTCGCCGCGGACTGGTTCAGCATCGCGGTGATGTCGGCGGTCGGGTCGCCGCCGGGCCGGGCTGGGGAGCACGCGGCGGCGACCAGGAGGGAGCACGCGAAGAGTCGCACCGCTAGCGGCGCTTCTTCGCCTTCTTGCCCTTCTTCGCCGGCTTCTTCGCTTTCGCCCTCTTCGCCTTCTTCTTCCCCTTCGTGGCCTTCTTCTTCGCCGCCTTCTTGCTCTTCGTCGCGCGCTTCTTCGGCGCCGGCGCTTCGGCCATCATCGGCTCGGCGGACATCGCCGGTTCCGGGGCCATCGGGGTCGGCGGCGGGAAGAGCGGCTCCATCATTCCGGGACCGCTCCAGCCGCTCTCCATGGTGTTCTCTTCGAGCATCGTCGGTCTCCTTCACTGGGTGTTTGGCGGGCGCGGCCTGTAGCTTACCCGGGCCATTGAGACTGGCAAGTCGGTTCGGTTGACAACCCCCCCCGCGTGGGCTAACGTTTGGCCCGCCATGAACTTCCGCCACCTCTGCATCTCCGCCACAGCCGCTGTTTTGTCAGCCGTTCAACCCCTCGCGGGGCAGAACGTCGCCGAGGTCCAGGTGGCCCCGGCGGCGGTCAACATCAAGGTTGGCGAGCGCACCGGGCTCCTCGCGACCGCGTTCGACCGGATCGGCAACGTCATCCCGACGGCGAAGATCACCTGGACCTCCCGCAGCCCCCAGGTGGCGCGGGTGGACGCCAACGGCACGGTCACGGGGACCGGGAACGGCGTAGCGATCATCGAAGCGGCTTCGGGGCGCCGCACGGGTCTCGCGACCATCACGGTCTCGGGGACCGCGCCGGCTCCCGTGGCGGCGCAAACTCCCGGGGGCCAGCCGGCGTCCCCCTCCGGTTCGTCTACCGCGGCGACGACCACCGCACAACCGGAGCAGCCGGGCGTCGATCCGTTCTACGGTCAGCCGGCGGGTACCGGGAACGCGACCGCCCTGCGAATCGTCCCGGCGCAGATCTTCCTGCTCCCCTCCGAGAACACCAAGGTCAGTCTCCGGGCGCTGAAGGATGACGGCTCGGCGGCGGCACCGGTACGCGTCACCTGGAGTTCACTGACGCCGGCGATCGCCAGCATCGATCATAACGGCACCGTCGTCGCGCTCTCGCCCGGGCAAGGCACCATTCAGGTAACGGCAGCCGCGGGTGGGCTGACCGCGACCGCGCCGGTGGTAGTGCAGCAGGCCGACATGGCCATCGATCAAAACGGCCCCATCATGATGTCGCCCGGGGACGCCGACACGCTCCATGTGGTGGTCCCGACGCAGGGGAATCGCGCCGTGTCTCCGCTCCAGATGCAGTGGGGATCCAGCGTGCCCGCGGTCGCGACCGTCACCCTCGACGGTGTGTTGCGGGCGGTCGGACCCGGTGACGCCATCCTTCAGGTCCAGGGACTCCTCCAGAACAAGACGGTGGCGATCCACGTCCACAAGACGGTGGAGACCCTCGCGGTGTCCCCCCCGCTCGCGAAGGACGTCGAAGTTCCTCTCGCCGCCACCGCGAAGTTCGTGGCGCACCCCCTCGCGACGGGCGGCGTGCCCGTGCCGGAGGCGCCACTCCGGTGGATCGTCGGGGACAGCACGCTCGCGTCGTTCGACACCGCGACGGGCATGCTGACCGGGCTCAAGGTCGGCAAGACGACGCTCACCGTTCGTGGTCCCGGCGTGGGCCTGCAGGCGGTCTGGAACGTCTCGGTCATCGCCGGCTCGGTGCATCTCTCGGCGTCCCGGGTGGGGCTGCATGCCGGCCAGCGCTTCACCATCAAAGCCGACTTTACTGACGATGGCGGGCAGGTGCTGGGGCCGGCGACGGGCCTGACCTGGCAGACGGACGCCGCCGGCGTGGCGATCGTGACGGCGCAGGGTGACGTGACCGCCATGGGCTACGGGCGTGCGCGGATCACCGCCACCGCGCCGGGGGGCAAGAGCTCCTCGACGGTCGTATTCGTGCAGGGCGAGCTGGTGGTCGCCCTCGACCGCGGGGGCAAGAACCACCTCTTCTCGCTCGAGCGCTCGAGCCTCACGGAGCTGCGCCGGGTGACCAACGATTCGGGCCCCGAAGTCGAACCGGCGTTTTCGTCGGACGGGTCACGGATCGTCTTCGTCTCGACGCGTGACGGAATCGCGCAGCTCTATCTGATGGACGCGGACGGGACCAACCGCCTCCGGCTCACCAACCGGCAGCAGCCCGACAGCCGCCCGGTCTTCGCGCCGGACGGGCAGACGGTCGTGTTCCAGTCCACGCGGGAAGGGAAGAAGGACGGCCTCGAGCAGATCTGGTCCGTCAACGTCGACGGCACCGGGCTCAAGGTGCTCACGGATTCGGGTGGCAACCGGCAGCCGTCCGTGTCCCCTGACGGCCAGACCATCGCCTTCATTTCCAACCGGGACAGCAAGACCCCGCACGTCTGGCTGATGAATCGCGACGGGACCAACCAGCGCGCCTTCATCAAGGGTGGGGCACAACGTGAGCTGGAGCCGCACTTCCTCAAGGACGGCTCTCTCGCGTTCCTGGTGCAGCGCAAGGACAATGGGCGCGACGTGACCCAGGTGATGAAGGCGGACCTGGGGTCCGGAGCGATCACACCGCTGTCGGGCACCGATCTCGCGATTTTCGGTTTCGGGATCTCTCCTTCGGGTGACATGCTGGCCCTGCTCGTGAACGCCGAGGGGCGCCGAGGGCATCTGCAACTTTACGTGCAGCCCGTCGGAGCCAGCGGGGCTGCGGCCGCCGTTCCCGTGCCGATCGCGCCCAACGAGCAGATGCTGTCACCGACGTTCCTGCCCCAGCCCTAAGTATCTTCCGCAGGTGCGTGCCGCAGTCCTCACCGACACCGGCGGTCTCGATCGCCTGACGGTCGCCGACGTTCCCGACCCGGGCTCGCCTGGACCGGGTCAGGTGCGCGTGGCCATTCGGGCCGCGGCGTTGAATCACCTCGATCTCTTCGTCGCCGATGGCCTGCCGGGAGTGGAGTACCGATTCCCGCACATTGTCGGCGCGGACGGTGCCGGCGTGATCGAAGCGGTGGGTCCCGGCGTCTCGCGGGTGAAGGCGGGGGACCGGGTGATGATCAATCCCGGTATCTCAGACCGTACCTGCGAGTTCTGCCGGGCCGGCGAGCACTCGCTCTGCATCAAGTACCGGATCCTGGGCGAACATCTGCCCGGCACGATCTGCTCCGCCATCATCCTTCCGGAGTTCAATGTCGCGGCCATTCCGCCGGTGACGCCCGCACTGTCCTGGGCCGAGGCTGCCGCCTTTTCGCTCGTGACGCTGACGGCATGGCGGATGGTCACCACGCGCGCGCAGGTGAAGGCCGGGGAGTGGGTGCTGGTATGGGGGATCGGGGGCGGCGTCTCCCTCACGGCCCTGCGCATCGCGAAGCACCTGGGCGCGAAGGTCATCGCGACCTCGTCGTCGGACGCCAAGCTTGCCCGCGCCAGGGAGCTCGGCGCCGATGTCACGCTCAATCACGCCACGCAGGATGTGCCGAAGGAAGTGCGGGCGCTCACGGAGAAGCGTGGTGTCGATGTGGTGGTCGAGAACGTCGGTGAAGCGACCTGGGAGAAATCGATCCGGATGCTCGCCAAGGGCGGGCGCGTGGTCACGTGCGGTGGGACGACGGGTCCGATGCTGGTTACGGACGTCCGCCGGCTTTTCTGGGGTGGGTATTCGATTCTGGGTTCGACGATGGGGAATGACGCCGAGTATGCCGCGATCGTCGCCGAGCTGGCGGCGGGGCGTTTGCGGCCGGTCGTCGACCGGGTGTTTCCGCTGGAGCAGGTCCGCGAGGCGTACACTTACCTCGACCAGGCTTCGCAGCTCGGCAAGGTCGTCGTAGAGCTAGATCGCTAAGAGGCTAAGACGCTAAGTCGCCCGGTCCTCATTGGGTTGTATGTACAGGTCGATCGCCAACCACACCGTCTTCGAAAATGGATAGGTGATGAACGGCAGGGTGACCGCGAGCGCGGCGCCTCCGTACAGCAGCACGTCCCAGGGTGTGCGGGGCCACGTGAAGATCAGCACGGCGAGGCCGGCGATGGTGACGGTCAGCTCGGCGCCGACGAAATTGAGGAGAAGCGCGCCGAGGTAGTAGCCGTCTTCGAGCCGCTCGAGTGGCTGGCTGCATTCGGGGCACCGTTTCCGCGGTGAGAACCAGCCGACGAAGAACCGTCCGCGGCCGCAGTTGGGGCAGCGGAGACGCAAAGCGCGACCGACGAGCGTGGTGAGCTTCGGTTTCGGCACGCTCGAATTTACCCTCCCGTAAGTGCCTTTCCCGCCCCGGTTTAGGGGTCATTTTTTCGTTGCTTTTGACCACGTAAGTATTTAGATTTTTTGGACTTAGGGCATTTCCCTGGCCCCTGACTCCTGACCCCTGAGACCTGCCTTTCATGACCG
>DASUBP010000071.1:0-2797 GCA_035763205.1 Gemmatimonadales bacterium
AGCTGGTCGGCCAGCTGCAGCCCGCTCATGTCGGGCATCACCATGTCGGTCACGAGAATCTCCACCCGGCGACCGGCGCGCCGCGCGAGCTCGAGCGCCTCTTCCCCGTCCGCGGCCGCCAGCACTTCGTAGCCGCACTCCCGGAGGATCCGCCCGGTCAACTGGCGGAGCTGGGGGTCGTCCTCAGCAATGAGCACGACTTCGTCCCCCTGCGGCAGATTGTCGGCGCGGGCGGCCTCGGGAGCAGCCGTCACTTCCCCGCCCACGGTCGGCAGGTACAGACGGAATGTCGTCCCTTCACCGGGTTCGCTGTAGGCCCAGATGTTCCCACCCGCCTGCTTGATGATTCCGTAGCACATCGCCAGGCCGAGGCCGGTACCCCGCCCCGGGCCCTTGGTGGTGAAGAAGGGTTCGAAAATGCGGTCGAGGATCTCCGGTGAGATTCCGGTCCCGGTATCCGAGACCGCGATCATTACGTGCCGGCCGGCCCGGGCGTCGGGATGGCGCCGAACGTGGTCCTGATCGAGCCATACGACGTCCGTCTCGATGGACAGCGTCCCGCCCTCCGGCATCGCATCGCGTGCGTTGATCGCGAGATTCAGCATCACCTGCTCGAACTGGGTGGGGTCGACCTTCACCGGCGGCAGTTTGGGCTCGAGGTCGATCCGCAGCGTGATGTTCTCACCCAACACCCGGGGCAGCATCCGGTCGAGTCCGGCGACCAGCGGACTCACGTCGATCACCTGCGGCACCGAGTCACTCTTGCGCGCGAACGCGAGGAGCTGACCGATCAGATCGGCGGCCCGCAGGCCCGCGTTCCGGATCTGGGCCATGTCCGCGCGCCGGGGGTCCTCGTCCGGGAACGTGCGCTCGACGATCTGTGTGAACCCGAGCATGACGCCGAGGACGTTGTTGAAGTCGTGCGCCACGCCGCCGGCGAGCTGGCCGAGGGATTCGAGTTTCTGGGCGTGCAGGAGCTGCTGCTCGAGACGTTTGCGATGGGTCAGGTCTTCGATGACGGATATGAAGAATTTGGGCTGGTGCTCGGCGTCCCGGACGATCGACGTCGTGAGGTTGGTCCACATCGCCGATCCGTCTTTGCGAAGGTAGCGCTTCTCCTGTTGGTACGGCGCCTGGAGCGTGTCGATCCGTGCCAGGAGCCGGCGCGAATCCGGAACGTCGTCCGGGTGGGTGATGTCGACCACACTGCGGTGCATCAGCTCATCGGCGCGGTACCCCAGGCTCTCGCAGAGGCATCGGTTGACCCTGAGGAACCGTCCGTCGAGGCCGACTTCCGCGAGACCGACGGCGGCCTGCTCGAAGGCCGCGCTGTACCGCTCTTCGCTCTCCTGCAGGGCGACGTACGTCCGCTCCGCCTTCCGCTCGAGCCGCCCCGCGTACTGGAGGTCGGCGTGCACCGTGTACGCGACCCGCAGGGCCAGGATGGTACCGCCGACCAGGACCAACCAGCTGCTCTGGGGGAACGAACCCGGGAACGCGATGCCGAGGAGAGCGGCGGCGATGACACCGCCGAGGCCGACGGCGACGGCCAGGGTCCGGGAGAGGGCCGCTGAGATGTTGACGCGGGTGCGTCCGCTGGCCTCGCTCGCCGCGTACGCCGCCGCGACCGCGACGAGCAGCAGCCCCGCATCCCAGAGCAGGTCGACGGGTCCCCCGATGCTCGTCTGGCTGTTGCGGACCAGCTGCCAGCTGTAGGACAGGTCGCCGGACGCGAAGAGCACCACTCCCACCACGGCCACGCCTGCCGTCGCGAGCGGCACTCCGGTCCGGCGAATCATGCGAAGGAGAATCAGCCAG
This sequence comes from Gemmatimonadales bacterium, assembly GCA_035763205.1. Lineage (GTDB taxonomy): Bacteria > Gemmatimonadota > Gemmatimonadetes > Gemmatimonadales > GWC2-71-9 > 40CM-2-70-7. Next base: position 1,819 of record DASUBP010000071.1, read on the forward strand.
AATACCACGAGGCCCATCAGCGGCAGACCGAAGATGGCGAGCCATTGTACGGTGCCGTGGGAGACGGGCTGAGCCAGCCAGGCCGCATAGGAGGATTCGAGGAACTCGAACCCAAGGCCCCCGACCGTAAGGGTGACCAGCGCGATGTCGAGCACCACACGCCGGTCGAACCCCTCCCGCCGTTCGTCGCGGAGCAGGTTGCTCAGCGCGATGAAGAATCCGGGATAGACGACGAAATAGGCGGCGAACGAGAGGACGTAGGAGAGCGAGGCGAAGTCCGTCAGATCACCCGACCGCTCACCCCGCACGAGCATGACGTAGTCGAGACGAAGCTGCGGCGCCAGCCAGATCGCACAGCACAGACTCATCACCAGCCAGGCGCCACGTCCCTCGGCCGGCATGGTCCGCCAGGCTCTGAGGCAGCTCCCGAGCGCGAGCACGGCGCACCACGTGAACGCCAGGTTCGCGATCCATGCCTTCTCGGCGTAGGTATGCGCCCAGAGGTAGGCCACAACAATCGCCGCGAACGAGGTGACCGCGGCGATGGCTGTGGCTCGAGTGAGGCGCATTGGTACTAGTCTACGGACCGGCGGGAAGGCTGCAAGCGTATGGGGTCACTCTTCGTGCGGGAGCGCCTGTCCGTCAGGCCCTACTTGCACCTCGGAGCGCTTCGTGCCCGTGCGCACCTGTGCTTCATAGGCGACCAAGGTCCCGTGCTTCGTCAGGGATTCCACTCTCATGATCCGTCCGGCGCCGGCCTTCCGCACCAGTGCCGAATGCACGGCGGCCGGGAGCGAATCCACCGGGACTTCCTGCTCGATTTCCAGAATTGACCCGTCCGCCGCGAAGCTCACGTCCCTGCTCCGGCCGTTCACGGTCATGGCGACCTCGTACTCGAGCTGACCGTTCTCGGTTTCGCTCGAGTACCCTCGGACCGTCGCACCCCTGCTCTGTTCATCGGCGGCTTTTTGCACCGCCG
>DASUBP010000072.1:0-7462 GCA_035763205.1 Gemmatimonadales bacterium
TGGTGGGGAGCGGCGGAATGAACGGGGCGTTCGGCCTCCCGGGCTTCACCTGGATCGACGGCGGGAAGCGCTATTCCTACATCAAGCGCGAACAGCGGTCCGAGGAAATCCGGGCCTTCGACCCGGCGACCGGCAAGGATACGCTCGTCTTCAGCGCCCAGGGCCTGACCTTCCCCGATTCGAGCGCGGCGTTCACCTACAATGAGTTCCAGTGGACCGCCGACTCCAGGAACCTGGTGTTCGAGACCAACTTCCGTCCGATCTACCGCCGGTCCGGCATCCAGGACTTCTACGTCTACTCGGTGGCTGACCACAAGCTCAAGCTCGCGACCCGGGACGCTCGCACCGCCGAGCTGTCCCCTGACGGTTCGATGCTCGGCCTCGAGCGCGGCGGCAACATGTACGTGTACGACTTCGCCGCGAAGCGCGAGACGCAGCTGACCAAGGACGGGGCGGAGCTGGTATACAACGGGCACTACGACTGGGTTTATGAGGAGGAGTTCGGTCAGGCCCAGGCCTGGAACTGGTCCCCGGACTCGCGCCACATCGCGTACTGGCAGGTGGATGAGCGTTCGGAGCCGGTGGTGCAGTTCTCGGATTACCAGGGCCTGCACCAGGACTGGACGAAGATCCGCATTCCGCAGCCCGGCGATTCGAACCCCACGGTGAAGATCGGCGTGGTGGACGTGAAGTCCGGCGCCAACACGTGGCTCAATCCCGGTCTCGCCGGCGACTTCTACATTCCGCGCATCTACTGGACCTCGAGGCCGGACACCCTGGCCCTCGTAACCCTGAACCGCCAGCAGGACACCATGCGGCTCTTCTTCTTCGACGTGAAGACGGGCGGCAAGCGGCTGGTACTGACGAAGACCTCGAACACCTGGATCGACGTCTACGATTTCTACGCCGGCGTCAACGATCTGATGACGTTCCCGGCGGGCCGGTCCGAGTTCTACTGGGTGGGAGACGAAGACGGCTGGCAGCACATCTACCGCTACGACTACTCCGGCCGCCTCATCAATCAGGTCACGAAGGGCAAATGGATCGTCGCGCGCATCGAAGGGATGGACCCGGCGCGCGGCCTGATCTACTACACGTCCACCGAGGTCTCGCCGCTGGAGCGCCAGCTCTACGAAATCCACGTGGACGGCAGCGGCAAGAAGCGGCTGACGACCACCGCCGGCAATCACCACATCAACATGTCCCCGGACACCCGGTACTACACGGACCGGTGGTCCTCGATGACCTCGCCGCATCAAGTGGAGCTCTGGGCGACGGGCGGGAAAATGGTGAAGTCCCTCGCCGGGAATGAGAGTACGAAGACCTGGCTGGCGTCGCACGAGTTCTCACCGCCGGAGCTGTTCTCGTTCAGGACTTCGGACTCGGTCCAGCTCGACGGATCGATGATCAAACCCATCCCGTTCGACGCGACCAGGAAGTATCCCGTGGTGTTCGACATCTACGGTGGACCCGGCTCTCAGCAGGTCTACAACGCCTGGCAGGCCAACGGCTGGGATGAATGGCTCGCCGAACAAGGCTACATCGTCATCGGCCTGAACAACCGGCCGTCGAACAATTACGGCAGCGCGTTCATGAAGGTGGCGTACAAGCATCTCGGGAAGTACGAGGCCCATGATTTCGCCGAGGCCGCGAAGTATCTCGCGACGCTCCCCTACGTGGACTCGAAGCACGTCGCCATCATCGGCACGAGCTACGGCGGCTTCAGCACGGTCTTCACGATGGAGATGTACCCGGACCTCTTCCCGGTGGGCGTGGCCAATTCCGCGGTGGCCGACTGGCGGCTCTACGACACCATTTACACCGAGCGCTACATGGGCCTGCTGGGGGACAACCAGGCGGGCTACGTGGAGAGCTCACCCATCGAGCAGGCGGCCAAGCTCACCGGCCACTTGCTGCTGGTGCACTCGATGATGGACGACAACGTCCATCCGCAGAACACCATGCAGCTCATCACGGCCCTGGACGAAGCGGGACACCCGGCGCCCCTGATGATGTTCCCCAAGGGGCACCACGGCGCGGCGTATGACTTCCCGACCTTCATAGACATCCAGGAGGCGACGTTCGCGTGGCTCGAACGCTACATGAAGTAGTTTGACCCACGACGGTGTGACGTAACGCACAAGTCGTTGGACCATACCGATTTCGAACGCTCCGCCCCAGTGACGAATAGGGGAATTGCGGGGTATTCTTGGCGAGCGTCCCAAGTGCCAAGAAACCCCGCAGGAGGAGCTCCCATGCGTAATTTCCGCGCGGCGCCGTTCATACTCTTCGCCGCCGCCTTGTCCGTCACCGCTTGCGACAACAGCAGCATGACCGGAACCAAGACGAACCCCAGTGGCCCCAACGTTTTCGCAGATCAGATCAGTCTCGGCGGTTTCACCACCATCCTCTCCAGTGGCACCTCACGCGTCTCGATCCGGGTGATCCCAGGAACGGCGACGGCCAGTCGCGTGCGCGTACGGCAGGGTGATCAGGTCAACCGTTCAGAGCGAATCGTCAGTGAGGTCGCGTCGCTCGACACCACCGGCACGATTGTATTGTCACTCGGCGGCATCAGCGTCTCGTTCGACGCCACGACCAAGTTCGAAGGCTGGCACGACGACATGGATTCCAACGACTCCGCCGCGATGGGCGAAGCCGGTTTCATCAGCCGTCTCGAGGCCGCGCTCGCCGCGGGGCACCACCCGACGATCGTGGCGCTCCGGGCCGCCCCCGCGACTCCGCAGTCTCCCACCGACGGCTCGTTCCACGCCGATGTGTTGCGGCTCAACGATGACGCCGATCGTCCCACCATCGAAATGAACGTGACGTCGGCGAATCTCGCGAGCAATACCACGCCTCCCCCGGATGCCTTCCTCACCGTGCTCAACGTCGCCATTGGACTCGATGTCACCGGTGGCAAGACCCGGATCGATGCGAATACGCAGAACACGATGGGCGCGATCCATTTTGAAGGGCGCGTGCAGAGCGTCGATACGACGGGTGGGACCGCGACTCTCGCGGACAGCGCCGGCACCGTCATCAAGGTCCCGACGGGTGGGGAGATCGAGCACCCCGACGACCACGACGAGGACTTCGACAACCCGCTGAACTCCCTCTCCCGGGTCGCGGCTGCCCTGGCGGCCGGTGACACCGTCGATGCCGCGGGCTTCGGCCTCAAAGCCGGCACCGACACGATCGACGCCGTCGAGGTCCGGTTCCGCGTTCGTAACAATCACGAATTCGAGCCGACGGTCGTCGGGTTCGAAGGAAACGTGTCGTCCGCCGACAGCACGACGGGGAAAGTCGTGCTCGGCAATGGGACGACGATCGACGTGACCGACTCCACGCACTTCATCACCATGGACGGCGGACTCGCCAACCTCGGTGCGGCGGTGAGGGCGCTCGGCGACACCTCGCTCCGCGTGCGCGCCGAGGGCGTCGGCAAACCGATCAGCACGGCCGAAATCGCGGCGTTCTTCATCCGCATCGAGGCCGATTCGGGCGGCGAGCACCACTAGACAGTCTCGCCTGGCTTGTTCTCAGGGGAGTCCCTCACGGGACTCCCTTTTTTTTCGCAACGCTCCACGCCCTCACGGCATCTAAGGGAGATGAGGGGATGAGTCTTCGGATGTCCGGTTTTGGGACTTGCAGTCCCGCGACCGGTACAACGCCCGCCCGAGCATGGTGTCCCATCACGTTGTGATATATGCAGTTGCAGCGCCGCCGAAAACGGCACAGAGCGTGCCTTAGTACGAATCGAAATCCTCCAAGGGACGGTTGTGGCGGCACCACGGCTCGCGTTGCTCGAAACTGGACGACTCACGTACGAGCGTGCCCGGCTCCAGGAAGCGCTGAGCCACCGGTACGACATCGTGCGCGAGTTGGGTCAGGGCGGGATGAGCCGGGTGTTTCTGGGGTGGGACCGCCTCGAGGGCAGACGTGTCGCGCTGAAGGTGCTGCGCGCCGGCTTGTCGGCCTCAGTGGAAGATCGCGAGCGCTTTCGCCGCGAGGCGCTCATCGCGAGCCGCCTCAATCATCCGAATATCGTCCCCTGTTATGACTTCATACTCCGGCGCGAGACCGCGGTGGCGGTGATGCGGTACGTGCCCGGAGATTCACTTTCGTCGCGGCTTGCCGGGGGCCTGCGCCTCGGCCCCGCGACGACCGTCAGACTGTTGGCACCCATCGCCGACGCGTTGTCCCTCATGCACCAGCGTGGCGTGGTCCACCGGGACGTGAAGCCGGCCAACATCCTGCTCCATGCCGACGATCAGTGGCCCTTCATCACCGATTTCGGGATCGCGACCCTGCGCACCTCCGAGCACTCGCGCGCCGAGGCGACCAGACGGTTCGGAACACCCGAGTTCATGTCGCCGGAACAAGCGCTCGGTTCGTGGGACGCCGACCACCGCAGTGACGTGTATTCGCTGGGTCTGGTGGCGTACCTCGCGCTGGCCGGGGAGTTGCCCTTCCGCGGCGGTTCCCCGATGGCCCAGATCGCACAGCGGGCGACCCTGGACGTTCCGCCCGTCCTCGACCGCGCGCCCGATGTGCCGGAGCGCCTCGCGGCCGCGATCGACCGCGCGCTCAATCGGAGCCCGTCCCGGCGATGGCCGACGGCGGAGGCGTTCCGGCAGGCGCTCGTCGACTCCCTCGACACGCCAACGTGGCCCGAGCGATTCGGTCGCTGGGTCAAGCGGAGCCTTCGCCGTCGCTAGTAGTCGACTCCGACGCCGACCGTCAAACCGGACAGGGTGATGCCGGTGAGATCCCCGAGCAGTCCGCGGAAGGTGTAGTCAGCCCGCAGGGAGATGGTCTTTCCCACCGGCACCATCACACCGGCCCCGGCGTTCAAACCCAGGGCCATCCCATGTGCTATCACGGTGGTGAGACCGCCCCTCAGCACCACGCTGGGCCGTGAAGGTCCCGTCGCCAGGTAGGCCGCGTCGAGATCGGTGAGCATGGTCAGGTTTCCGTGCGTCAGCGGATCGATGTAGCTCGCGATCGAGAAATCGATACCCGCGGCGTTCGGCAGGGCCGATGTGACGTGGAGTCCGACCGCCAGTCCGGATCCGCCGAAGGGTGAAGTGGCGCCCACAGCGGCGCCCATCTCGAAATAGGCATGATTCCGGAAGCCGGCGGTCGTGTCGACCGGCCCCTGAAGCAGAGCCTGGAGCAGTGCGAGAGATGCGATCAAAAGGCGGGAGGATCGAGTCGGAAGGGGCCACCCGTCCACGGACCGGCAATGGTCGACCAGGTCCACGTCGCTTCGGCGCCCTCCCTCGGCCCCACCCGAACCCAGACGTTGTTGTCCACGAGATCCGGATTCAGATCGATCGACAAGGTACCGTCACTCTGGAGCCGCCCGCCCAACACGCCTGACCCCACCTGCGGTCCGATCTGCGCGAGGGTATCCGCAACCAGCCAGTGAGATCTCCAGGTCCCGCTGATTACGGAATCCGGCCCGATCGCGAAGTCCCAGGAACCCCGCAGCAGCCACGTCCCCGGCGCACTGTCTCTCGCGACGGTGTAGTCGGCGTGATTTGCTCCTGGCTTCCAAGCTCGGGCGTTTGGGCTTCCAAGGCCCGAGCCGACCCCCGAACACCCGGCCACCAGTATGGCGACCCCAACGGCGATCCATTTCATGGGTTACCTCCGTTCCAAAGAGATACACCACTTCTCCCCGGGAGGCACCCCGCCTGTCGGCGAGTCGCGGGATCAACGCGGTCGGTGGGTCGGCCCGTCAGTTCGACTGGAAGGTCAGCCGGAGATCGGTCGCTCTCGATCGGGAGCGCGGGAGCCATTCCAGCTGTACCGTCCCATTCGGGACCGGAAGGCGCGCGGCAGGGCCCCCAGTTCGAGTTGCTGGACCCCGGGCTAAGGAAATTCACTGTCCGTGAGCCAGCGATTCCGTCATGTCGGCGGCGACGTAAACGGCTACGGCCATCGCCGCGACGCACCGAGCCAGCTCCCGCGGGTCGATCTTGTCCATCATGTCAGCATCGGTGTGATGGTAGAAGAAGTACCGGGACGGATCGACCTTGAGCCCCAGAAGCGGCACGCCGTGCGCCCCCATGGGCGCCACGTCCGTCTCGGCAAATCCGGTGTCGCTATGGAAATTGCCCAGCCCCGCGAGCAGTGAGTCGAGCTGAGTCACGAACGGCAGGTTCGCGGGGGTCCCGTTGTACATGAAGCCGCGTGGATCGAAAGTGCCGTTGTCTGACTCGAGTCCCAGCACGTGCTTCGGCAAGTCCGAGGCGTGATCCTTGGCGTAGGCCTGGCCGCCCACCCCACCAAATTCTTCCGTGGTCCACAGCACCACCCGAACCGTCCGCCGGGGATGGAGCCCCAGCCGCTGCAGGAGCTTCACCGCCTCCCACGCGGCCACCGCACCGCCGCCGTCATCCATCGCCCCTTCGCCCACATCCCATGAATCGATATGGCCGCCGAGGACCACCACCTCGTCGGGCTTCTCGCGTCCGACGAGCTCCGCGACGACGTTGCGCGAGTGGGCCTCCGGCAGGGTGTGCGCCTGCATCTTGAGGGTCAGCACGACCTTCTGTCCGCGGTCCTGCATCCGGTGCAGCATCTCCGCATCTTCGACGGAGAGCGCGGCGTGCGGGATCCTTCGGGTCGTCGAGTCGTAGACCATCACCCCCGTGTGGGGACTCTGCATGGAGCCTGAGGCCACCGAGCGGATCAAGCTCGCGACCGCGCCCACCTTTGCCGCCTGGATGGCCCCCGCGACGCGGTAGGCCACGACCTTCCCATAGTTGAAGAAGGGATCCCCCTCCTGCGGGAAGGCAACGTCGTAGAGGACGATCTTGCCCTTCGCCTCGCCGGCGTGTTTCTGGAGGTCATCGAAGCTCGTCACCACCAGCACCGGCGCGGTGATGCCGGCGGGAGGAGTACCGACGCTGTTTCCGAGTCCCAACATGTGCAGACGGACACGCCGGGGAGAGACCAATTCCGCGGACTCGGCTCCCCGCACCCAATGCGGCACCATCACCGGTTCCCCGTGGACGTTCGCGAACCCGTCCTTCTTCATCTCGGCCAGCACCCAGTCGATCGCCTGCTCGAGGTTGGTCGAGCCGGCGATGCGGCTGCCGAAGGTGTCGGTAAGCTCGGCCAGGCGTCGCCAGGCGCTCGAGTCGCTCTGCGCGGCGGCGATGATTCGGTCGGCGTCGGCGCCGTAGGTGGACACCAGCGAGGGCTGCTGCCCCGACAGGGTCGTGGCGATGAGAGCCGTCGTCAGGCAGGCGAGTGCGCGCGTCATGGAGCCTCCGGAGTGGGCCTTGAAGCTATCCCGTCCACCATCCGAAGGAATGTCCGTTCCTCGCGCAGAATCAGCCGTCGGTCGTGCGCAAACGCGAAATTGGCGCGGGCCTCAGGATCCGCTTTGACCCGGGTGCGGTAGGCCTCATAGAGCGCCAACGAATCGAAGGCGACGATGCCCCAG
>DASUBP010000073.1:0-3465 GCA_035763205.1 Gemmatimonadales bacterium
GGCTATCGCTTACGGGTGAAGTGCTCCCTAGTTTGTGGGCACATCTCCCACGCGGAATCCTCGGATGGCTGTGACGTATTCGAGCTACCTGAAACTGGATGAGCTGCTCGCGCTCCAGAAGCCTCTTTCCGAGGGGCCGGAGCATGACGAGATGCTCTTCATCGTGATCCATCAGGTCTACGAGCTCTGGTTCAAGGAGCTCCTCCACGAGCTCGACTACCTCCAGAAACTCCTCCGGGAGAGCGACCAGCCCCGCGCCGGACACACCTTCAAGCGGATCCTCACCATCCTCAAGGTCCTGGTCGCCCAGATCGATATTCTCGAAACCATGACGCCGCTCGAGTTCCTGTCGTTCCGGGACCGTCTGGAGTCGGGGAGCGGCTTCCAATCGCACCAGTTCCGTGAGCTCGAGTGTGTCCTCGGCTCCAAGAATCCGAAGTCCCTCGACCGGTATCCGTCCGGAAGCGCGGCGCGGAAAGCCGTCGAGCAACGGCTTCACGATCCCACGCTGTGGGATGCCTTTCTCGCCTGCCTGAACCGGAACGGACACCAGGTCCCCGAGCGCCGGGTCTTCACCGCGGCGATCGAACCGAGCCCCGCCGTGCAGGAAGTCCTGATCCGGGTCTACCGGAAGGACCCCAGCGTGGCCTCGCTCTGCGAGCGCATGGTCGACCTCGACGAAGGCCTGCAGGAGTGGCGCTACCGGCACGTGAAGATGGTCCAGCGCACCATCGGCACCCGGCGCGGCACCGGAGGCTCGGCGGGCGCCGAGTACCTGGCGACCACGCTCAACCGGCCGGCATTCCCCGACCTCTGGGAAATTCGCACCGAGCTGTGATCGACCCGAAATCTCTCACCCGTCACTACTCGCGATTCCGCGTCACGGAGCGCGTGCTCCTCACCGGACACTCACACCAGGCCTGGCCTGACCACGGCTTCGAGGGCCAGGCGCGAGCCTGGACCGACGCCGCCGAGCTGGTGGACGACAAATGGGAGCGGGCGTTCGCGATGGCCGGTGCGGTCCGTCGCGGCTTCGCGCGCCTCCTGCACGACGAAGCGGACCAGATCGCCCTCGGCGCCTCGACCCACGATTTGCTGGTCCGGTTCCTTTCCGGGCTTCCCTTGAAGGCGAAACGACGGCTCGTCACCACCGACGGTGAGTTCCATTCGCTTCGGCGGCAGCTCGATCGTCTGGGAGAGGAAGGCGTCGCGATCGTGCGGGTCCCCGCCCATCCGGTCGCGAGCCTGGCGGAACGGGTGCGCAAGGAGGTCACGGCGAACACGGCCGCGGTACTCCTCTCCGCCGTGCTCTTCGAGACCGCCGAGATCGTGCCGGGTCTCGGGAGCATCGCGGCCGCCTGCCGCAGCGCTGGGGTAGAGTTCCTGGTCGACGCGTATCACGCCATCAACGTCATTCCATTCCCCGTCCCGACTCTCGGCCTCACCGGCGCGTACATCCTCGGCGGCGGTTACAAGTACTGTCAGATGGGAGAAGGCAACTGTTTCTTGCGGTTCCCCTCCGACACCACCATGCGCCCGGTGGTCACCGGGTGGTACAGCGAGTTCGAGCACCTCGAATCGAAATCCACCGGCAAGGTGCAATACGGCAGCGGCCCCGCGCGCTTCGCGGGCTCGACCTACGACCCGACGAGTCATTACCGCGCCGCCGAGGTGCTCCGGTTCTTCAGCGACCAGCAGCTGACGCCGGAGCGCCTGCGCGAGCTCAACAAGCGGCAGATCAGCCGTCTCGCGCATGGCTTCGATGAGCTGGCGCTCGATCCCAAGGTCATCACGCGGGTCGTCCATGGACTCGACGGCATCGCGGGATTCCTCGCCCTGCGGACGCCCTCGGCGATCGATTTCGCGAAAGCCCTTCGGACCAGGGGCGTCTATGCGGACGCCCGGCACGACATCCTGCGCCTCGGTCCTGCGCCCTATGTCACCGACGATCAGCTCGAGCAGGCGCTCAAGGCGCTCGCGGAGACCGTGCGGGCCTGACTCCGAAACTCCCCCAGCCTGATTGGCGTAAAAGTCTCCTAACGGCAAGGAGACGCCATGAACAACCTCGAGAAGACACCGAAGGTCGAAGTCACCGAGACCAAGCACGAGCAGGAGCCGACGCCTACCTGGCAGGAGCTGCGGGACCGTTTCCGCGCCGTGCTCACAGACCTCTGGGATGAGACCCGGGACATCGAGCGGGAGCTCGAGCCCAAGGTTCTGCCTGCGCTGAAACGGTTGCGGGACGAGGTCGCGAAACTGATCGAGAAGATCGAAGGAAGAACCAAGAAGCCCGGCTAACGCCGGGATGCGAAGAACTCCTTCAGGAGGGTCCCGCAGGTCTCGGCATCCACCCCGCCGATGACCTCGGGCCGGTGATTCAGCCGGGGATGGCGCAGCAGGTCTTCGACCGAGCCCGCCATGCCCGCTTTGTCGTCGTAGGCCCCGAACACCACCCGCCCGACCTTCGCCAGCACGATCGCGCCCGCGCACTGGGCGCAGGGCTCGAGCGTGATGTACAGGGTGCAGTCGCTGAGCCGGTCGGTGTCGAGGGCCCGGAGCGACCGCTGGATCGTCAGCAGCTCCGCGTGCGCCGTCGGGTCCTTGAGGCCGATGGTCTCGTTGTGGGCGCCCGCCACGAGCTGGCCATGCTGGAGGAGCGCCGCTCCTACGGGCACTTCGTCGACCGACTGCGCGAGCCGCGCCCAGTCGATCGCGTGATTCATGCCCCGCCGGTCACTTTCGTCGACCACCCGGTACCTTTTCGAACGTCAGTGCTCCGTCGGTGCCGCGATCGGCCTTGATCGTGTCCCCCTCGACGTACGTTCCCTCGAGCACCGCCATGGCCAGCGGGTTCTGCAGCAGACGCTGCATCGACCGCTTGAGCGGACGGGCGCCATAGATCGGATCGTAGCCCTCGGATACCAGGAGCTGTTTGGCGGCCGGCGTCACGTCGAGTGTGAGCTTGCGCTCCTCCAGGAGCCGCTCGAACCGCTTGAGCTGGACGTCCACGATCTTCGCGATGTCGGCCTCGGACAGGGGCCGGAAGATGATCGTGTCGTCCACCCGGTTCAGGAATTCCGGCTTGAACGACCGGCGCAGGAGGTCGAGGACCTTGGCCTCGACCTGCTCCCAGTTCGCCGTCCCCATCTCCAGGATGTCCTGCGAGCCGATGTTGGACGTCATGATCAACACGGTATTTCGGAAGTCGACGGTCCGCCCCTGGGAGTCCGTGAGGCGCCCTTCGTCCAGAATCTGGAGCAGCACGTTGAAGACGTCCGGATGTGCCTTCTCGATCTCGTCGAAAAGCACCACGGCGTAGGGACGCCGGCGGATGGCCTCCGTGAGCTGGCCACCCTCTTCGTAGCCGACATAGCCCGGGGGCGCGCCGATCATCCGGGCCACGGCGTGCTTCTCCATGTACTCCGACATGTCGAGACGGACCATCGCCCGTTCGTCGTCGAACAG
>DASUBP010000074.1:0-3077 GCA_035763205.1 Gemmatimonadales bacterium
CCGAACCCGGCGGCCGCGTCGAACAGATTGGTCGAATTGATCCAGACCACTCCGGCCTTGATCTTCGGTGCGATGTCGAGCGCAAGATTGATGTTCTCGGTCCAGACGCTCGACGCGAGCCCGTACGGCGTGTTGTTCGCGAGCTCCACCGCCTCGGCCGGGGTCCGGAACGTCATCGAAACCAGGACGGGACCGAAGATCTCCACCTGCGCGATGCTCGCGGCTGGTGCGACGTCGGTGAAGAGGGTCGGGGGATAGAAGTAGCCGTCGGTGGGACAGGCCCACGTCGGCTGCCACATCGTGGCGCCTTCGGCCACGCCCTGATCCACCAGGGACCGGATGCGCTCGAGCTGGACGGGCGCGACGATGGCGCCCATGTCGATCGCCTTGTCGAGGGGCTCACCGACGCGAAGCTTCTCCATGCGCGCGCGCAGCTTGGGGATGAGTTTTCCCGCCACGCCCTCCTGTACCAGAAGGCGCGAACCGGCGCAACACACCTGGCCCTGATTGAACCAGATTGCGTCGACGACGCCCTCGACCACGCTGTCGAGATCGGCGTCTTCAAAAACGATGAACGGGCTTTTCCCGCCGAGCTCGAGTGTAAGCTTCTTGCCCGACCCCGCCGTGGCCTTGCGGATTTGCCGTCCCACTTCGGTGGATCCGGTGAACGCGATCTTGTCGACTCCGGGATGATCGACGAGAAGCTTCCCCGTGCGCCCGTCACCGGTGATGACGTTGAGGACCCCGGCCGGGAGTCCCGCCTCGTGTGCCAGCTCCGCGAAGCAGAGCGCCGTGAGGGGCGTGAATTCCGCGGGCTTGAGCACGATGGTGTTCCCCGCCGCCAACGCGGGCGCGACTTTCCACGCGACCATCAGGAGCGGGAAATTCCAGGGAATGATCTGCCCCACGACGCCGACGGGCCCGTACCCCGGGAACTCGGTGTCCCGGATCTGCGCCCACCCCGCGTGGTGATAGAAATGGCGTGCGACCAGCGGAATATCGAGATCGCGCGTCTCGCGGATGGACTTTCCGTTGTCGAGGCTCTCCAGCACGGCGAGCAAACGGGAATGCTTCTGGACCGTCCGGGCGAGCGCGTAGAGGTGCCTCGCCCGGGCGTGCCCGGAGAGCCCCGCCCACGCCGGCAAGGCCTCGCTCGCCGCTTTCACCGCCGCGTCGACGTCTTCGGTCCCGGCCTGCCCGATCCGGGCGAGGGGCTCGCGCGTGGCCGGGTTGATGGTGTCGAACCCGTCCCCGGCGCTGGGAGCGACCCATCGTCCGCCGACGTAGAGTCCGAAGCGCCCGTCATGCGCCTTGATCCATTCCAGCGCAGGCCCCCGCGCCTCCGGCGCCGGGCCCCAATCCATGGTTTCGAAAATCTTGGCGACGGTAGTCAGGGTCACACCATCGGATGGCGGTGAGCCGCCGAGTAGCGGCCGGTGACGAAATGCTCGAGCTGGCGCTCGATATCCGTGAGCAGCGCGCTGGCGCCCAGGCGAAAACGGTCGGAGCGCATCCAGCGCTCACCCAGCTCTTCCTTCATCAACATCAGCCACTCGAGAGCACCCTTCGCACTGCGGATACCGCCCGCGGGCTTGAAGCCGACGGCGTACCCCGTCTGCTCGAGGTAGTCACGGATCTGACGGACCATGACCAATCCCACCGGGAGCGTCGCGTTGACGGGCTCCTTGCCGGTGGACGTCTTGATGAAGTCGGCTCCGGCGGCCATCGCCACTCGCGATGCCCGGGCCACGTTCGTGAGCGTCGCCAGCTCCCCGGTGCCGAGAATGACCTTCATGTGTGCCGCGCCGCAGGCTTCGCGGAACCGCCACACTTCGTCATAGAGCCGCTCCCAGGCGCCGGTCAACACGTGACCCCTGGTGATCACGACGTCGATTTCCCTGGCCCCCGCATCGACCGAGGCCCTCACTTCATGGACCCGCTCTTCGAGGGGTGAGAGGCCCGCCGGGAATCCGGTCGACACGGCCGCGACCGGGATCCCTGATCCCGCCAACGCCTTGACCGCGACGGGTACCAGCGCGTGGTAGACGCACACGGCTCCGACCTGGATGGGCAGGTCCGATGCGCCGAGCGCTTCGAGGAGGTCGCGGCGGATCGGCTCCCGGGCCTTGGCGGACAGGCGGGACACGTTCCCTGCCGTGTCGTCCCCCGACAGGGTCGTCAGGTCGATGCAAGTGATGGCCCGGAGCAGCCAGGCTGCCTGCCACTCCTTCTTGACGGTCCGGCGCTTCGGGAGGGTGGCAGCCCGCCGCTCGACCGCGCTGCGGTTTACCCGGATCGAGCTGATCAACTCAAGATCAAGGGGAATCCCCGGGTTCCGGGCAGGCTCCGCCGGCGGCTGGGACGGACGATCCCCCCGGGACACCCTCCCCGGGGGGTTCGTGGGACCAGGCCGCTCATACTTCGTGGGGTCGCGGGTCACCTTCATACGGGCCGAGATATGGAGGTGACACGAGCAAAAGTCAAATAGGACAGGAGCTTGCGAGGTCGGGACCCGTTTCCTAGCTTGGGGCCGTGCCGACCCCACCGGAACGCGTCATCGTGGTGGCCGATGCGCACCTCGGCCAGGTCCCACCCGCCACGGCCGCCGCATTTCACCGGTTTCTCACCGCGGTCCCTCAGCCGTCTGACCACCTGCTCATCAACGGCGATCTCTTCGATTTCTGGTTCGAATACGGCGCCGTCATTCCCCGCAAGCACTTCGGGCACATCGCCGCGCTGCGGGAGCTTCGGCAGCGGGGGGTTCGGATCACGCTGATGGGGGGGAACCACGACCGCTGGGGAGGGCCCTTTCTCACCGACGACCTGGGAATCGAGTTCCACGCGGATCCCGTCGAGATGCGGTTGGCCGGAAGGCCCACCTTCGTGGCCCACGGCGACGGTCTGACCGAGCAGCATTGGAGCGGCGCCCTCACCCACCGCATCCTGAAGCATCAGTGGACCATTTCGGTGTTTCGCGCGCTCCACCCCGACCTGGGATTCTGGATCGCGGACAAGCTGTCGGGGACGCTCGCGGACAATACCAAAGACCGTGCGGTGCTCGATCGCGCGGCCCTGGC
>DASUBP010000075.1:0-13439 GCA_035763205.1 Gemmatimonadales bacterium
GGCGTCGTCACCAAGATCAGGAAGTAACGGAGAAGTCCCAATGGCCGGAAAGATCCGGATTCGTCTCAAGGGTTTCGACCACGCGCTGATCGATCAGGCCGCCGCGGACATCGTCCGCACGGCCGAGAAGACCGGTGCGCAGGTGTCGGGCCCCATCCCACTGCCCACCAAGCGGCAGCTGTGGACGGTGCTCCGGAGCCCGCATATCGACAAGAAGAGCCGCGAGCAGTTCGAGCTCAAGACGCACAAGCGGCTCATCGACATCCTCGACTCGCGGTCGCAGACGGTGGACGCGCTGACCAAGCTCGATCTGCCGGCGGGTGTGGATGTAGAGATCAAGGTCGAGTAGAGGAAGCCATGAACGGACTTATCGGAAGAAAACTGGGGATGACGCGCCTCTTCAATGAGGAAGGCGCGCACGTGCCCGTGACTGTGATCGAAGCCGGCCCCTGTGCCGTGGTGCAGGTGTCCGGCACCCAGGCGCAGCTCGGCTTCGGGGCCAAGAAGGCCAAGCGGTCCACCAAGGCGATGCTGGGGCACGCGAAGGCCGCGGGTGTCGAGACCCAGCCCCGCCGGATCGAGAGCTTCGCGGTCGGCGCCGAGCCTCCCAAGGCGGGCGAGGCCGTGACGGTCGCGATCTTCGCGGTCGGGGACCGGATCAAGATCACCGGCGTCACCAAGGGCCGCGGATTCCAGGGCGTCGTGCACCGCCATCACTTCGGCGGCGGCCCGGCCACCCACGGCAACACGCGGCACCGGAAGCCCGGCTCCATCGCGCCGGGTACCGATCCGTCGCGGATCATCAAAGGCAAGCGGATGCCGGGCCACATGGGCGCGCGCCGCTTCACCGAGCTCGGCCTCATCGTCGTCCGGGTGGACGCCGAGCGCAATCTCCTCTTTGTGCGCGGCTCGGTGCCGGGACCGATGAACGGTCTGCTCACCGTCCGGAAGCAGGGAGGCCGGAGCCGCCATGATTGAGGCCCCGCACTACTCGGCCGCCGGCGCGAAGCAGACGAAGGCTGTCGCGCTGCCGGAAGCGCTCTTCGACGGGACCGTGAACGAGCCGGTGCTGCACCAGGCCGTGATCACGTTCCTGGCGAACCAGCGTCAGGGCACGCATCAGACCAAGACGCGGCACTTCGTGACCGGTGGGAACCAGAAGCCGTGGCGGCAGAAGGGGACCGGCCGCGCCCGTCAGGGCTCGAGCCGCGCTCCGCACTGGCGGCATGGCGGCATCGCCTTCGGGCCTCATCCCCGGGACTACCGGATGGGGATTCCGAAGAAGGTGCGGCAGTTGGCCAAGAAGTCGGCGCTGAACGCGCGGGCGCGCGAGAACGCGCTGCTCGTGGTGGATACGCTCACCTACGAGAAGCCGAGCACCAAGTCGTTCGCGCAGCTCCTGGGCAAGCTCGGCATCGGGGAGAAGAAGGTGCTGATGCTGACCGCGGGGGCGCCGACGGCGCACAACGTCTACCTCTCGGGCCGCAACATCCCGACGGTACGCGTGCTGCCGTTCGCCGACGCCACGGCGTACGAGATTCTCTGGTCGGACACGGTGGTGGTGGAGCTGCCGGCCCTGAGCGGGACGGAGCACGCCGATGTCTGATCATCTGACGACCATCGTCCGCGCGGTGGTGACCGAGAAGTCGTCGGCCGCCTACCAGGCGCGGAAGGAATACGCGTTCGAGGTGCGGAAAGACGCGACCAAGCCGGAGATCAAGTCGGCGATCGAGCACCTCTTCAAGGTGAACGTGACCGACGTCCGGACACTGGTCGTGCGGGCCAAGCGCCGCACCTACGGACGGACGCAGGGCCGCCGGCCCGCGTGGAAGAAGGCGATCGTGACCCTCCGTGAGGGCGACGCGATCCAGGTCTTCGAGGGCTGATATGGGCATTCGTCAATTCAAGCCGGTGACGCCCGGCACGCGCTTCCGCTCGGTGGCGGATTTCTCCGACATCACCAAGAGCACTCCGGAGAAGTCCCTGCTCGAGCCGCTCCGCCGGACCGGCGGACGGAACAACAAGGGCCACGTCACCATGCGGCATCAGGGTGGCGGGCACAAGCGGCAGTACCGGCGGATCGACTTCCGGCGCGACAAGGTCGGGGTGCCGGCCCGTGTCGCCGCGGTGGAATACGATCCGAACCGGAACGCGCGCATCGCCCTGCTCCATTACGTGGACGGGGAGAAGCGGTACATCCTGCACCCCAAGGGCATGAACGTGGGGGACACGGTGGTGTCGGGGCCGGGTTCGGACATCCGCATCGGCAACGCGATGCCGCTGTTCGAGATTCCGCTGGGCACTGCGGTGCACAACATCGAGCTGAAGATCGGCCGCGGCGGCCAGATGTGCCGCGGGGCCGGGACCAGCGCGCAGGTGGTCGCGAAGGAAGGCAACCACGTCACCCTCCGCCTCCGGTCCACGGAAATGCGGATGGTGCGCGGCGAGTGCCTGGCGACGGTGGGTGAGGTCGGCAACGCCGAGCACGAGCTGCTCTCCAGGGGGAAAGCGGGCAAGACCCGCTGGCTGGGTTGGCGCTCGAAGGTCCGTGGCGTGGCGATGAATCCGGTCGACCACCCGCTGGGCGGCGGCGAAGGCAAGAGCTCCGGCGGGCGTCCCCCGACGTCTCCCTGGGGCAAGCCGGAAGGCAAGAAGACTCGGCACAAGAAGAAGGCGTCCACGAAACTCATCGTGCGCGGCCGGAAGCGCGGGAAGGCGACTCAGTAATGGCGCGGAGCGTCAAGAAGGGCCCGTACGTCGAGGAGTCGCTGCTCCTCAAGATCCAGGCCCTGAACGAGAAGAACGAGAAGAAGGTCTTCAAGACCTGGTCGCGGCGCAGCACCATCACGCCGGACTTCGTGGGGCACACGCTCGCGGTGCACAACGGGAACAAGTTCATCCCGGTGTACGTGACCGAAAACATGGTGGGCCACAAGCTCGGCGAGTTCGCGGCGACGCGGCTTTTCCGGGGACACAGCGCCAAGGGTTCGGCGGAGAAGGAAGCCGAAGCGGGTACGCCGCCGGCCGAAGAAGGGAAGAAGTAAGTCATGGAAGCTCGAGCGATTCAGACGGCGGTCCGCCAGTCGGCGCGGAAGATGCGCCTGGTCATCGACCAGATCCGGGGCCGGGCGGTCCCGGAGGCGGATGCCATCCTGCGGTTTTCGAAGAAGACGGCGGCGGTCCAGATCCGCAAAGTCCTCAAGTCGGCGGTGGCCAACGCCGAGCGCTCGGCCGAGCGGCAGAACGAGCGGCTGGACGTGGACACGCTGCGGGTCCGCTATGCCGTGGTGAACGAGGGTCCGACTCTCAAGCGGTTCACCATGGCGGCGATGGGCCGCGGCACGCCGATCAAGAAGCGGACGAGCCACGTGGAGATTCGCGTGGGCGCGGATGCGGTGGCAAGCAAGCCGGTGCCTGCTCCGAAGGCAGAGACCAAGGCGAAGACGAAGGCGGTTAACCCCGCGGCCAAGCCGCGGGGGGAAGCGAAGGCCAAGGCGGAAAAGCCGGCGAAGAAGCCCCGGCGCAAGGAGAAGTAAATGGGTCAGAAGACACATCCCTACGGGTTCCGGCTCGGGATCGTCAAGCAGTGGCGTTCCCGGTACTACGCGCGGCATGACTTCCCGGAGCTGCTCAAGGAAGACGAGCTGATCCGGAAGTACCTGAAGACCCGGTTGTCGCACGCCGCCATCGCCGACATCCACATCGAGCGGAAGCCCGGCAAGGTGACCGTCACGGTGCATACCGGACGTCCCGGCGTGGTGATCGGCAAGCGCGGCGCGGAAGTGGACAAGCTCCGCGACGAGCTGGCGCAGCTGACCGGCAAGGAAGTCGGGATCAACGTGGAGGAGATCAAGCGTCCCGAGCTCGACGCCCAGCTGGTCGGTGACAGCGTGGTGCATCAGCTCAATCAGCGCATCTCGTTCCGCCGCGCCATGAAGCGCGCGGTGCAGAGCGCGATGCGGATGGGCGCGCAGGGGATCAAGATCAAGTGCGCGGGCCGCCTGGGCGGGGCTGAAATCGCGCGCACCGAAGGCTATCACGAGGGGCGCGTGCCACTGCACACGCTCCGGGCCGACGTGGATTACGCCACTTCGACCGCGAAGACCACCTACGGCACCATCGGCGTCAAAGTGTGGATCTTCAAGGGCGAGCGGACGGAAGATCTGCACGGCCGGACCTATTCGACGGGCGTCTGAGCGATGCTGGCACCCAAGCGCGTCAAGTTCCGGAAGCGGTTCAAGGGCAACACCAACGGCAACGCCACCCGCGGCAACACCGTGGCGTTCGGCCACTACGGCCTCATGTCGCTCGATCCCGGCTGGATCACCAACCGGCAGATCGAAGCGGCCCGTGTGGCGCTCACCCGCGAGATGAAGCGCGGCGGCAAGGTGTGGATCCGCCTCTTCCCGGACAAGCCGATCACCAAGAAGCCGGCCGAAACCCGGATGGGAAAAGGGAAGGGCAATCCCGAGGGGTGGGTCGCGGTCGTGAAGCCGGGCCGGGTGATGTTCGAAGTCGAGGGGATCGAGGAAAAGCTGGCCCGCGAAGCACTGGAGCTCGCGGCGGCCAAGCTGCCCCTCCGGACCAAGTTCGTGAAGCGGGAGGAGCGGTAAGATGGCCAAGCAGGGAAAGCCGGGCGACTTGCGGGAGCTCAAGACCGAGGAGCTGGAGCAGCAGCTGGTGCAGCTTCGCGAGGAGCGCTTCCGGTTGAAGTTCCGGTCGGCCACCGAGGCCATCGAGAACCCGCTGCAGTTCAGGACGATCCGGCGTCACATCGCGCGGATCAGGACCATTCTGCGCGAAAGGCAGAGCGCATGACGAGGGGCAACCGAAAGGTCCGCACCGGGGTGGTGGTGAGCGACAAGATGCAGAAGACCGTGACGGTCTCCCTGGTCCGTCGCTACGCCCACGGCGTCTACGGCAAGCAGATGACCCGGACCAAGACCGTGGCCGCTCACGACGAGCAGGGTGCCAAGGCGGGCGACACCGTCCGCATCGAAGAGACGCGCCCGCTCTCCAAGACCAAGCGCTGGCGCGTGGTCGAAATCGTCACACGCGCCCAGTAGCCGGGAGAGACGACCGTGGTTCAACAGGAATCGAGGCTCAAGATCGCGGACAACTCCGGCGCGCGCAGCGCGCTGGTGATCCGCGTGCTGGGCGGATCCAAGCGCCGTTACGCGGGGCTCGGGGACATCGTGGTGGTGACCATCAAGGACGCCATCCCCACCGGCCAGGTGAAGAAGGGCGAAGTCGCCAAGGCCGTGATCGTCCGGACCGCCAAGGAAACCAAGCGGAAAGACGGATCCTACATCCGCTTCGACGAGAATGCCGCCGTGCTGATCAACGATCAGGGCGAGCCGCGCGCCACCCGCATCTTCGGCCCCGTGGGCCGCGAGCTGCGGGAAAAGCGGTTCATGAAGATCGTGTCGCTGGCGCCGGAGGTCATCTGATATGAGAAGGCTGGTCTACCGGAAGAGCCGGAAGATTCGCGGCACCGAGCCCGAGCGTCACAAGCTCCATATCGCCAAGGGCGATACGGTGCGCGTGATCCGGGGCGACGACCGCGGCAAGGAAGGCAAGGTGCTCCACGTTCACCCCAAGGTGCACCGGGTGACGGTGGAGGGCGTCAACGTCGTGAAGAAGCATCAACGCGCGACGACGCCGGAGACGGAGAGCGGCATCATCGAGTTCCCGGCGCCGATCTCGGCCGCGAACGTGATGCTCCTGGACCCCAAGTCGGGTGAGCCCACACGGGTGCGCCGGCAGCGGGACAAGGACGGAACCATCGAGCGGATCGCGGTGAAGTCGGGCCAGCCGATTCCGCGCGCGAGGCAATAATGGCGGACACCCAGGAAAAGCAGCCGAAGCAGAAGAAAGAGAAGAAGGAGAAGAAGGCCGCTCCGGAGACCCAGGCGCAGGAAGCGCCCTCCGGGGAGCCGGCGCCCCGTGCGCGTCTGCTCGACCACTACGAGCAGAAGGTCCGCGGCAAGCTCCAGCAGCAGTTCGGCTACGTGAACCAGCACCAGATCCCGAAGCTGGTCAAGATCGTGCTGAACGTCGGGATCGGGGACGCGTCCAAGAATCCGAAGACGCTGGAAGCCGCCGTCGCCGAGCTGGAAGCCATCACCGGTCAGAAGGCGATGGTGACCAAGGCCAAGAAGGCGATCGCGAACTTCAACCTCCGCGCCGGCGTGCCGATCGGCTGCGCCGTGACGCTGCGGGGCCCCAGGATGTTCGAGTTCCTGGACCGCTTCATCAACGTGGCGGTGCCCCGGATGCGCGACTTCCGCGGGCTGCCCGACAAGAGCTTCGACGGGCGCGGCAACTACACGCTCGGCATCAAGGAGCAGATGATTTTCCCCGAGATCGACTTCGACAAGGTCGAGAAGATCCACGGGATGGACATCACGTTCGTGACCACCGCGGGGCGCGACGACGCGGCGCTCGCCCTGCTGCGCGAGATGGGCATGCCGTTCCGGGGCGAACCCCCGGTCGTGGCCGCCTGAGGAGATTCGAGGAATGGCGAAGAAGTGCTGGATCGAGAAGGTCAAGCGGACGCCCAAGTTCAAGGTGCGGGCGTACTACCGCTGTCAGCGCTGCGGCCGGAGCCGCGGGACGCTGAGAAAGTTCAAGCTCTGTCGTATCTGTTTCCGTGAGCTCGCGCTGCGGGGAGAAATCCCGGGCGTGCGCAAAGCCAGCTGGTAAAGGACGGACGACCGCATGAGCATGACTGATCCCGTCGCCGATATGCTGACCCGGGTGCGCAACGCCTGTATGGCGGGCCACCGCAGGGTCGACATGCCGGTGTCAAAACTGAAGGCCGAGATCGCGCGGCTGCTCCGTGACAACGCCTACATCCAGGACTTCAAGGTGCTGGATGACGGCAAGCACGGCCTGCTGCGGCTCTACCTCAAGTACCACAACGACTCTCCCGTCATCCGCGAGCTGCAGCGGGTGTCGGCGCCCGGTCTCCGCCGCTACGTCAAGGCGCGCGAGATTCCGCGGATCAAGAACGGCCTCGGCATGGCCATCCTCTCGACTCCGCAGGGCCTGATGACCGACCGCGAAGCCCGCACCGCCCGCGTGGGTGGCGAGCTCCTCGCGGTGGTCTGGTAGGAGGAACGATGTCGCGCATCGGCAAGAAACCCGTTCCCCTGCCCAAGGGCGTCACCGCCACCGTGGCGGGCCACGCGCTCACCGTGAAGGGCCCCAAGGGAGAAATCTCCCGGACCTTCCACACGGACATGGCGCTGGCGGTCGAGGCGGAGAACGTGGTCGTGAAGCGGCCCTCCGACGAGGCCCGGCACAAGGCGCTGCATGGCCTGTCCCGGACCCTGGTCGCGAACATGGTCGAGGGCGTCACCAAGGGGTTCCAGAAGCAGCTGGAGATCCAGGGCGTCGGCTACAAGGCCGAGCCCAAGCCGTTCGGCGTGCAGCTGGTCGTGGGGTTCTCCCATCCGGTGCCGTACCACGCGCCGAAGGGCATCAAGATCACGGTCGACAACAACGTGAACGTGAAGGTCGAAGGCGTCGACAAGGAGCTGGTGGGGCAGGTCGCGGCCGAGCTGCGCGCCGTGAAGCCCCCCGAGCCCTACAAGGGCAAAGGCATCCGTTATCAGGGCGAGCAGGTCCGGCGCAAGGCCGGCAAGACCGCCCAGGCGGCCAAGTAACCATGCGATCGATCCGGAAAGTCAAATCGGCGAATCACCAGCGGCTCCGGCGTCACCTGCGGATCCGCAAGGCGTTGACCGGCACCGCCGAGCGTCCGCGTCTCGTGGTGTTCCGTTCCGCCAAGCACATCTACGCCCAGGTTGTGGACGACACCAAGGGCGTGACGCTGGTGGGCGCGTCGGACCGTACCGAAGGCGTGCAGCCTGAGGGCAAGGGCAAGACGGCGAAGAGCTTCGCCCTGGGCCGGCACATCGCGGCCAAGGCGAAAGAAAAGGGCATCGCCCGCGTGGTGTTCGACCGCGGGGGCTATCAGTACCACGGTCGCGTCAAGGCGGTTGCCGATGGCGCGCGCAAAGGCGGATTGGAGTTCTGATGGCGAACGAACAAGACCCGACGGTCCCGACGGCCGGGACGTCCCCGACGGCCCCGACGGCCCCCCCAGCCGCTCCGGCGGCTGAAGGCGGCGCTCCCGCCGAAGCTACCACCAGCACGACCGGCGGCGGCGACGCGCATGGCCGCGGTGGCCGTGGGCGCGGCGGACGCGGTGGCCGGGGCCGGGGTGGCGAACGCGGGCGCGGCGGTGACCGCGGTCCCCGCGGTGACCGTCCCCGCGAGGGCGACGGCATGGTGGAGAACGTGGTCGCCATCAACCGCGTGGCCAAGGTCGTGAAGGGCGGCCGGCGCTTCTCGTTCAACGCCCTGGTGGCGGTGGGCGACGGGCAGGGGCACGTCGGCGTCGCGACCGGCAAGGCGAACGAAGTGTCGGAAGCGGTCCGCAAGGCGGTGGAAGCCGCCCGCCGGAAAATGTCCGAGATCCCGCTCACCGTGGGGACCATTCCCCACGAGATCGTGGGACATCATGGCGCCGGCCGGGTACTCTTGAAGCCGGCCGCGTCGGGAACTGGCGTGATCGCCGGCGGCCCGGTGCGCGCGGTGCTGGAGTGCGTCGGCATCCGCGACATCCTGACCAAGAGCCTGGGATCCACCAACCCGCACAACATGGTGCGCGCGACGATGGACGGCCTGAAGCGGCTGACCACGGCGCGGCGTGTGGCCAGGGAGCGGGGGGTTCCGGATGATGCGATTCATTACAAGGCGCGGCAGGAGGTGACGCATGTCTAGGCTGCCGCCCACCCGGAAATACCGGAAGCGGAAGCCCGGGCGTGATCCGGTTCTGCCGCCGGTAGGCAAGGGCAAGCTCCGCATTGAGCAGGTGCGCTCGACCTCGGGCCACCCTTTTCCTATTCGGAGAACGCTCGAAGCCCTGGGCCTGAAGCATCACCAGGACGTCGTGATCCAGAAGGATCATCCCGCGTTGCGGGGTATGCTGTATCACGTGCGTCACCTCATCAAGGTGACGCCGGCGAAAGACGGAGCGTAAGCGATGGCGAAGACGACGACCAAGAAGCCCCGCGCCCGGAAGGCCAAGGCGGAGGCGCCTCAGGTGGAGCCGCTGCGGCTGCATCACCTGAAGCCCGCCCCCGGCTCGACCCAGGCACGGCGGCGCGTCGGCCGCGGCCCCGGCTCGGGGTTGGGGAAGACGTCCGGCAAGGGCAACAAGGGTGAGAAGGCGCGCTCGGGCGGCGGCCGCCGTCCGGGATTCGAAGGGGGCCAGATGCCCCTGATTCGGCGCATTCCCAAGCGCGGGTTCACCAACCCGTTCAAGCAGCCGGCCCAGGTGGTGAACGTCCGGCACCTCTCCTTCCTCAAGGATGGGCTCGAGGTGACTCCCGAGACGCTCTTCGGCGCCGGCCTGGTGCGGCGTCCCGATCACCCCATCAAGCTCCTCGGCATGGGTGACGTGGCCCGCAAGTTCACCGTGAAGGGTGTTTCGGTGTCGACCTCCGCCAAGGGCAAGATCGAGGCGGCGGGCGGCATCATCGAGGGCTGATTCCACGTGACTGCGCCCGCAATTCCGAATCTGTTCAAGGTTCCGGAGCTCAAGAACAAGATCCTCTTCACGCTGCTCTGCCTGGTGATCTACCGGGTGGGCGCGCATATCGCGACGCCCGGCGTGAACGTCCAGGCTCTTTCCGACGCGCTGCAGCAGGCGGGGAAGGGCAACCTCTTCGGGCTCTACGATCTCTTCGCCGGCGGCGGGCTGGGACGGGCGACCGTCTTCGCGCTCGGCATCATGCCGTACATCTCCGCGAGCATCGTCTTCCAGATGGCGGGACCGGTGTTCCCCATCCTCGAGAAGATGCAGCGGGACGAAGAGGGCCGGAAAAAGATCACGCAGTGGACCCGGTACCTCACGGTCGTGCTCTGCTTCCTGCAGGCCTACGGTTACGCGCTCTTCGTCGAGACGCAGGTGCCCGGGGCGGTGCTCAATCCCGGCATGGGGTTCCGTCTCACGACGGTCCTCACGCTTACCACCGGCGGCATCTTCGTCATGTGGCTGGGTGAGCAGATCACGGAGCGCGGCATCGGCAACGGCGCGTCGCTCCTGATCTTCTTCTCGATCATCGAGCGCATCTGGCCCGAGTTCATCAATACGTTCGATTCGATCAAGGCGGGGACCGCGAGCGTGAAGCTCATCCTCTTCGTGATCGTGATGATGGTGATGATCACCGGGGCCACGGTCGCGATCACCGTCGCGGCGCGGAAGATTCCGATCCAGATCCCGCGCAAGGTGATGGGACGCGGACGCATCCGGGAAGGCCAGAAGACGTTCATCCCGCTCCGCCTGCTCACGGCGAACGTGATGCCCATCATCTTCGCCCAGTCCCTGATCATCATTCCGAGCACGCTCGCGACCTTCGTGGGCGGCTCGCTCCTGCGGCAGGTCAACGACTACTTCAGCGCCGGCTCGGCACTCTATATCGTGTCCCTGCTGGTCCTGATTCTCTTCTTCACCTACTTCTACACGTCCATCGTCTTCAATCCGGTGGATCTGGCGGAGAATCTGAAGAAGCAGGGGGGATTCATCCCCGGCGTGAAGCCCGGCGCGGCGACGGCGGACTACATCGACGAAGTGCTCTCCCGGATCACCTTGCCGGGCGGGTTCTTCCTCGCGCTGTGCGCCATCATCCCGATCATCGCGGCGAATGGCCTGAACCTGCCCTTCAACTTCGGCGGGACGGCGCTGATCATCGTGGTGGGCGTGGCGCTGGACACGATCCAGCAGGTGCAGCAGCACATGCTCCTCAGGCACTACGACGGGTTCATGAAGGAAGGCCGCGTGAAGTTCCGCGGGCGGACCCGCTAGCCCACCTACACAAGGCCCACAACGTGTTCATCCTCCTCCTCGGTGCACCGGGATCAGGAAAGGGCACCCAGGGCAAGCTCCTCAGTGAGCGCCTTGGGCTCCCGAAGATCACTACCGGGGACCTGATCCGGACCGCCATCAAGACGGGCACTCCCCTCGGCGTCGAAGCCAAGAAGTTCTACGACGCCGGCAAGCTCGTGCCCGACTCCGTCATCATGGGGTTGATCCAGGAGCAATTGGCGAAGCCGGAGGCCAAGGAGGGCGCGATTCTGGACGGCTTCCCGCGCACCGCGGCGCAGGCGGAGCTGGTGGACCGCACCTTGGCGACGACCCAGCACCGGTTGAACCACGTCCTGCTTCTCGACGTTCCGGAGGAGGAGTTGGTGAGCCGGATGTTGGGACGGGCGCGGCAGGAAGGGCGCGCGGACGACACGCCGGAGGCCATCAAGACCCGGCTCGGCGTCTATCAGGTCGAGACGGCGCCCTTGGTGGCGCACTTCGCCCAGCGGGGCATCGTGCACCGGGTGCCGGGGACCGGCACCGTCGATCAGATCGCCGAGGAGATCAAGCGAATCATCGGACGATGATCACCATCAAGTCGGGCCGCGAGATTGAAACGATGGCCGAGGCGGGGAAGATCGTGGCGAAGACCCTCGCGCTGGTGGCGGCCAACGTGCGTCCCGGTGTCTCCACGCAGCAGCTCGATGAGCTGGCCGAAGAGTTCATCCGCAGTCATCCCGGTGCCAAGCCGTCTTTCAAGGGTTTGTACGACTATCCTGCCACCCTCTGCACGTCGATCAATCAGGAGGTCGTGCATGGGATTCCCTCGTCCAAGCGCGTCCTCAAGGAGGGGGACCTCGTCAGCGTGGATGTCGGCGCCTGGCTGGACGGCCTTCATGCCGACTCGGCGGCCACCTTTCCGGTTGGGGTGATTCCCGAGGCCGCGCAGCGGCTCTTGGATGTCACGAAGAAAGCGTTGGCGGCGGGGATTGCCGAGGCGCGCGCGGGGAATCATACCGGTGACATCGGCGCGGCGGTCCAGCAGGTGGCCGAGGGGGCCGGGTATTCGGTGGTGCGGGAGCTGGTGGGTCACGGCATCGGCTCGGCATTTCATGAGGAGCCGCAGGTCCCGAACTATGGGAAGCCCAAGCGGGGTCCGCGGCTGGTGGCGGGCATGACGATCGCGATCGAGCCCATGGTGAATGCCGGCGGGGCCGACATCCGGACGCTTCCGGACAAGTGGACGGTGGTGACGGAGGACGGGTCGTTGTCGGCGCATTTCGAGCATACGGTGGCGGTGGGTCCCGAAGGCACTCCTCCCAGGATTCTGACGACCGCAGCGTAGTCTCCCTCGGATTGGCAGTGTGCGGCTTGGGCGGTATGTTCCCGACATGAAGCCGCGATGGAGCAAGAGGCTCTTGGTTGCATGCGCGCTGGGAGTCGGATTCCCACCCCTGTCAGCTCAGTCCTCATTCAAGCAAGTCAGGGTCGAATCCTGCGCGGTCGCCGATAGCGTCCTCGGTCCAGTCGCCGGTGATCAGGATGCGGTGGTTCGGCTGCACTACTTCGCGAGTGTCGACACCACGCGCCTCGTTGCGGGTCTCGAGCGAACTCACTCCATCGATCCCGATGGCTCCGACGTCTTGTTCATGACCTCCTATGGGGGTCATCGCCCGACTGTCTATCCCCATCTTGATCTCTTCTTTGTGTTGAGGGGTGCCCCGACCCTGGTGGGAACGCCGGGTGACTCCTCACCCGTGGTGTTGCTGGTTGACGGATCCGCAATTCCCATTGGGTCGGTAATCGTACCAGCGGGCTCGGCGTTCTCATTCCGCATGACGCTGACCCGGAATCAAGCCTTCCTGCTGGCGGGAGCCACGACTGCGTCCTTCACCATTTACCACTTGAGCCACGCCGTGACGCGCGAGGAACTCCGCGATATTCGCGGGATGTACCGGGTCGCACTCTGCGGCCAGTCCACTGCCGAGGCGGAGGGTGACTCGACACCCCGCGTGGCCAACTTGGCCGGTTACTGGCGTCTGAGCGGACCGACGGTGCCCGGCAGGCTGGTCGCCACGTTCACGCAGGATGGTAACCAGCTGCGGGTCAACATTGTCGCGAAGGATCAGTGTGGACGTGACCTTCTGACGGTTGACTTGACGCTTCTTGGGGAAGTGGACGCCGACACCGTGCGATTCTGGTCCGGCTCCCGGAGTTTCGAGGGGTATTTGGGCAACGCGTGCGCGCTCTATGCCGAGTTCCAGGAGAAGGTGAAGTTCGAAGGGGTGCTGACGGCGGATGGCAAGAGTTTTGAGGGGAGGTACGATGACACCGGCCTCCCGACGCACGTGTGGAGGTTCTCCCGGTAGTCTGGCGCGCCCTGAAGGCCTGAGCCCGCCGCGAATCGGCGGGCTTTCGCGTTTTTCCGGTACGCTGTTCCTGCTCCTCAGCGCGTATGGTCCAGCGTGCCGGCTTCTTCGTCTCTGCTCACCCAACTCCGTGAAGCCCTCCGGACGCGGCACTACAGTCCGCGGACGGAGGAGGCGTACGTCCAGTGGGT
>DASUBP010000076.1:0-5578 GCA_035763205.1 Gemmatimonadales bacterium
GCGCCCTATCGCGTGCTCGCCGATCACGCGCGCGCGGTCACGTTCCTCCTGGCGGATGGGGTCGCGCCATCGTCCGACGGCCGCGGCTACGTGCTGCGCCGCATTCTGCGCCGTGGCGTCCGGTACGCGTGGCAGGAAGGCCGTGCCGAGCCGACCCTGGCCCTCCTGGCGGAGCGGGTGATCGAGACGATGGGGGACGTGTACCCCGATCTGATCGCGAAAAAGGCGGAAATCGTCCGCGCCACGAAGGCGGAGGAGGAGCGTTTCCTCGAGACCATCGAAGGCGGGATGCGGCGCCTGGACGAGCTCGAGTCCGCCAAGACCATTTCGGGTGAGGACGCGTTCAAGCTGTACGACACCTACGGCTTTCCGCTCGATCTCACGCAGGTCATCGCGACCGAGCGTCACCAGGCGGTGGACGTCGAGGGGTTCGAAGCCGCTCTGGCGCAGCAGCGCCGGCGTTCGCGCGCGGCGCGCGTCTCCGCCACCGCGGCCATCGCGCAGGCGGGGAAGCGGGGCGAGTGGGTGGACGTGCGCCCCGAGGGCCGCCAGCGCTTCATCGGCTACGATGAAACGGCCTCCGAAACCGACGTGCTCGCCTTCCGGCAGACCGGTGAGCTGGTGGAGCTCGTGCTGCAGGACAATCCGTTCTATGCCGAGTCGGGCGGCCAGGTGTCCGACACGGGGGTCGTGACCGGCGATGGGTGGGAGCTGACGGTCGAAGACGTCGTGAAGGAGAACGGGAAGAGCGCCGTGGTGGGAAGGTTCGGCGAAACGTTCGAGCCCACCGCGGTCCGCGCCCGCGTCAACGAAGCCCGGCGCCGGAACATCGAGCGGAATCACACCGGGACCCACCTGGTGCACGCCGCCCTGCGGAAGATCCTGGGGACGCACGTGCGCCAGCGCGGCTCGCTGGTGGCGCCGGAGCGCCTGCGGTTCGACTTCAGCCACCACGGCCCCATCGACGACCGGGTCCTCGCCAACATCGAGGAAGAGGTGAACGGCAGGATTCTGGAGAATCTGCCGGTCACGACGCAGGAGATGGCGCGGGACGAGGCGATCGCGAAGGGAGCGATGGCGCTCTTCGGCGAGAAGTACGGCGAGCGGGTGCGGGTGGTGGACATCGGCGGCGGCGTGTCCCTCGAGCTGTGCGGGGGCACGCACGTGCAGGCGACCGGCCAGATCGCGCTGTTCCGCTTCACGCACGAGACCGGCGCGGAAGCGGGGGTGCGCCGCATCGAAGCGATCACCGGCCCTTCCGCGTACCGCCATCTGCGGGAAATCGAGGAACGGCTGGCGTCCGCGGCGCGGCTGCTCAAGGCCCAGCCCGAGCACATCGAGAAGCGCATCGAGACGTTGCTCGAGGAGCGTCACAAGCTCGAGCGGCAGATCCAGGAGATGCTGAAGGGCGCCGGGAGCCGGGAGTCGGGAGTCGTCAGCCGCGTGGGCGATGTGGAGCTCCACGTTGCGGACTCCCCCCTCGAAGATCGCGAGCAAATCGCTCTCGTCATGGACGCCTTCCGCCAGGGACGTTCGCGGGCGATATCTGTGCTCTTCACACGGGGCGAACGCCCGGGGATCCACGTGGCCGTGACGGACGATCTGGTGGAAAAGGGCGTACATGCGGGCAAGCTCGCCGGGCAGATCGCCGCCGTGAGTGGCGGAAAGGGCGGGGGACGTCCGCACTTCGCCTCCGCGGGCGCGGGGGATGCGGCGCGCCTGGATTCCGCGCGCGAGCAGACGCCGGTGATCGTGAAGGGAATGCTCGGGTGAGCGCCGAAGACCTGTCGACCTGGCTGTCGGGACGGAAGCCCGCGGCGCCGGAGGCTCTGGCGGGACGGATTGCGGACGCCGTGGGCAATGAAGCCGGCGCGCCCCCGCGGACGTTGGCCATGCTGGGCGCCAGGCTGCTGGATCGGGTCGCGGCGGCGACCACCCAGGACCGCCGCCAGGCACTCGATCTGCTGGCCGCCGACGCCCTCGTGACCTACGCCTTCGAAGCGCAGGCGGAAGCGGACGTGCGTGGACTGACCACCCTGGCGGAGCGGATCAGCAAGGAGGGGCAGGCGTGAAGAATCTGTTGTCGCGCCGTCCCGGCGTCCTGATCCTGGTCGACCCCAGCCGCACGCCCGCGGCGGAGGCCACGCGCGTGGCCCGCGCGGCGCACCAGGCGGGCGCCGCCGGTGTCATGATCGGGTCCTCCTATGACGGAACCCGCGAGACCCATCAGGTGGCACGCGCCCTGCGCGATGGCGCGTCCGAGCTCCCCGTCGCGCTCTTCCCCGGATCGGCCATGCAGCTCACCGAGGATGTCGATCTGGTGCTGTTTCTCTCGCTGATCTCCGGGCGCAACGCGCAGTACCTCATCGAAGAGCACGTGCGGGCGGTGCCGTTCTTCCAGCGGCATCAGGTGCCCGCGCTCTCGACGGGATACATCCTGATCGACGGCGGGCGCGTCACCAGCGTGGAAGCGGTGAGCCAGACCCGTCCCCTCCCGGCCGACAAGCCCGAGCTCGCGGCCGCGCACGCGCTCGCCGCCCGCATGATCGGCATGAGCGCGGTGTATCTCGACGCGGGAAGCGGTGCGGCACATCCCGTGCCCCCCGCGATCGTGGCCGCGTGCCGCGCCGCCCTCAGCCCCGACGTGACGCTCTTCGTGGGTGGCGGCATCAGAACCCCGGCCGAGGCGGCGGCGGCCCGGAAGGCCGGCGCGGACTTCGTCGTGATCGGCACCGCGGTCGAACAGGGGAGCGACGAGAGCTGGCGTACCCAGATCGAGTCGTTCGTGCGGGCCGTGGGGGCGTCCGGGGTGCGCGAGTGAATCCCACCGAGCGGATCCGCGCGGCGCTCACGAGCCTGTCGGCGCTGGCCGACCGCGTGGCCAGCGAACAGGCGGGGGCCGTCGCGGACCTGGCCGCCCGGTATGAAGCGGTATTGCGCGGGGGTGGGACGCTGTTCTTCGCGGGGAATGGGGGCAGCGCGGCGGACGCGCAGCACATCGCCGCCGAGTACGTCGTGCGTTATCAGACGACGAGGCCGGGCTTGTCGGCGATCGCGCTGACCACGGATACGTCGGTGCTCACCGCGTGCGCGAACGATCTCGGATTCGACGAGGTGTTCGCCCGGCAGGTCGAGTCGCACGTCCGGCCCGGGGATCTGCTGGTGCTGCATTCCACGTCGGGAGAGAGCCCGAACGTGATTCGCGCGGCCCAGTCCGCGAAGGCGCGCGGTGTTCCTGTCGTCGCTTTTCTCGGCAAGTCGGGCGGGCCGCTCAAGGCGCTCGCGGACGTGGCGCTGGTCGTCCCTGCGGATGAGACGGCGCGGATCCAGGAGCTCCACCTCGCCATCGAGCACATCATCTGTGATATCGTGGAAGAGAGGATGAAAGGCTGAGAAGGCTAGTCGCCAAGTCGCTAAGTCGCCAAGTCGCTGAGTAGAGGCCAGGCTGGGAGGGTGATGCTCGGGATTCAGGGCAAGCGCGCATTCGTGACCGGGGGAACCCGGGGGATCGGGCTCGCGACCGCTGAACTGCTGGTGCGGTCGGGAGCCCGCGTCGCGCTCGGGTACCGGTCCCGCCGGGCCGACGCGGACGCCGCGGTCGCGAAGCTCGGTTCCGCGGCGGTGGCGGTCGCCGGGGACCTGGGCGTGCCGGCCGCCGCCCGGACCGCCGTGGATGACGCGGTCCGCCAGCTCGGCGGCCTGGACATCCTCGTGGTGAACCACGGCGTGTGGCCGCCTCAGGAAGTCCCCCTGTCCCAGATGACCGACGCGCAGTGGGAGTCGACGCGTCAGGCCAACTACGACGCGGCGTTCTACGTCTGCCGCGCGGCCATTCCGCATCTCCCCAATGGCGGGAAGATCGTGCTCGTGTCGTCGACGGCGGGTCAGCGGGGGGAAGCGTTCCATGCCGACTACGGGGCGGCCCGGGGCGGGGTCATCGCGTTCACCAAGTCGTTGGCGGTGGAGCTCGCTCCCGGCATCAACGTGAACTGCGTGGCCCCGGGCTGGGTGGACACGGAGATGGCGAAGGTGCCCTATGAGCGGGAGGGGGGAAAGGGGAAGCGGGAGATCGAGGCCTCCATTCCCTTGAAGCGCGTCGCCTCGGCCGCCGACGTCGCTGGACCCATCGTCTTCCTGTGTTCCGATCTGGCCCGCCATATCACCGGCGAGATCCTCAACGTCAACGGGGGATCGGTGCTGTGCGGATGATGAGAACGCGGAGGTCGGAACTCGGAATGCGGAACCGGTGTTCCGCGTTCCACGCTCCGCGTTCCGAGTTCCTGGCATGACCTTCCCGACCACAATCGCTGTTCCCGACAACGTTCTCCGGATCGCGACCAAACTCGAAGAGGCCGGCTTCGAAACCTGGTGCGTGGGGGGCGCGGTGCGGGACACCCTCCTGGGCCTGCCGCATCACGACTTCGACCTCACCACGGCGGCGCACCCGGAGAAAGTGCGGGAGCTGTTCCGGCGGACGGTGCCGGTAGGCATCGAGCATGGCACGGTCGCCGTACTCGACGGCAAGGGTCAGCCGCACGAGGTCACGACGTTCCGCCGGGACATCAAGACCGACGGGCGACACGCCGTCGTGGAGTTCGGCGGGTCACTCATGGACGATCTCGCCCGCCGGGACTTCACCATCAACGCCATCGCCTACCATCCGCTCAGGCACGAGTGGAAAGACCCCTTTGACGGCCGCGCGGACCTCGACGCCCATGTGATTCGCGCCGTGGGGGATCCCAACTGGCGTTTCCAGGAGGACTATCTCCGCATCTTGCGGGCCCTGCGCTTCAGCGCCCGGTTCGAGTTCCGGATTCATTCCCGGACGCTCGAGGCTGCGAAGGCCAACGCGCAGGGACTCGCGCAGCTCTCGGCGGAGCGGGTACGCGACGAGTGGTGGAAGGGCATCGCGACGGCGAAGCGGGTCAGCAAGCTCCTCTCGCTCTGGCGCGATGTCGGGGCCGCGAGGATCTGGCTGCCGGAAATACAAAACACGGGAAACGAGAAACGGGAGACGGGAAACGTAGACAAACTTCCCCGTGATCCGGTGCTCGTGTCCAGCGTGCTGGCATCGGATCCGCCCTCGCTCTTGACCCGGCTCAAGTGCTCCAACCGGGACATCGAGCGCGCGCGGGCGATCAAGACCTGGCGCGGTGAGTACCCGGATCCACGTCACCTCCCCCAGGTGCGGCGCTGGCTGGCGAAGACCGGGGCATACGCCAACGACCTGCTGGCGATACTCCCCGGTATCAACGTGTCCCGCTTCCCGTTTCCCGTTTCTCGACTCCCCCTGATCGTGGAGTCGGTGCGGGCGGCGCAAGATCCCCTTTCCGTGTCCGATCTGGCCGTGAACGGGGCCGACCTGCTCGCCGCCGGCGTCCGCCCCGGGCCCGAAATCGGAGAGACCCTGGCCCGCCTGCTCGACGCCGTGCTGGAAGACCCCGCCCGCAACACGCGCGACGAGCTGCTGCAGCGGGTAGGCCGCCATGGGTGAGGCCCTCGGCTACGCCGTCGTCGCGGCGCTCGGCAACGTGCTCGGTGCCCTCGCGGTCACCCGGCATGCCGCCCGGAGCCTCAC
>DASUBP010000077.1:0-7542 GCA_035763205.1 Gemmatimonadales bacterium
ACGACGAAGCCCAGGGCCGACCCGACCGGGAGGGCGATGAAAAAGACGGCGAACGCACGACCTCGGCTGGAGCGGGGGAAGTAGTCCGCCAGGAGACTCGGGCCGACGGTTCCGTAGGCGGCTTCTCCCACGCCCACCGCCGCGCGAGCGAGGAGCAGCTGCAGGTAACTCCGGGCGAGTCCGCCGGCCGCGGTGGCCAAACTCCAGAGGAACACGCCGAAGGCGAGTACCCGGGGTCGTCTCCCGCGGTCGCCGGACCGGCCGAAGATCGGGGCGGTGACCGTGTACACGATCAGGAATCCGCTCATCAGGAAGCCCAGCTGCCCATCGGTGGGGTGGAGCGGCGATTGCTTCAGACTTTCGAACAGCGCCGGTACCACATACCGGTCGAGATAGTTGAAGAGATTGATGAGCGAGAGGACGATCAGCCCATTGCGCGCGAGTCGCGCGGCGTCGCGGTTGGCTTCCACGGCGGCTGAAAATGGCGGCGGCCGGGGGGCCCCGCTAGTTTCCGCGCCATGACGCATGGCTGGACCGTCTACCTGTTGCGCTGCCGTGACGGCTCGCTCTACACCGGCATCACCAACGACCTCCCCCGGCGGCTCGCGAGCCATCGCGCGGGCACCGGAAGCGCCTACGTGCGCACGCGTCTGCCCATTCGCGTCGTCTATCGGGAGTCCCAGCCCGACCGGGGGGCGGCGCTCCGCCGCGAGGCGGCGATCAAGAAACTCCCGCGGCGAGACAAGCTCGCGCTGGTCCGGAGGCGGGGATGACCCGGGGGAAAGACGTCGCGGGACTGGCGGTTTCGATCCTCATCGCGCTCGTGTGCGTACGCCTCGGCATCTGGCAAATCGCCCGGCTCCATCAGCGGCGTGCCGCCAATGCGGAGATCGCGCTCCGGGAGCGGGGGCCCGTCCTCGAAGTGACCGGAGCGGAATCCCTCGATTCCGTGCAATGGCGGCGGGTACGGGCGAGCGGCGTGTACGACTACGCGCGGGAAAAAATCTGGACCGGCCGGACGTTTCAGGGTGTGCCGGGGGTCGCTCTGTTGACCCCCCTTCGGATCGCCAAAGGTGCCGAGATCTGGGTGGATCGCGGTTGGGTCCCGTCTCCCGATGCCGCGCAGGTGGACCAGGGCCGCTGGCGGGAGGGAGACAGCGCCACCGTGGCGGGACTCGCGATGGCGCATGAAGGCCTTCCCTGGGTCATCGACGACTCGATCCCCGCAAAGGACCGGGCCCCCGACCCGACCATTCAGCGGTGGCCCGTCCCGACGCTGACGGCCGGTCCTCACCTTTCCTACGTCATTCAGTGGTTCTCCTTCGCCGCCATCATTCTCGGGGGATCCCTGACTCTCTTCTGGAAACGGGGATTGGCGTTACAGGACGGGCGAAGTCACTCACCCACTACCATTTAGAGGTCCGTCTGGTGATATTGTGTCCGGCAGCGGCCCGCCCACACGCGCCCGTAAGCTGATGCGTGGAGCGGGCTTTCGCGTACCGGGGGTAACTGAATGCCTGCAGCGACACCGATCAAACGTCCCATCAAGGTCTCTCAGCTGGTCCGCCGTCGTCTCAAGGAACTCAAACGCACTCCCCGCGAGCTGGCCGAAGCCATCCAGGTCTCCGAGGAATACGTGGGTGATCTTCTGGCGGGGCGCCGCGCGCCTCCGGCGCCGGGCCGAACCGATCTGTATGACCGCATGACCAAGTTTCTGCGCCTGCACCGCAACGATCTGCCGACGTGCGCCAAGGTCGAGCGGGAATCGATGGATACGAAGCAGAAGCGCCCCGACCCCAAGGTCCGGGCGCTGCTGCTGGAGTTGTGCGAGCCGGTCAAGGCCAAGAAGCTCGACCGCCGCTTTACGAAGCGGGATCAGGAGACGGCCGCACTCGATCGCCTCGTGGCCCAGCGGCTGCTGGAGGTGGCGCAGGGTTTCGTGCGCCGGCAGCTGGATGACGAAGTCGGCATCCGCGTCGCCGCCAACCGCGAGGGTGTCACGTATCTGCAGATGCGGATGCGTCTCCTCGAGTTCCTCGACGCGACCGTCGAGTCACTCTCGGTGACCGATTACGACGTGTTCATCAGGCCGCGGATCGGGTTCTGGGAAATCGATCTGGAAACGAACGCGATGCGGATCGTCCTGCGGTCGCAGGAACCCGCGCCGCGTCAGCGCCGGGCGATGGGGTTCTAGGCAACTCGAGCAGCTCGTAAAACACGGCGGGCCACCTCTTGCGAGATGGCCCGCCGTTTTCATCGTGGTACCGCGCGTTCGTTAAAGCTTGATGACGTTCTGCGCGGCCGGGCCCTTCGCGCCCTGGACGACTTCGAACTCAACCCGCTGACCCTCGGCGAGGGAACGGAAACCATCCGCCTGGATAGCGGTGTGATGCACGAAGCAGTCCTTTTCGCCGTTCTCGGGCGTGATGAAGCCGAAGCCCTTCGCGTCGTTGAACCACTTCACGGTACCGGTGATACGTGCCATACTGGTGTGACTCCTGATGTGTTATGACCCGGTCGGCTAGAGCCGCCGTCGAGCGTCGGAAGTGACTCCCAGATACACGAACAGGACCATAGGCGATGCCCAGGTCCTGTGACGGTCTGGTTCTTTCGACCCCGGCACCATGCCGGAGCCCCTTCGCTCGACACGAAGAATCATATGATGTCACGATTCTGTCAAGCCCCCGCGGGCCATCCCTGAGGCGCTAAAGCCAAGGAGGCCCACGGTTTTGCTCGACGTCTTTGCTTGACGCTCGTTCTTCCCGCCTTCAGTTTCTTGCCCGCCACGCCGTCAGCTTCTCACCAACGGAGCCCCGATGTACCGAATCCTGGCCGTGACCCTGGCCGCCCTCGTGCTGCCCGTACGCCCCGCTTTTCTCCCTGCTTCGGCGACCGTCCCTGAAGGGCAGGCCGTCCAGGCCGTCCGGGCTGCCGCCGACACCGGAAAGAAGAAGAGCGACCTCCCCCTCACTACCACCCGGACCGTCTCGTTCTCGACGTCCGAAGGGACCTGGCTCTCGCTCGACGTCTCGCCCGACGGCAAGACGATCGTGTTCGAGCTGCTGGGAGACCTGTACACGATGCCGATCACGGGCGGCACGGCGACCCGGATCACGTCGGGACCCGCGTTCGATTCCCAGCCGCGGTGGTCGAAAGACGGCAAGGAGATCGTCTTCCTGTCGGACCGGAGCGGAGCGGAAAATATCTGGCTCTGTGACGCCGACGGCAGCCATGCGAAAGCGGTCACCAAGGGCAGCAACAACCTGTACGCCTCCCCGGTGTTCACTCCCGACGGCAACTACATCGTCGCCTCCCGCACCTCGGGCGTGCTCGGCTCGGACTACGAGCTCTGGCTCTATCACAAGGATGGCGGTTCCGGCACCGCGATGGTCAAGGCGGGGACCCCCGCGCCCGGCGTGCCGCAGGTGAACGCGATGGGCGCCGCCTTCGGAAACGATCCCCGGTACGTGTACTTCGCCCGGAAGCGCGGCGGGTTCGGATACAACCTGCAAATCGACGGCGGCCAGGAATGGCAGATCGCCGTCTACGACCGGCAGACCGGCCAGACCAACAACGTCACCGACGTCAACGGATCCGGCATGCGCCCCATCGTGTCTCCGGACGGCAAGTGGCTGGTCTACGCGAATCGGCACGACACGGCGACCGGCTTGCGCCTGCGCGATCTCGCGACCGGCGACGAAAAGTGGCTGGTCTATCCGGTGACCCGCGACGACCAGGAATCCCGGTTCACCCGCGACCTCGAGCCCAACTCGGCGTTCACGCCGGACTCGAAGGCCCTGGTCACGAATTACGGCGGGAAGATCTGGCGCGTCGAGGTTCCCTCGGGACAGGTGAGCGCGATTCCGTTCACCGCGCAGGTCGAGCAGCAGCTCGGTCCGCTGGTCCGGTTCGACTTCCGCGTCGACACGGGGGAGATCACTCTCCACCAGATCCGGGACGCGTCCCCGTCCCCCGACGGGAAGCGCCTGGTCTTCAGCGCCCTCGACAAGCTCTACGTGATGGATCTGCCCAACGGCACCCCGCGCCGTCTCACCAGCGCGGCGGTGCACGAGCAGGAACCGGTGTGGTCCCCCGACGGGAAGTGGGTGGCGTACATCACCTGGACCGACACGAGCGGCACGGTGAGCAAGGTATCGGCGTCGGGCGGCAATCCGACGGTGCTCACCAGCGAGCCGGGCTTCTACGAACAGCCCGCGTGGAGCCCCGATGGCAACCGGCTGGTGTTCTACAAGGGTCCGCGCCAGGCCCACGAGACGGAGCATCGCGGCGCCGGCGAAGATCTGGTCTGGATGCCGGCCGCCGGCGGGGCCACGACGCGCATCACGCGGATGGAAGGCGGCGGGCGTCCGCATTTCGCCCGCGACCCGAACCGCGTGTTCGTGTATGACGGAAACGAGCTGGTTTCGATGCGCTTCGACGGTACCGACCGCCGGACCTGGATCAAGGTGACCGGCTACACGTATCCGGGCCCCGGGTCGGAGCCGTCGACCGCCGACGAGATCATCATCAGCCCCGACTCCGACCGCGTCCTCGCGGCGGCGGGGAACAACGTGTACCTCGTGACGCTGCCCGAAGTCGGGGGCACGCCACCGTCGATCAATATTTCCGACCCGTCCTCGGCGTCTTTCCCCGTGAAGCGGCTCACGACCATCGGCGGCGACTTCATCGGCTGGGCCCCCGACGGCAAACGGGTATTCTGGTCGATCGGCCGGTCGTTCTTCCGGTATGAGCCGGCGGTCGCCGACTCGCTGGAGAAGGCGAAGGCCGTGCAGGACTCCCTCCGCACCGAGTCGCTGAAGGGCGATACGCTGGCGAACGGGAAGCCCGACACGGTCGCCAAGGCGCGCGTCGACTCGCTCAACAAGAAGCCCGCGTACGAAGCCGATCGGTCGGACGTGACGATCAAGGTGGCGCGGGACGTGCCGAAGGGCACCGTGGTGCTCAAGAACGCCCGCATCATCACCATGAAGGGGGACGAGGTGATCGAGAAGGGTGACCTCGTCGTCACCGGGAACCGCATCGCCTGCGTCGGGACGTGCACGACTCCCGCCGGCGCGACGGTGATGGATCTGGCGGGGAAGACGATCATCCCCGGTCTGATCGATACCCACGCGCACCCCTGGCCGGAGTGGGGCATTCACTCGAGCCAGGTGTGGAAGTATCTCGCCAATCTGGCCTTCGGCGTGACCACCACGCGGGACCCGCAGACGGCCACGACGGACGTCCTGACCTACGCCGACATGGTGGAG
This sequence comes from Gemmatimonadales bacterium, assembly GCA_035763205.1. Classification (GTDB taxonomy): domain Bacteria; phylum Gemmatimonadota; class Gemmatimonadetes; order Gemmatimonadales; family GWC2-71-9; genus 40CM-2-70-7. The sequence goes on from DASUBP010000077.1 coordinate 5,271, forward strand.
GCGGGGCAGATCATCGGTCCCCGGATTTACCATACCGGCCCGGGCGTCTTTTGGAGCGAAGACATCAAGAGCCTGGATGACGCGAAGAACATCCTGAAGCGCTACAGCGAGTTCTACGGTGTGCACACCATCAAGGAGTACATGACCGGGAACCGGAAGCAGCGGCAGTGGGTGATCATGGCGGCGAAGGAGCTGCACCTGATGCCGACCACCGAGGGCGGGCTCGACTTCAAGATGAACCTGACGGAGGCCCTGGACGGGTATCCAGGACACGAGCACAGCTATCCGATCATGCCGCTCTACAACGACGCGGTGCAGCTGATCGCCCAGTCGGGAATCAACTACAACCCGACGTTGCTCGTGAATTACGGCGGTCCCTTCGCCGAGAACTACTTCTATGAGCACTACAACATTCACGACGATCCCAAGATCCGCCGCTTCTTCCCGCACGATCAGATCGACCAGCGGGCGCTGCGACGTCCCGGGTGGTTCGCCGACGATCAGTATGTCTATCAGCAGATCGCGGCGAGCGCGGCGAAGATCGTTCGCGCCGGCGGCCACGTGGGCATCGGCTGCCACGGGCAGTTCGACGGGGAAGGGTGCCACTGGGAGACGTGGGCGTTCGTGGCGGGTGGGATGACGCCGCTCGAGGCGCTCCGGGTCGCGACGCATGATGGCGCCTATGCCATCGGCATGGAGCAGGATCTGGGGTCGCTCGAACCGGGCAAGCTCGCGGATCTCGTGGTGCTCGACGCCAATCCGCTCGAGGACATCCACAACACCACGAAGATCAGCACGGTGATGAAGAACGGCCGGCTCTATGACGGCAACACGCTCGATCAGGTGTGGCCCGACAAGGTGACGCTGCCGAGGATGTGGTGGTGGAATCAGGAGCCGGGAGGCAAGAACTAGAAAGACGTCGAGCAAAGACGTCGAGCAAAGGCGTCGAGCGGAGGCGTACTAACGCCCCTGCTCGACGCTCTTGCTTGACGTAGCTGCTTGACGTAGTTAGGCTTCTCCTCGAACCGCGAGCTGGCATCCTTCCGAAGGACAGTCCCGCTCAGGAGCGGGCACCGGCGCTGTACACACGCCCGGACTCATTCCCCAGGTTCAATTCGACGTAGTGACTCCGCCATCGCCGGCACTGAGGCCGGAGGTGGAGTGCGTGTGTGCGAAGGAGTACGTGTATCATGCCGTTTGCCGCACTCGGGCTCGTGCCCGAATTGGTGCGCGCCGTGGCCGAAGAAGGCTATGAGCAGCCCACCCCCATTCAGCAGGAAACCATCCCGCTCGCCCTCGAGGGGCGGGACCTCATCGGATCGGCACAGACCGGTACCGGGAAAACCGCCGCGTTCATGCTGCCCATCCTGCAGCGGCTCGCGAAGCACGGAACGGGCACCCGGGCGCTGGTCCTGGTGCCGACGCGCGAGCTCGCGGAGCAGGTCGCGACGAGCGCGCGGGCCTACGGCCGCCATCTGCCGCTGGCGGCCGTCGCCGTCTACGGCGGCGTCGGGATGGAACCGCAGACCAAGGCGTTGACCAGGGGCGTCGACATCGTCGTCGCCACGCCGGGCCGCCTGCTCGACCACATGGAGCGGGGCCACGTCAATTTCTCGAAGCTCGAGATCCTGGTGCTGGATGAGGCCGACCGGATGCTCGACATGGGCTTCGCGCCCGACGTCAACCGGATTCTCCGGGCCCTCCCCGGCGAACGCCAGACGATGCTCTTCTCGGCCACAGTGTCCCGCGAGGTCGACGCGCTCGCGCGCAAGGCCCTGAACGGCCATGCGTCGGTCGAGATCGGCCGCCGGGCGCAGACCGCCGAGGGGATCGAGCACGTGATCGTGGCGGTGGACAAGGCTCAGAAGAAGGACGTGCTGGTCAAGATCCTGCAGGCGAAGCCCGAAGGGCAGACCCTGGTATTCACCCGGACCAAGTACGGGGCCGACAAGCTCGTCACCCACCTGCGCAAGAACGGCATCGGGGCCCACGCGCTGCACGGGGACAAGGCGCAGAGCCACCGGCAGCGGACGCTCGACGAGTTCCGCGACGGGCGCACCGAAATCCTCGTCGCGACGGACATCGCGGCCCGGGGGATCGACGTGGACGGGATCCGGATGGTGGTGAACTTCGACGTGCCGAACGATCCCGAAGCCTACGTGCACCGGGTGGGCCGCACCGCCCGCGCCGGCGCTCAGGGCCTGGGGCTGACCCTGATCTCTCCCGATGAATGGCTGATGATGGCCGACGTGGAGAAGCTCATCGGCAAGAC
>DASUBP010000078.1:0-2974 GCA_035763205.1 Gemmatimonadales bacterium
AACGGCCAATACAACTACATCGACAACATCATGGAAGCCCAGAAGGTCTTCATCTCGGAGCTGGGCGGCACGCTGTACACCGTGGCCAAGGACGTGAAGATCCAGGTCGAGTTCAATCCTGCCCAGGTGCAGGGGTATCGACTCCTGGGATACGAGGACCGGCTGCTCAAGGATGAAGACTTCAAGGACGACAAGAAGGACGCGGGTGATATGGGTTCGGGCCACTCGGTCACGGCCCTGTACGAGGTGATTCCGGCGGGTGTCGATGCCGACGAGGATCTGCGTACCCCGGACTCGCTCCGGTATCAGCACACCAAGAACACTCTCCGGGACCCCGAACTGTCGAAGGACACCGGCGAAATGCTGTTCGTGAAGGTGCGGTACAAGAGTCCGACGGGGAGCACCAGCAAGCTCATCACGCACCCGGTGCTCGCGCATTCGTCCGAGTCGCCTAGTGTGGACTTCCGGTTCCAGACGGCCGTGGTCGAATTCGGCCTCCTGCTCCGGCAGTCTCAGTACAAGGGTGACGCAAACCTCGGAGAGGTGATCGCGACGGCCCGCGGCGCCCTGGGCTCCGATCCCGACGGTTATCGCTCGGAGTTCGTGCGGTTGGCGCAGGCCGCGCGGGGGTTGGGCTTGCCGCTGGACGGAAAGGACGAGGGGCGTTAAGGTCGGAGTCGAATGCTGCGACTCCCAACGTTCAGGTATCTCGCGCCGGCTACGCTGGCGGACGCTCTGAAATGGAAAGTGGAGGCCGGTCCCGCCGGGATGTACGTCGCCGGCGGGACCGATCTTTATCCGAACATGAAGAGGCGCCAGCAGGTCCCTGCCACGGTGATCTCGCTGGCCGCCATCAGAGACCTTGCCGTCCTTTCGAAGACCAGCATCGGAGCGGGCAACACTCTGGCGGCGCTGGGCGAGTCCCTCCCGCCCTCCCTTTCGGCCATCGCGACGGCCGCCACTTCCGTGTCCACGCCCCTGCTCCGCAACATGGGCACACTCGGCGGCAACCTCTGCCTCGATACCCGCTGCAACTACTACGACCAGACGTACGAGTGGAGGAAGGCCATCCACTTCTGCATGAAGAAGGATGGCGACACCTGCTGGGTGGCTCCGTCGAGCCCCAGATGCTGGGCGGTGAGCTCCTCGGATGTCGCACCCGTCATGGTCGCGATCGGCGCCGAGTATCAGCTGGCGGGGCCGAAGGGCGAGCGGGTGGTGCCGGCGGCGCGCTTCTACCACAACGACGGTATCAACTACCTCACCAAGCAGCCGGACGAGATTCTGGTGGCGGTGCGATTGCCGGCCGAAGGCGGGTGGGACGCCGTCTACCACAAATTGCGGCGTCGCGGCTCGTTCGACTTCCCGGTGCTCGGCGTCGCGGCGTGGGTCCGGTGGAACGGGAAGTCCGTCGCCGAAGCCCGCATCGTCCTGGGCGGGGTCGCGAGCTATCCCCAGGAGATTGCTGAAGCGGGAGCCGCGCTCGTCGGCTCGGCCCTCGAGCCTGAAGCCGTAGACAAAGCAGCTGAAGCGGCGTTCCGCCCCGCGAAGCCGATGGATAACACCGATTTCGACTTGTCGTGGCGCAAGCAGATGACCCGCGTCTACGTGAAGCGGGCCCTCGAGGAGCTGCGGGGTCGTCATCGCTAGCCCGGGCAAGCTGCTCCGGGTCCTGGGTCTTGCCTTCGGGCTCGCGATCGGCATCGGCGGGACCATCGGCGCCGGCATCCTCCGCACCCCGGGTGATCTCGCCGCCTACCTCCCGAGTGCCGCGTGGATCATGGGCCTCTGGATCGCCGGTGGCATCTACTGCTTCATCTGCTCCGACATCTTCGCCGAGCTCGGCACCACCATTCCCCGCTCCGGCGGTCTCTACACCTTCGCTCAACGAGGCATCGGCAACTTCGCCGGCTTTCTCCTCGGCTACACCGACGCCGCGAGCATCTGCGCCGCGAACGCCGCTCTGGGCATCGTCGTGGGGGAGTACCTGGGTGTCCTGATCCCGGCCGTCGCCGGTCACGAAGTCCTCATCTCCGGGATCGTGATCCTGACGCTGGGAGCGCTGAACTGGGCAGGGGTCCGGTGGGGGTCGACTATCCAGCAAGCCACGACGCTGATCAAGACCCTCGCCTTCATCGCCCTCATCATCGCGTGCTTTGTCGTGACCCCGCCTTCGGGCGCGGGGGCTCCTGCTCCCGCGGCCTTTCCCACCGGGCTCAAGTTCGCAACGGCGCTGCTGCTCGCCATGCAGGGTGTGGTGTTCACCTACGACAGCTACTACTACGTGATCTACTCCGCTGAGGAGATCGAAAATCCGGGACGGGTGATCCCGCGCGCGATCTACGGATCGATCGCGCTGATCGCGGCGATCTACATCCTGCTCAACATCGCCTTCTTGCGGCTGATTCCCGTGGGGGCAATGGCGGGTGACAAGTTCATCGGCGGCACCGCGGCAGCGATCATCTTCGGTCCCCGCGGAGACACGGTGATCCGGGTGCTCGTGATGGCGTCCATCCTCGGCACGATCAACGCCTACATGCTGGCGGCTCCGCGCATCTTCCGCTCGATGGCCCAGGATGGCCTCTTCGCCCATTGGGCCACGATCGTGAATCCCGGAGGGACGCCAACCATCGGACTGGTGGTCGGGACCCTCGCATCGCTGGCGTTCCTGCTCACGAAGACCTTCGAGCGGACTCTGGCGGTGGGTGCGTTCTTCATCGTCTTCAACTACGCGCTCGCCTTCCTCGCGTACTTCGGGCTTCGCAAGAAAGAACCGTCCCTGGAACGCCCGTACCGCGCCCGCCATCCCTGGACGGGAGCGCTCGCACTCAGCGGGGCGGTGGTCTTTCTGATCGCGGCGGTCACTACGGACACCCGCAACAGCCTCATCGCCCTCGGCGTCGTCGCCCTTGCGTGGCCCATTTTCCTGATCGTCCGCAGCACCGCTCGCGCCCGCCCCGTCCCCTGAGGCTCA
>DASUBP010000079.1:0-3715 GCA_035763205.1 Gemmatimonadales bacterium
GCCGGACGTCATCGTCTATCCCACGGGTGGCGGCACCGGGCTGATCGGCATGTGGAAGGCGTTCAACGAGCTGCGGGATGCCGGATGGGTCCGCGGCAAGCTGCCACGGATGTTCACCGTCCAGGCGACGGGCTGCGCACCGGTGGTGCAGGCATTCCGGGACGGCGCCGATCATTGCACGCCCTGGCCCAATCCGGAGACGGTGGCTGCGGGGCTGAGGGTTCCCGGCCCACTCGGTGACCGCCTGATGCTGACGGCATTGCGCGAGAGTAGCGGCGGGGCGGTGGCCGTATCCGACCAGGCGCTCACCAAGGCGTCCGATGATCTGCAGGGCCAGGAGGGTGTCGACGCAGCACCCGAGGGTGGCGCGGCGCTCGCTGCCGCCGTCGAGCTCCTCGCCACAGGCGCGATCAAGGCTACCGAGCGCGTGGTCATCTTCAACACCGGCGCCGGGTGGCTCTACCGGAGCTAACCCGTTTATATTTCAGGTCTTCGGACCATGAAGATCGCCGTTCTAGACCCCACCGCCGGCATCAGTGGCGACATGACCCTGGGCGCTCTGCTCTCGCTCGGGGTACCCGTGTCATGGCTCGAGGGGCTGCCCTCGAGGCTCGGGCTGGACGGGGTCCGCGTAAACGTGCGGGATGCGACGCGGTGCAGCGTTTCCTGTAAGCAAGTCGAGTTCGAGATTCCGGCCCAGCCTCACGGCCGCCATGTGGGGCAATTGGTCAAGCTGGTGGAGCAGGCCCCCCTGTCCCCCGCGGTCCGCCAGCGTGCGGTGCAAGCGTTCAGGCTCCTGGGTGAAGCGGAAGGGCGGGTCCACGGGGTGGCACCGGAAAGGGTGCACCTCCACGAAGTCGGCGCGGTCGATGCCGTGCTGGACATCGTTGGGGCCATCGAAGGGTTCGAGCGCCTCGGGGTCGAAGCGATCTTCCACCGGCCGGTGGCGGTGGGTGACGGATGGGTCGAAGCGGCGCATGGACGGCTTCCGGTACCGGCACCCGCGACGGCCATTTTGCTTGAAGGCTTGGACGTGATCGCCGACGGCCCGGTCCACGGGGAAGCAACGACTCCCACGGGAGCCGCGCTCCTGCGAGTGCTGTCGATCGGAGCTCCTCCCGCGCGCTGGCGGGTGACCGCCGGCGGCTGGGGCGCAGGACATCGCGACCCGAAAGAGTACCCGAATGCGCTCCGGGTGATGCTCGGCGAGACCGCCGACCAGACGGAAGCGGTGACGGTACTCGCGACGGACATCGACGATCTGAGTCCCGAGTATGTCGAGCCCCTCCGCCAGGCCTTGGCGGAAGCGGGTGCCCTCGACGTGCAGGTGTGGCCGGTGCAGATGAAGAAGGGGAGGCCGGGTCTCCGGATCGAGATCATGGCTCCCGAAGCGCAGGTGGACGCCGTCGCTGCCGCTCTGTTCCGGCACAGCCCGACGGCGGGTCTGCGCCGCTGGCGCGCTGAACGCACCACGCTGCCGCGGCACGAGATCCGCGTGGAGGTGTCGATCGGCACGGCTTCCGCGAGCGTTCGCGTGAAGGTTCTGGAACGTCCGGACGGAGTCCGGGTCAAACCCGAGTATGACGATGTGCTGACGGCGGCCCGAGTGCTGGGGCTGCCCCCCATCGACGTGGCACGCGCGGCACAGCGAGAAGCCGAATCGCGCGTGGCCCAACCTCATAAGGAGTAGCGATGCGACGGATGATGCTGACGGCGGTACTGGGTCTCGTTTCCGTGGGCGCGGGGGTGAGCCCGCTCATGGGGCAGGCGGACTGGATCCCGGCCAAGTGCGACCTCCCCGGCGCGGGGCAATATCTGGTCGCCAGCGCGGTCGTCTACCTGAGCAAGTCGAAGGACACGCACTTCGACGAGGTGAAGGACCGCGAGCTTCGCGACGCCTACCGCGTACTCAACCAGGCGCTCACGACGGGTCAGGACAAGAACCCCGGTGCCTGGTACTACCTCGCGCGCTACTACATCGAGCGGAAGGACATGGTCGGCATGGACTCGTCCTTCACCAAGGCCGAGGCGCTGGACCCGAAATGCCATGACGACATCTACTACTGGCGCCACAACAACTGGGTGCCGATTTTCAATAACGCCGTTCATGCCCTGAACGCCGGGAAGAACGACTCGGCGCTCGTGTATCTCCAGCAGGCGAGCAAGGCGAGCCCCGCCGAGCCCGACGGCGTCTCGCTCATGGGCACGCTCTTTTACAACGGCGGCCAGTACGACTCGGCGGCGACGTATTTCAACAAGGGCCTGGTCATCGCGCAGGATCCGAAATTCGAGAAGAGCCGCAAGGACTTGATGTTCAACCTCGCGGCGGCCGAGCAGCAGCTGAAGAACTACGATTCGGCGGCCGCCGTGTACCGCGGCTACCTCAAGGCCAACCCTAACGACCCGTCCGCGATCTCCCAGCTGGCCAACACGTATGCGGCGGGTGGGCATCCGGATTCGGCTCGCTCTCTGTATCAGCAGATGCTTCAGCACGCGGATGGCATCGACCCGCTCACGCTGTTCTCGGCCGGGGTCGCGATGTACAATGCCGCACCGCAGGCGCCCGACACCCAGGCGGCCGGCGTGAAGTGCCGGGGCGACGCGCGGAAGGTCCGTCCGGCGCTCACCGCCGCGGCGATCAAGCACCGTTGCGATCCACCCAACGCTCAGGCGATGGCCGCGTACGACTCTGCGGCCCACGGGACGTTCGCCCTCGCGATCCAGGCGTTCCGGGCGGGACTTGCGCAGAACCCGTACTTCCGGGATGCACTCTACAACCTGACGAACACCTATCTGGTGACCGGGCAGAAGGACAGCATGCTGAGCACGGCGCGCCGGCTGTACGCCGTCGACCCCATGAACCGCAAGACCCTCCAGCTCATGGCGGAGGGGTTCCAGGAACAGGGGAGGACCGATTCGGCGCTGCACTACATCACGCTCGCCGATTCGCTGCTGCCGTTCGAAGTGACGGTGGGCCAGTTCCAGCCGGGCGACCAGAACGTGGCGCTCAGCGGGCTCTTCACCAACTTCCACGACACGCCGAGCAAGCCCGCGAAGGTCACGTTCGAGTTTCTCGACACGCACGGCAAGGTGATCGTCAGCCAGACGCAAGACGTGCCGGCGATCGACGCGAGCGGCAACGCCGCGTTCCAGGTCCAGGCGATCGGCGCGAACATCGCCGCGTGGCGGTACAAGGCGGGGTCGTGACGTGAGCCCCGAAGGGGAGACGGCCGGGGCGGCCGGAAGCGTCCCGGTCTCTCCCTCTCTCGCGCCGTCACTGGCGCGGGCGGGCATTCACGGAGAAGCTCCGCACGCCGACCGGCGCGTACTGTTCATCGGATTTCTGGCGATGATCGTGGCGGCGGCGGCGGGCGTCGTCGCTCAGGTCCTGATTCGCCTCATCGGCTTCATCACCAATCTCAGCTTCTACGGACGGTTCTCGACCTCGTTCGCGTCCCCCTCCGGCAACCATCTCGGCTGGTGGGTGCTCCTCATCCCGGTCGTCGGCGGCCTGATCGTCGGATTCCTCGCGCGTTATGGATCCGCCGGCATCCGCGGTCACGGGATCCCCGAGGCGATGGAGCAGGTCCTCACCAATCAGAGCCGGATTCCCGCGCGCCTCACGATTCTCAAACCGCTCTCCGCCGCGATCGCCATCGGCACCGGTGGCCCCTTCGGAGCCGAAGGGCCGATCATCGCGACGGGTGGGGCACTC
>DASUBP010000080.1:0-4540 GCA_035763205.1 Gemmatimonadales bacterium
CGGGTCGCTGACCCGCAATAGAGGGGTGTATGGGGATCTTTGACCGTCTCTCGACGCTCATCCGGTCGAACATCAACGACCTGATTTCGCGCGCCGAGAATCCTGAGAAGATGCTGAACCAGCTCATCGTCGACATGCGGACCCAACTGGCCAAGGCGAAGCAGCAGGTGGCCTCCGCGATTGCCGATGAAAAGAAGCTCTCCGCCCAGGCCGAGCAGGAGAAGAAAATGGCCGAGGACTGGGAGAAGCGCGCCGTGCTGGCGGTTCAGGAAGGCCGGGACGACCTCGCCAAGCAGGCGCTCCTGCGGCACAACGAGCACGTCCAGAATGCCCTCACCCTGCACGACACCTGGGTGAAGCACCGGGAAGAGACCGAGAAGCTCAAACTCTCGCTGCGCCAGCTCAACGACAAGATCGAAGAGGCGAAGCGGAAGAAGAACATCCTGATCGCGCGGCAGAAGCGGGCCGAAGCCCACAAGCGCATTCAGGAGACCATGTCGTCGATGGGCGACAACTCGGCCTTCGAGACCTTCGAGCGCATGGCCGAGCAGATCGAACACGAGGAGCGGAAGCTCATCGCGGCCGCCGAGGTCAACGAAGATCTGTCGGGTGACTCCCTGATGAAACAGTTCCAGACCATCGAAGTCCGCGCCGACGCGGATCAGCAGCTCGCGGCCCTCAAGCAGAAGATGGGCCTGCTCGGCGCCGGATCCCCTGCCGAAACCAAACAGATCGGCAAGGGCGCGAAAGACGCCGAGCTGGTCGAGGACGACGAAGCCGGGCACACCCACTGAACTCCGCTGAGCCGTCGGCGAAGTCCAAACTCTCGGGCGCCACGTTCGTGGCGCTCTTCGTTGCCGCCCTGGGGATCTGGTTCGCCGTCCGGGTCGTCGACGTCCTCATCGTCATCTTCATCGCGATCCTGTTTTCCATCTACCTCGGCGCGGTCACCGACTGGCTGGAGCGCCGCCTCAACGTCCCGCGCTGGGCCGGACTGACCATCGCCGTGACCGGTACCCTCGGCGCCGTGGTCGGTCTGGGGGCAGTGCTGCTCCCGCCGGTGATCGACCAGACGCAAGCACTCGTCTCCGGACTGCCCGGGACCCTCACCGAGGTCCAGAACGTCCTGGCCCGCACGGCGGCGCGGTACCCGGTGCTGCGCCGGTCACCCCTCGCCGATCCGACCTCGGGAGTGGTGGGCTCGCTCATCACGGAAGGATTCGGATTTCTGCGAACCTCCGTCCTCCCATACCTCCGGGCCGGCGGCCTCGCGTTGATCGAAGGGGTCAGCATCTTCGTCATGGCGCTCTATCTGGCGCGCAGTCCCGGGGTGTACCGCGACGGCGTCATTGGCCTGGTGGCGCCTCAGCATCGGGTCACCGCCGCGCACATCCTCGACGACACGGCGCAGACGCTGCGCGCCTGGGTGGGCGGCCAGCTGCTGGCGATGGTCGTCCTCGGCACGCTGACGACGATCGGCCTCCTGATCCTCGGCGCCCCGTACTGGCTCGCGTTCGGCGTCTTCGCGGGCGTCGCCGCCATCGTCCCCTTCTTCGGGACCCTCTTGTCCACCGTGCTTCCGGCCCTGTTCGTAATCGGGGAAGGGGACTGGTTGCGTGTGGTCGCGGTCCTGCTCCTGGGAGTGGTGGTCCACATCATCGAGGCCAACGTGGTAGGCCCCCTGATAATGGAAAGGAAAGTGGCCCTGCCTCCCGTCCTCACCATCGCCAGCGTGCTGGTGATGGGGACCTTGCTCGGGATCGTAGGGCTGGTCGTGGCCGTCCCCATTCTCGCGACCGTGATCGTCTTCGTCCGGCACGTGGTCCATGGCGAGATCTACGGGGACGTCGCCACCCAGTCCGCGGTGCTGCGGCATACGGACGAATTCCGCATCCCCCTCCACCTTCCCAAACGACGTCCCGAGCGATGACGCGCCCCGACCACCGGTTCCTGATTCTCGCCGACGGCCAATTCGATCCCCTCACCTCGAAGACCGCCAACAGCTGCGTCCGGTACTTCCCGGAACGCATCGTGGGCGTGTTCGACCGGCGTCACGCCGGCAGAACCGTTCAGGATGTGTTGGGGTTCGGCGGCACCATCCCGGTGGTCGGGGATTTCGCGAAGGGCATGGCGCTCGGGGGCGGGGCGACGGCGATTCTCATCGGGATCGCGCCGGCGGGGGGCCAGCTTCCCGACGAATGGCGTGGGTGGCTCAAGACCGCGATCGAAAGCGGGCTCGAGGTCTGGAGTGGTCTCCACACCTTCATCGGCGATGATCCGGAGCTGGGGGCGATCGCGAAGAAGAAAGGCGTTCGAATCCTCGACGCCCGGAAGCCTCCCGCCCATCTCCCCATCGCGGATGGCCGCGCGGCGGAGGTCTCGGCGCTCACCGTGCTCGCCGTGGGCTCCGACTGCAACGTCGGCAAGATGACCGCTCAGCTCCAGCTGCGGGACGCACTGGTGAAACGGGGCCGGCGAACCAGCTTCGTGGCCACCGGGCAGACCGGGATCTTCATCGAGGGATGGGGAATCGCGGTGGACGCCGTTGTCGCCGACTTCATCGCCGGCGCCGCCGAGTCACTCGTGCTGCAGGGGGCCAAGGATCATGACATCGTGCTGGTCGAGGGGCAGGGCAGTCTCATTCACCCCGGCTACTCCGGTGTCACGCTCGGACTGCTGCACGGCTCCTGTCCGGACGCGATGATTCTGTGCCACCAGTCATCCCGCGACTTCATCGGCGATTATCACGGCCGCGCGCCCTGGGTCAAGATTCCGCCGTTGCCGGAGCTCATCCGGGTATACGAGGACGCCGCTCGCCCGGTGCGCGAATCCAAGGTGATCGCCGTGTGCCTGAACACGTTCGATCTCGATGAACGCGCCGCGCGTGAGGCCGTAGCACGCGCGACCAAGGAGACGGGGCTCCCGGCCACCGATCCCGTTCGCTTCGATCCGGCGCCGGTGGTCGACGCGATGATCGCCGCGGCTGACGAGAAGAAGAAGCACCGGCACTAGGTCCGGCGTTTTTCGGGCCCTTCGGGCGTCGATCGGATCACGGTCGGCGCCCGCTTCTTTTGTAGATAGGGCGCGTGACGACGTTCCTGTTTTTCCGTCAAGCCCTCGCCGAGTGGAGGCCCGTGCGCGCGCTGGTCCGCGAGACCCGGCTGAGGCTCTGGCTGGCGGTCATCGGGCTCGGGGCCGTGGGTCTCAGTGGACTCGACGATGGCGTGTCCCTGCCGGTATTGACCCTCGGCGTCGCGTTGACCGCCACCGTGGCCGCCGCCGCCGTCCTCGCCGGACCCCACGCGGGGCGCGTCACGGCGATGACGTTGCGTCATCCGGCGTCACCCTTGGCGCTCGCCCTGGGACGCTGGCTCGCCGTGACCGGGTTGGCGGGAGTGGTGACGCTGGGTGCGGGTGTGGGCGCCGCCTGGCGCGTGGAGTTGGGGTGGCGAGCGGGTGTGGATGCGGCGCTCTCGGCGGCGGGTGTCACCGTCCCGGTCGCAGCGTGCGGACTCCTCGTCACGGCGGAACTCTGGCGCCGGTGGAAGCCATGATCCCGCCCGCGATTTCCCTCTCCCAGGTCACCTGGGTGGGACGGACGGGCCGGGTGCTCGACGGGGTGGACGCCGAGGTGATTCCGGGTGAGGTGGTCGCCGTCGTCGGCGGGGCCGGTACGGGGAAGTCGACGATGCTGCGCGTCGCCGCCGGCATTGCGCGCGCCCACGCGGGGCAGGCGCGGGTGGGATCGTGGGATGCGAAGGACGCCCGCGTCCGCAAGATCGTCGGATATGCGCCGCAGGACCCGGCGTGGTTGGCCGCCTTTACCGTCCGGGAGCTGCTGGAGTACTGGGGCCGGTTTCACGTGCGCGGCAGTCCCGTCACGGCGGTTCGCGATGCCCTCGCCGTCTCCGGACTCGAATTGCACGCCGACGACCCCATCAGCGCGGCCGATGTCTCCGTCCGCCGGCGGCTGGCGCTGGCCCAGGCCGTGCTGGGGGGCCGGCGCGTGCTCGTACTCGACGAGCTTCTCACCGGCCTCGATCCCGCCGTTCGGCAGGAGCTGGCCTGGCGGCTCGAATCCCGGGCCGCCGCCGGCGTCGCGATCCTGCTTTCGGCGGGCTCGCTCGAGGCGGTGGAGCGGGTGGCGACCCGGGTGCTGGTGCTGCGTCATGGCCGGGTGGCGCGGGTCGCCGCGCCCACGGCACTCCTGGCGGAACGGGTTCTGGATGTGATCCTCGACCGGCCGGCCCTGGCGGCGCCGTCGGGGTTCCGCCTGACACCCTTCGGACTGCAGGTAGACCTCTCCCGGGTGACGCCGGAGGCGGCCCTTGCCACGTGCCGTGCCTACCGCCTCTCGGTCCGGGCCTCCCACGTCCGCGCCAAGTCTCTGGAGGAGCTTGCGGTGAGTTAATTTTCTCCGCATGGCCCTCTTCCTCCATAACACGCTCACGCGCGCCATCGAGCCTTTTCAGCCGCTCCACCCGCCGCGGGTGACGCTGTATACGTGCGGCCCGACCGTCTGGAACTACGCGCACATCGG
>DASUBP010000081.1:0-4670 GCA_035763205.1 Gemmatimonadales bacterium
TCAGTGGAGGCGAGGGGGATCGAACCCCTGACCTCGTGAATGCCATTCACGCGCTCTCCCAACTGAGCTACGCCCCCCTTGTTTTTCCAGCCTTCTCAGGGATATTTGCGGCCCCCCGACAAAGCCCCTGGGCGGGAACACGGCATCTTATCGGGGCGTTATGTCAGTGTCAAGCGATATCGGGCCTTCGGTGAACTTTCCGGGCCCTCAGGCGTACTAGAGGCTCGACCGAGACCAATCCCATGACCAAGAACGAAAAGAAGAAGAAAAGCGCCGTGACCAAGAAGGCACCGGCCAAAAAGGCCGTGGCGCCGAAGGCCGCGGCCAAGACTCCCGCTGCGCCCGCTCCCGCGGCCGCCCCGGCCCCCAAGGCCAAGGCGACCAAGAAGCGCGGGCGCCGCCGCGGCCTCCTCACCGGCCTCGGCCATCACGAGCACGAGCGCGACATCCTCGATCAGTACCTGCACGAGGTCTCCAAGACTCCCCTGCTCACGCAGAAGGAGGAGATCGCCCTCGCCCGGAAGGTGCGCGCCGGCGATCAGGAGGCCATGCAGGAGCTGGTCAAGCGCAACCTGCGCTTCGTCATCTCCGTGGCCAAGAAATATCAGAACCGCGGTCTCCCGCTCACCGACCTGATCGGCGAGGGGAACGTCGGACTGCTCACGGCCGCGCGGAAGTTCGATCCCGACCAGGGCGTGAAGTTCATCTCCTACGCCGTATGGTGGATCCGCCAGGCGATCCTCGCCTCGCTGGCCCGCCAGGGTCGCACCGTGCGCGTGCCGCTGAACCGCACCGCCGATCTCTCCCGCATCGTCCGCACCGCCGAGTACCTGCGGCAGACGCTGCGCCGGGAGCCGACGCCTGAAGAGATCGCCGACGCCACCAAGCTGTCGCTCGAGGTCGTGCAGTCCCTCGCCGCCCTCAACACGGGTGACGTGCGCCTCGACGCGCCGCTCGATCCCGACGGTGACCGCTCGCTCATCGAGCGCTTCATCGCCGAGGATCTGCCGGACACCGAGGACCAGGCGATGGACCGGTTCCTCTCGGACGAAGTGGAGAACGCGCTGAACACCCTCCAGCGCCGCGACGCCAAAGTCCTGCGCCTGTACTTCGGCCTGGACGGCGGACGCGAACACACCCTCGAAGAGATCGGCGGCCTCCTCGGCGTCACTCGGGAGCGGGTGCGGCAGCTGCGCGACCGGGCCCTCAAGCGGCTCCGGGACGGAGACGTCGGGAAGGCGCTGGGGAGCTTTGCTGCATAGTCGCTAAGACGCTAAGTCGTTAAGTCGCTAAGAAGAGGCCGGGGAGACAAATCCTCGGCCTCTTTCGCTTTCACTATACCGACTTAGCGACTTGGCGACTTAGCGTCTATTTTCCGGCCGTGATCACCGCCCTCGGCCGGAACACCGCCGCCACCGTGCGCTCCGTGGGCCGTCTTGGCCAGTTCCTCTCCGACACCGTCCGGGCCCTCCCCGACGTCGGCATCTGGTTCCCCCTCACCATCACGCAGATGCGCCGCGTGGGAGTCGACTCCCTCCCCGTGGCCCTCTTCATCGCCGCCTTCACCGGCATCGTCCTCGCCCTCCAGGCCTCCTACACGTTCACCGGCACCGTGCCGCTCTATTTCGTGGGCACCCTGGTGGGCAAGACCATGATGTTGGAGCTCGGTCCGGTGCTCGCCGGCCTGGCCCTCGCCGGGCGGGTGGGTGCCAGCATGGCCGCGGAGCTCGGGACCATGCGCGTGACCGAACAGGTGGATGCGCTCGAGACCCTCGCCTACGACCCCCAGAGTTTCCTGGTCATCCCGCGGATCGTCGCGGGCACCACCATGTTCCCCGTGATCGTCGCCTTCGCCATCGCCGTCGGCATCACCACCGGGTGGCTCACGTCTCTGGGCCTCCTGGGTCTCTCGACGCCGGATTTTCTCAAGGGCCTCAAGCTCTTCTACGTGTTCAAGGACGTGTGGTACGGCCTCTTCAAGAGCGCGACCTTCGGATTCACCATCACCCTCGTGGGCTGCGTGGTGGGACTCGGCACCCGGGGGGGCGCGGAAGGGGTGGGATTGAGCACCACGCGCGCGGTCGTGTACTCCGCCGTCCTGCTCCTCGTCCTCGACGCCTTCTGGGCGATGACCATCCTGTGATCGAGCTCAAGGGCGTCCGGAAGGCCTTCGGTGAGCACGTGGTACTCGACGACTGCACGCTCACCGTCCGGGATCGTGAGACGATGGTCGTCATCGGGTACTCCGGTACCGGCAAGAGCGTGCTCCTGAAGCACGTGGTCGGACTGTTGCTCCCCGACGCCGGGCAGGTCATCGTTGACGGGCAGTCGGTGCCGGACCTGAATCGGCACGGCCTGTCGAATCTGCGGGCGCAGATCGGCTACGTGTTCCAGGCCGCGGCCCTCTTCGATTCCATGACGGTCGCGGAGAATGTCGCCCTGGGACTCAGGCGCCGGGCGCTGGCCGACGATGAAATCGCCGAACGGGTGTCCGAAGCGCTGGCCCTGGTGGATCTGACGGGGAATGACGACAAGTTGCCCGCCGAGCTGTCCGGGGGAATGAGGAAACGGGTCGGGATCGCGCGCGCCATCGCGCTGCGGCCACGCTACATCCTCTATGATGAGCCGACCACCGGCCTGGATCCTGTCACCTCGGCCGTGATCGATCAATTGATGGTGCGCACTCGGGAGCATCTGGGCGTCACCGGCATCGTGGTGACCCACGACATGCGGAGCGCCTATACGGTGGGGGACCGGATCGCGATGTTGTATGAAGGAAAGATCCGGCAGGTCGGATCGGTCGCCGAAATCCAGGCGACCCAGGATCCCCTGGTCCGGCAGTTCATCGAAGGGATTCCTTCGTGAAGCGCGAAAACGAGTTCGCGGTCGGTCTGGCGGTCATCGCCGCGCTCACCCTGGTGGTGGGTGGGGCGCTCTGGCTGTCGGGCGCGCACCTCGGCAAGACCGAGACGATGTACACCTCGCGCTTCCGCACCGTGGGTGGCCTGGGCGTCGGCAATCCGGTGGTGCTCCGAGGCGTCCGGATCGGCCGGGTGGAGGCGATTCGCCTCGCGCCGGGGAACTGGGTCGAAGCCGACCTGAAGGTCTATACCGGGGTGTCGCTCCCCCCGCGCCCCGCCGCCATCGCCGCCTCGGCGTCCCTGTTCGGCGAATGGGCCGTCACCGTCACGTCCCAGGACCAGCTCCCCGATGATCCCAACGTTCGCTCGGCCATCGCCGAAGCGGCGGCGGGCGGGGGAGGGCGGTGGCCCGGCGCGACGTTGCCCGACATCGGCCAGCTCACGGCGCAGGCCTCGCGCATCGCGACCGATATCGGCACCGTCGCCAACCGCATCCAGACCGCCTTCGATACGAACGCCGTCAATGACCTGCGGCGCTCGATCCACGACTTCGGCCAGATCGCCGACCGGCTGGTGAAGGTGACCGACGAGCAGGCCACCGTGATCGGCAACGTCGGCAACAATCTGCAAACCGGCTCGAAGTCTCTCGCCGACGCGGCCACGCGACTCCAGACCACCGCCGGACGGCTGGACAGCGCGACGAGCGGGGGGCAGGTATCCTCCATCCTGAACAACACTCAGGCGGCGAGTCAGGACATCCGCACCACCAGCGCCGATCTGCGTGATCTGGCTGAGGCGGCGCACAAGAACCAGGAGAGTCTGGTTCGGGTACTGGTAAACGCGGACACCGTGATGTCGCGGATCGCCAACAAGACCGGCACACTGGGGCTCCTGGTGGCCGATTCGTCGCTCTATAAGGAAACGACCTTTACGATGATTCAGCTTCGCCAGCTCCTGGCCGACATCCAGGCCAATCCGCGCAAATACTTCACGTTCAGCGTCTTTTAGGGACCAGATGTCGAAGCGGGCGTTGAAGGCGCAGCGGGAGACGAGCGCGGGGGGCGTGGTGTTCCGTCGGGAGGAGGGGGTCGCGCGATACCTCCTCATCCGGGATTCCTACAAGAACTGGGGCTTTCCGAAGGGGCACCTGAAAACCGCGGAGCCTCCCGCGGACGCGGCTCGACGCGAAGTCGAGGAAGAAACCGGCCTGAAGGATCTGCTGCTCCACGGGCCCATCCGGGTCATCGACTGGTACTTCCGCTTCAAGGGCAAGACCATCCACAAGTATTGCCACTTCTTCCTCTTCGAGTCCCGGTCCGGAGAGCCGACGCCGCAGCTCGAAGAGGGGATCTCCGCGTGCTCGTGGCATCCGCTGGATGACGCGGTCTCCACGATCTCCTACGACAACGCGCGGGGCGTGCTCCGACGGGGAGCGGAGATGGTGCGAGCCCTGCAGGAGGTGCCGGAGCCGCCGCGGTGACGGGGGTGGTCCCGGTTTACCACCCTCGAGCCGACGCGCGGCGTGCCGTGCGCCGGGGCATTCCGACCGGCGCCGGCGGAGGTGTCCGCGTGTGCCGGAGCGCGGACCAACTGCGGCGTCTCATGCTTCAGCGTCTCATCGGGGCCGTGGTCCTCGATGTAAAGTCCGTGCCGGCCGACGTCTTCGCTCTCCCCGCCCGCTACCCCAGAATCCCGTTCTACGCGCTCTCGGCGTTCAAGCCTGAGGACGGCCCGATCCTCGCGCGTTGCCGGGACTCAGGGTTCGCCGGCGTGCTGGTCGAAGGCGTCGACAACGCGGTGGCGGGGGAG